>NZ_CP084754.1:366934-733869 GCF_020535545.1 Roseateles sp. XES5
GCGCTCGCCGCACCGTTTACGTTGCCGACGATATGCATCGCTGATTCGCCCGACGAATACTGGATCGTGGTGTCGTCATACATGTTGCGACCCAGCGATCTATCATCGCCGAAGCATCCGGCGGCATTCATTTCGAGAACGTAGTTGGCGGCATCGACAAAGATCTTGTCGTCCATTTTCAACTCGCCCTTGACCCATTTGGCGAGCGTGGGCTTGTCCATCATCTGGCTGGTGAACATGTACATGTACGTTTCCAGCAGATAGCCGTCCTTCCAGCCCGAAGATATCGGCTGGATACCCTTCTGTGAAAGAGACTTGCAGGTCTCCAGCAGACCTGACCACGTTGCGGTTGCCGTCTTGGGATCGATGCCGGCCTCGGCAAACTTCTTTACATTCGCCAGCATGACATAGCCGTAGCTGCCGGTGGGGACGATGTAGAGATTGCCGTCGATCGAGTAGTTTTCGTCGACGAACTTAAGCTGGGGACGCAGATCGGCCGAGATCACGTCTTGCAGCGGAAACAGGCCGTTCTTGTAGCTGTAGGCCTGTGCCGCACCATACATGGTGATGACGTCGGGCCCGCTCTGCGCCACCAGGGAATTGCGTACTTGGTCGAAATAGGTGCCGTAGGGCATGTCGACGAGGTTTATCGTCACCTGCGGATGCAGCGCCTGAAAGTCCTTGATAAGCTCATTGTAGGCCTCCGGCCCGGCCGGGTAGTTGCTCGGCAGGAAAGACCAGACCGTCAAGGTCGCCTTGGCATCCGGAATCGGACCCGTGCTCAGTTTATCGGCAGGGCCCGACTCGCCCGAGCAGCCCGCCAAAACCACCGTCAACCCAAGTACCGCGGTTGACGCCATCATCCCTTTTGAACGCTTCATTTTTGCCCTCATCCCGTTACCAGCTGCGCATTGCCAATTCGAGTTCTTCGGTCATCGGTTCCACTACACCGCCCTCATGGAGCAGGCGGATTTCGGCTACGGCCCGCTCGGCGCCCGGCGGAATATCGTAAAGTCCGGGCGCCCGTCTCGAACCGTCGACCACCAGTTGCTCGACAGCGATCGCCTGAAGCGACAGCGACAGATCCATGACCTCGATCGGGTTGCCCTCGGCCCCTGAACAATTGACGCAATCGCCGTCTGCGACGACCCGGATACGCGCGCCACCGGGCAAAACGTACTCGACAACGTCTGCGCGCACGTCCTTTGCCGTGCCCAGCGTGCGCAGATAGTCCATCGGCAATTCGAAGCTGCCTCCGCCCGCGGTGCAGAGGAACGCCCCATCCCGCATTGCGCGCACATGCGCCTCCGTCACCACACCCGCGATACCCGTCGAAGCGAAAACGACTTCCGCTGTCGGGACGGCAAGCGCGACGCTTCGCGCCGAAAAACCATCGTGAACCGCCTGCAACGCCTTGATGGGGTCCAATTCGGCCACGACCACGCGAGCGCCAAGCGCTGCGGCGTGCTTTGCCACGCCCTTGCCTACCCAGCCGTAACCAATAACGAGGACTTCGCGGCCGGCGAGCTGCAGGTTGGTGACATCAAGAAAGGCCATCACGCAGGACTGGCCCGTGCCATAAACATTGTCGAACAGGTGTTTGACAGGTGAATCGTTCACCGCGATGACCGGTATGCGAAGCTCGCCTGCTTCTTCCATGACGCGCAACGGCCTCACGCCGCTGGTCGTCTCCTCCGCCGCCCCAATCATCCGTGAGACCAGTGCCGGAAACTCCCGATGCGCAAGCCGGATGACACTGGCTCCATCGTCGATGATTATCTCCGGATCGGTGTGCAGGAATGCGCGCGCATGATCGAGATCTTCCTCGTCACCCGCCGAAGAATGCGCGAACACCTCGATACCTTGCGCCCTCAGGGCGTCGGCCGTAGCGTCGTCAGTCGAATTGCCGGCGCAATAGACGCTCACATGCGCACCCGCATCGCGCAGCATGAGCACCAAAGAGGCCGTCTTCGGTTCCAACACGAGCGCGACGCCAATCCGTCGACCACG
Organism: Roseateles sp. XES5; assembly: GCF_020535545.1. Taxonomy (NCBI): domain Bacteria; kingdom Pseudomonadati; phylum Pseudomonadota; class Betaproteobacteria; order Burkholderiales; family Sphaerotilaceae; genus Roseateles; species Roseateles sp. XES5. The sequence goes on from NZ_CP084754.1 coordinate 368,945, forward strand.
GACAGTACCGCTCGCGACGAGACGCTGTTCGATTGAACGAAGGACGGGCATGCCGCGCCGCGCCCATGCAATACGTCGGGCGCCGGCTTCCGCGCGGTGGATCGTTTCGGTTCTGTTTGTCATGATCTGGTCAATCCTTCGATCCACTGCGCGATATCGTCCTGCTGCTCGGAACGCGCGGCATCCAGCCTGATGCCCATACTCTCGAGCTTTGCCATGGCGATCGCGTTGTCGAGCGCCGCTGGGATCACGTGAACACCCGGCTGAAGGCCGCCTGTCACCAGATGGTGCGCACCCAGCGCCTGAACCGCGAAAGTAAGATCCATGATTTCGACCGGGTGGCCGCTGCCCCCGGCGATATTGACCAGTGCTCCGCCCGACAGAACATGCAGCTCGCGGTCGTTCAACCGGAAGGTCGTGATGCCCTCCCGCGGCTCAACGCGGTCGAGGGCTGCTGCAGCCAGCGCATCAACATCGATCTCAAGATCGTGATGTCCGGCGTTTGCGAGCATGACGTCATCGTCAAGATAACCGAACTCCTTTTCGCCAATGGCGCGCATGCCTCCGGTGGCGGTCACCACCATGGTCGAACCCGGGAGCATGTCGGCGGCGCAACCCACTCGATGACCGTCCATCAGGGCTTCCAGGGCGCGGACCGGATCGATCTCGATCACCCTCGTGCTGGCACCCATCGCCTTTGCATAGAGCGCAACCCCGCGTCCGACATAACCGTAGCCGACAACGGCGACCCTGGCCCCCGCAATCTGGCGATTGCTCAGCCGCAAGATCGCTTGCAGGCTGGTTTGCCCGGTGGCGTATCTATTGTCGAACAGATGCTTGCAGCGCGCGTTGTTGGCGGTCAGCGCAGGGAAAGGCAGCTTGCCGGCCAGATAGAGCGCCTCCAGACGTGCGGTGCCGGTCGTCGTTTCTTCGGAAACACCCTTTAGTCTGGCAAAAAGCTCCGGGCGAAACTTCGCCATCCGCATGGTCAACTCGGCCCCGTCGTCAATGACATAGTCGGGCTGCCAATCCGCTGCGGCAAGCAGTTCGCGCTCCCACGAGACATGATCGCCGTCGGGCTCCGAAACGACCTCGAGGCCACGTGCCCTCAACGCCTGGACAACGGATCCGCTGGTGGTACGAGGATTGCTGCCTGCAACGGCGACTTCCGCACCGGCGTCGGCCAAAACGGTCGCAAGGAAGGCCGTCTTCGCCTCCAGATGCACCACCACGGCAATCTTGACGCCGCGCAACGCGCCATCCCCGATCACGTTGCGTACGAAGCCGTTGATCACCGGTGAGTGACGATCCACCCAATCTATCCTGGCAACGCCTTCCAGCACGTCCGGAGACCCATTGCCGATGCCCGGATACTGGAGCTCCCTACTCGATTCCATCATGTCGAATGCCCTATCGGATCGTTTGATAAACGGTCTGTTCCTGGCAATCTAAGCGCTTAGAAATTGAGCTTGTCAAGCGCTGCCAAGACAATCTGTTGAACTCAGGAAGGGTTTTCTGGTAATCGCGATAGACGGAAGGTCAGCAATTCAGAGGCAGATCGCGATTGTCAGGACGCACGCAACGCCCAACTTTGGCCGACGTCGCGAGGCTTGCTGGAACCTCGACGGCTGTCGTGAGCTACGTTCTAAACGATGGCCCGCGCCGCGTTTCCTCAAAGACCAGAGCGCAGGTGGAATCTGCGATCGCCGCACTCAACTACCGGCGAAATCCACTCGCCAGCGCATTGATGGCGGGTGCTTCAAACCTCATCGGCCTCATCGTGCCGGATTCCTCGAATGCCTTCTTCAGCGAACTTTCCCGCGAATTCGAGCGCGAAGGCAAAGCGCGCGGATATCTCACGCTGCTCGGCAATTCAGCCTACGATTCTGCCGCCGAGGAAGAATATGAGCGGGCCATGTCGGACCTGCGCCCACGTGGCATCTTCGTGACCAGCATCAATGGCGAGCCGGCGAAACTCGACGGTTGCCCGCGCATCTTCGTCCATTCCGCGCCGCCGGGCGTAACAGACCCCTGCGTGGTCTTCGACGATTTCGGCGGCGGTGTCGAAGCCACCCGCCACCTCATCGACCGAGGCTATCGGGACATCCATTGCGTGGCGGGCCCGAACGATTTCGGTCCTTCGGGAAAGCGTGTTGGCGGCTGGCTCCACGCCATGAACGAGGCAGGACTTACGACCACGGCTCGGCTTCACCGCGTGCCTTACGAACGGATTGGAGCCGCACGTGTGGCCCGGATACTGTTATCCGGAGCCACCCCACCACGCGCTCTTTTCGCGGCGACGGATGAGCAGGCGCTGGCTATCCTCAGGGTTGCGGGAGAGCTCGGCATGAAAGTTCCCGATGACGTGGCGATCGCTGGATTTGACGGCATTCGCGAGGCTCTCGACGGCAGTGTGCGCCTTACAACCCTGAGCCTGCCTTTTCGCGAACTGGCGGAGCGTGCGTTCAAGATGCTTGATACATGGACCAGCGGCGATGCACGGTCATGTGTGATTTCCGGCTCACTGACGATTGGGGAAACAACCTGATCCACCCCCGTCTGCAACGCGACCGCTCGATCGCGCTGCATGCCGGTCAACCAGGCTTCGACGTCTTGCAGCTCACCTGCACGAACAGAGCAGCGGCGCTCCAGTCCTGGCTGTTCATTGGCGTTCTACGCGCCTCAGGCATCCTGAGGATCTCGCGCCGAAGATGGGATGCCGCACTTGCTAGAGCATTTCCAGCCGAAGCGGGATCGCTTCGGCGTCGGATAATGCTGTAAAAACAAAAAGCCAGAGCATTTCCGGTGAACCCGATTTCACCGGAAATGCTCTAGGCACTCGATGCGCCGCAACACTCAGTTTACGGCGCTGCCTATCCTTGCCTTCAAATCGCATTCCGGGTCGGCGCCGATTTCCGATTTGAAGGCAACATTCGGAGCGCAGGCACCCGGGCAGCAAGCCTATCGTCGGCGGCAAGAAAACCGATGGAGCTGCACATGGACACCCCCGATATCTACGATCCGCAGGACCTGGGGCGCCGGCAACGGATGGCCGCCGCCCGCCGCCAGCGCGAAAGCACGCGCCTGGCGCTGCTTGACGACCTCCTCGACGCCCAACGGCGCACGGACGGGCTGAAGCGCTGGATCGCCGCCCTCTCCCGCCCTGAAAACGGCGATCCACATCCCGAGCTGCAACGCATGGCCGGATGGGCCACCGCCCAGCTCGATACGCTGGAGCGCGCCCTCAGCCCGGAGCAGATCGCCGCGACAGTGCGAGAGCGGGACCTATTTCCGAACGTCGACCCTCTCGACGACCCGAAGGGCGAGCCGCCGTGCGCCCGCATCTGGGGCCACTCCGCCGCGCTCTGGCACATCAATTCCGCCTGATTGAACCATCGAGCCGCACGGAGGGAAAACTCATGCTGACCTTGCTGCATGGTCTGCACGCCATCGCCGCACAACGCGGCGACGGCCTGCGCCCCGAACTGCGCGGAGCGCGCCACACCACCCCCGCATCGCCCCATAGCGAAGGCACGGTGACGCACCGCGCCGTCGTTCCGAATGCATCCGGGAAATCCCAAGGCGGGCATCCCCATCAGCGGGCTCGGCCAAATGGCGCGCCGATTGGTGGCGAGCCCCCGTCAAGTCCAAGACGGATGCGGCAGACCCGCCTCGACGAAGACCAGTCTAAACCTTCTTGCCTGCCTCATCGAAGAAATGCAGGTTCGCCGCGGGAAGCCGGACGGTGACCTGGCCCTCGATGCCGAGGAACCGGCGGTCGAGTGTGAAGGCCTTGAAGGCGATGGAGCCGAGCTTCAGGTGCACGATGATGCCGAAGCCGGTTGGTTCGACGAGATCGACGGTGGCCGTCATCGCATCGGGGCCTTCCGCGCCGAGAACGACATGTTCCGGCCGGATGCCGAGCGTTGCGCGCGCGCCGTCGGCAAGGTCGGCGGCGTTGTCGAGCGTCAGCACCATGAAGCCGGAAAGCGTGAAGCGGGCCGCCCCGTCGGCTGCCGCATACTGCCCCTCGAAGAAGTTCATGCCCGGCGAACCGATGAAGCTGGCGACGAAGAGGTTGGCAGGATTGTCGTAAAGTTCGAGCGGGCTGCCGACCTGCTGGATGACGCCGCCATGCATGGCGACGATCCGGTCCGCCAGGGTCATGGCCTCGATCTGGTCGTGGGTGACATAGATCGAGGTGGCGCCGAGATCCTGGTGCATCTTCTTGATCTCGGCGCGCATCTGCTCGCGCAGGCGCGCATCGAGGTTGGAAAGCGGCTCGTCGAACAGGAAGGCCTTCGGCTCGCGCACGATGGCGCGGCCCATGGCGACGCGCTGGCGCTGGCCGCCGGAAAGCGCCTTCGGGCGGCGTTCCATCAGAGGCTCGAGTCCGAGCTTGCCGGCCGCCCCGGCCACCACGGCGGCAATCTTCTCCTTGGCGGTTTTGCGCAGCCGCAGGCTGTAGCTCATGTTCTGCGCCACATTCATGTTCGGGTAGAGCGCGTAGCTCTGGAACACCATGGCGATGTCACGCTCCTTGCTGGGCAGGTGGGTGACGTCGCGGTCGCCGATCTCGATGCGGCCGGCGCTGGGGTGCTCCAGGCCGGCAATCATGGCCAGCAGGGTGGACTTGCCGCAGCCCGAGGGGCCGACCAGGATCAGGAACTCGCCCTCCCTGATTTCAAGGTCGACGCCGTGCAGCACCGGATAGGCACCGTAGGACTTGCGGATAGCGGCGATATCGATGGATGCCATTGGATTAGCCTTTCACGGCGCCGGCCGTCAGGCCCTGCACGAGATAACGTTGGATCAACAGGAAGAACAGGCAGGCGGGGATGAGCGCCAGGACGCCGGCCGCCATCATCTGCCCGAAGTCGACCGAGAATTTCGATACGAAGGAGAGCAGCCCGACGGGGAATGTCGCCGCCTCGTTGCCGGAGATCAGCATCAGCGAGAACAGCAGCTCGCTCCAGGCCGCCGTGAAGACGAAGCCGAGGGTCGCGGCGATCCCCGGCAGCGTCAGCGGTAGGATGATCTGGCGGAAGGCGACGAACTGGGTGGCGCCGTCGATCATCGCGGCCTCCTCCAGATCCTTCGGAATGCCGTCGAAGAAGGACTGCATCAGGAACGTGGCGAAGGGCACGTTGAAGGCCGTGTAGACGATGACGAGCCCGGTCAGGCTGTTTGTGAGGCCGAGCGGCGACAGGATCTTGAAGATCGGCGCGACCAGCATGACCAGCGGGAACATCTGGGTCAGCAGCATCAGCGTCACGATCCAGTATTTGCCGCGAAAATCGAAGCGCGACATGGCATAGCCCGCGAACGAGGCGAGAACCGTGACGACGATGGCGGTGGAACCGGCGACGACAAGGCTGTTCTTGAAGAAGGTCGGAAATTCGCTGTGCTTGAGGACGAACTCGAAATGCTCAAGGCTCGCCTGCGACGGCCACATGCGGATGCCCTCGGAATAGAGCAGCTTGTTCGGCGTGACCGAGACTTTCAGGAGCCAGTAGAGCGGGAATAGCGCGAAGGCGACATAGGCGGCGATGGCCAGGCGATGCGCGAGAACGGAGAGGATGCGTTTGCCCGTCATGGTCTCAATCCTTGCTCAGGAGCCACTGTCGCAGGATTACGATCAGCATCGAGTAGGCGATCAGAAGCGTCAGGAGCACGAGGGCGATGGCCGAGGCATAGCCGAAATCCAGCCGCTTGAAGGCCTGGGTAAAAATGTAGCTGGCGACGATCTGGCTGCGATCGGCCGGCCCACCGTTGGTCATAACGACGATCAGGTCGGCGAAGTTGGAAATCCAGACGGTGCGCAGCAGCACGGTGATGGCGATCGTCGGCGCGAGGAAGGGCAAGGTTATCGAAACGAAACGCTGAACCGGGCCGGCGCCGTCGATGCTGGCCGCTTCATAGAGATCCCGCGGGATCGCCTGCAGGGCTGCCAGCAGCGTGATGGCGAAGAACGGAATGCCCCACCAGACATTGGCGATGATCGGCCCCCACATCGAGAGCTGCGGATCGGAAAGGATGTTGGAGGGTTCGTCCATCAGCCCCAGTGCGAACAGCCAATGCGGAATGGGACCGACGACCGGATTGAACAGCCAGGCCCAGTTGAGACCGGCAAGAAAGCTGGGAACGGCCCAGGGCAGGAAGACCAGTGCCTGGACGATGCCGCGCCCGGCGAAGGGCTTGTCGAGCAAAAGAGCGAGGATCAGGCCGAAGACGAACTGCAGAAGGACGGACCAGCCGGTCCACCAGAGCGTGTTCTTCAGGGCGCGGTAGAAGTTCTGGTCCTGGGACAGTGCCCTGAAATGATCGAGCCCGACAAAACCGCCGGAAAAGGGATTGAGCACCTGGATGTCGCGGAAGGCATAGGAGATGCCAAGCACGAGAGGCACCAGCATGACGGTGACGATCAGGATCAGCGCGGGCGCGCTGTAGAGATAGGGAGCGGAGGCATCGGCAAGGCGCTTCTTCAGCGGCCGCTGGTCCGCGCGCGCGCCGCTGCTGCGGGCTCGTGCGTGAGAAACCATCGTCATTGTTTCCGGTTTGCGGCACGAGAAGGCGTGCGCGCTGTTTTGTCAGGGAAGCGGGGCGCAGGCAGCCGACATCATGTCGCCGCCTGCGCTGGAGGCCAAAGCGCTATTTGCTCGCGAGGAACTTCTGCTGCGCCTTGGTCATGTATTCAGCCCACTGGCCGGCCATTTCCTCCGGCGTGATGTCGCCGAGCATGGCTTCCTGGCTGGTCTTGATCGCCATCGAATCCTTGAAGAAGGCGAACTCCTCCAGATAGGTCGGCATCACGGTCGGGATGGCGTCCTTGTCGGCCAGTTCCTCGAACCAGCCCTTGAACTGCTCGCTGGCATAGTAGGGGTCGTTCTCCGCCGCCTTCAACGCCGGCAGGGCGCCGATCTTCTTGTTCCATTCGATGTTGCCTTCCGGCCCCTCGAGCGTGGCGATCAGCTTCCAGGACAGCTCCTTGTTGGCGCTGGCCGACAGCATGGACCAGCCGGCAAAGCCGATGGTCGGGAAGGTCTTGCCGGACGGGCCCTTGGGCATGGTAGTGACGCCATAGTCGGCGGCATCCATGCGCTCGGCGATGGCGATCAGAGCGTCCGGATCCTGGTCGAGCATCGCGCAGGTGCCGGTATAGAAGCCCGCGACGATCTCGTTGAAGCCCCAGTTGACGCTGTCCTTGGGCGCATAGCCGTTCTTGTAGAGATCGATCAGCCAGGTGAAGCCCTTGACCCAGCCCTCTTCCGAGAATTTCGACGTCCCGTCGGCGTTGAAATAGGTGTTTTCGCCGGCCATCGCGGCGCCCATCATCATCCAGCCGTTGAGGCCACCCGGACCGCCGCGCATGCAATAGGCATATTTGCCCGGCAGCTTCTTGATCTTCTCCGCAGCGGCGACGAAGTCGTCCATCGTCTTCGGCGGGCCTTCGACACCGGCTTCCGCGAAGATCTTCTTGTTGTAGAACATGGCGCGCAGATAGAAGCCGTAGGGCAGCATATAGGCCGTGTCCTTGACGTTGCGGCCAAGTTCCAGCGCACGCCCCGTCAGGCCGTCCGTGTGTTCCCACGTCTTCAGATAGGGCTCGAGGTTTTCCAGCACACCGTTGTTGGCATAGAGCGACAGCCAGGTGTCCGGCATTTCCATGACGTCAGGGACTTCGCCGGCCGAGACCATGGTCGCGAACTTCTGGAAGGCCTCGCCCCAGGGCAGCGAGATGATCTCGACCGTCGTGCCAGGATTGGCGGCCTCGAACTTGGCGACGATCGACTTCAGCGTCTCGGTGCGCTCGGGGCTGGTGATGACCTCGACGAGCTTCAGCTTGGTATCGGCAAGCGCCGTGCCAACCATCAGCGTGGCGACCAGGGTCGCGGCAATCAGTTTCCTCATTTTGTTCCCTTTATTGTTGGGTTGGTTGCAGTCGTGTCAGCCTGCCGAAGCGGCGGCGATCGCCGCTTCGATATCGCTCCAGAGGGCCTCCGTTCCCTCCAGGCCGACATGGAGCCGTATGGACCGCGGACTGATGCCGAAGGCGACCGCGGAATTGGGTTGCGCTTTTTGCGACAGGACGATTTCGCCGGGCACGATCAGGCTTTCGTGTCCGCCCCAGCTCACGCCGAGCTTGAAAAGCGTGAGGTGATCGGAGAAGGCGCGGACATCGACGCCCTCCTTGACGATGAAGGAGAAGAGACCGGACGTGCCCGTAAGACCGGGCGCAAGCTGGTTGGCAAGGCCCGGGCAGCACACGGTCTCCACGGCGTCATGAGCCTGCAGGCGCCGGGCGATTTCGAGCGCCGACCGTTCATGCGCCTTCATGCGGATCGGCAGGGTGCGCATGCCGCGGATCAGCAGCCAGGCATCGAAAGGCGACAGCTTGCCGCCGAGATAGGGATAGGCTTCAGAGCGGATGCGGCCAATGAGCTCCTTCGACCCAGCAACGACGCCGGCGACGACATCGCTATGGCCGCTGAGATATTTGGTGGCCGAATGGATGACCAGATCGACGCCGAGCGCGATCGGCTGCTGGAAGATCGGGCTTGCCCAACTGTTGTCGATGGCCGAGATGACGCCGTGGGTCTTCGCCAGCGCCGCCAGTGCCGCAACGTCGTGGGTATGCATCACCCAGCTCGTCGGGCTTTCCAGGTAAAGCAGCTTCGCACCGGGCAGCGCCTTGGCGACCGCCTCCTCGTCACGGCCGTCGACATAGGTGACGTCGATGCCCATGCGCCGGAAGAACGTGCCGAACAGGCGATAGGCGTCGGGATAGACATGCTTGACGGCGACGATGCGGTCGCCCGGCTCGACGAAGGAAAGCAACGCGGAGGAAATCGCCGACATGCCGCTGGCAAAGCCGATCGCGTCTTCCGCACCTTCCAGTTCCGCCAGCTTCTCCTCGAAGATCCGCACCGTGGGATTGAGACCGCGCGTATAGATCGGCCGGACCTTTTCACCGCGATAGGAGGCAAGCATGTCGTCATAATCGGTAAAGGTGAACAGCGACGTCTGGACGATCGGTGGCACCACGGCCTCGAAGGCATTGCCCGCGTCATGGGCAACGATGAGGGAGGCTTCGTCGAACGGATGGAAACCGTTGCTCATTTGGACATTTCCTTGATGTCTTCCTCGACGACCGCGAGGATTTTCAGTGTTTCGGCGCGCGCGGCCTCGGGATCCTGGGCGGCGATGGCGTTGAAAAGGGTCCGGTGGAAGGGGAAGGACCGGCTGGCGAAATCCGGCCGATCGAAAGGCGTCGCCCAGAAGCGCTCGAAAGCACCGCGCATCTGCTCCAGCAACTGCTTGAACAGCGGATTGTGCGTGGCGTCGTAGATGGCAAGGTGGAAGGCGAGGTCTTCCACGTCGGACGAGCCCTTGGCGCGGTGCGTCCGCTCCATGATGTCGAGCTTCTCCTCGATTGCCTGCAGGTCCTCCGGGGTGCGTCGGCGGGCTGCGACCATGCCCGCCTCCGCCTCGATGCCGCGGCGCACTTCCAGCGTCTGCAGCAGGGCGTCGCGCAGGTGCGTCGTTTCCAGCGACAACGGCATGTGGATTGTCGTGCCGGAGATAGGTTTCAGCAGGTAGGTGCCGCTGCCCTTGCGGGCCTCGACGACGCCGAGCGCCTGGAAATGGCGGATAACCTCGCGGATGGTCGAACGGCCGACGGCAAGTGCGCTCATCAGTTCCCGCTCGGCCGGAAGCCGGGCGCCGGGCAACAGGCTGCAGCGCTCGATGTAATCCGCCAGCGCCGCCGTCACCTGCTGCACGCGGTCGGCGGGGGGCAAAGGTGCGAGTTCTGCCTTGGTACTCTGTTTCATCGTCGATTCCACCCGCGCCAAATTGGTCTGACATCTGATCAATAATACAAATCGCAAATCCGTCAAGGGCATTCCCCAGAACGCGCTGTCAGTTTTTGTAAACGACTAGGTAGGCAGCACCGGTCGTGCGAAATCGGGGCGGAAAGCATCCCGAACAGCCGACCGGGAAACCACGGGAAGCGGCCTGACATCTCCTGACATCTGGTGGCTGATGCCCAACGAGCGATACGGGAAGACGGGCGCGCACCGCAGCGCCGGGATGCTTCGGCAGCGTCTGCCACGCAAGCGCGATAGCGAAACGGGCCGGACATCTAGTCCGGCCCGTCTGTTATCGAGAAGCGAGCCGCGCTCTCGCACTCCGCTGGGAAAGGCTGAGTTCTCGCCCGGGGTTCATCCGTCTGGCGGATGCAGCGGGCATCGATAGACCTAGAGCATGTCAGGTTCAGATTGAACCAGACATGCTCTAAATTCTTTTGTTTTCGTTTGTCTTTTCGGGAAAACCGGTTCCCACTTTTCCCTGACAAACTCTAGTCGATCAGATCGTAGCTGATCAGGTCGAATTGCGGCGTGTCGCCGGCGAAGAAGCTTTCGCGGACGACGAAGGCGTAGGTCCTGCCGGTTTCCAGCGGCACCGGCATCAGCGCGGCTGCGGCGGGATTGACGTAGACGAGGGCGTCGCGGCCCTCGGCGGAGCGGACATGCATGGCGGGGCCGATGCGCTCCTCCTTGATGGTGTTCACGTCCAGCACCTTGTCGTCCCGGCTCGGCGTCGTCGTCACGATGGTCGCGCGCACCCGGGCGAGCTTGCGCCAGGACGGGCTTTTCAGCGGGTCGTATTTCGCCCCCGTCGCGGCACGGTCGGCCTCGGCTTTCGCTTCGGCGGCGACCATCTCCTCGAGGCTCTGGAACCGCACGTTCCATTCCCAAGGCTTGGTATCGCGCATGATGCGATAGCCGGCTTCGGCGATCAGCTCGCTGGCGGCCGGCGGTTTTGTGCCGCCATCGAGCAGCTTCAGGAAGCTCTCGAGATAACCACGCAGCGGCTTGCTGTCCTCATACTCCACGAGAAGACCAGCGCCGAGCGCGATGCCCGTCTGCCGGCTCCCGGGCGCGACGACCAGCACTGCGCCGTTGCCGACCTCCAGCTTGCCGACGCGCAGCTGGCGCATCGCATCCAGCGCATATTGATCCGCGCTGCGCTCCTGCAGGTCCTTCGCGACGATGGTGACGATCTCGATATTGTTGCTTTCGGCGAAGTCGTAGGCAGCCTTTGCCAACGTCTCCTTGATCGCCGGATCGAACATGCCGAGCTCGTCATAGACGAAGCGGTCGAACTTGGAGGGCGTGCTGGCCGCATCGAGCACCGGCATCCTGTCCATCGGGCCGACTGCCACCGTCTCCGGCTTGTTGGCCGGCGCGCTTCCGGCTGACGCCAGTGCATTGTTGATGGCCTCGACCTCCTTGCTTACAGCATCGATATCGGCATCCGGCTTCGTCAGCTTGCCCATTGCCTCGATCAGCCGGGCTTCCAGCGCCTCGCGGGTCAGTCCCGCCAGATCCTGCGGAACCGCGTTGCCGTCCGCGGCGGCATGGGCCTGGTTGTCCGTGGCAAGCCCTGACGTCGCGAAACCGCTTTCCGTCTTGGCCTCGACGTCGGCTTCCGGCTGCGGATCGGCGGCGGCGACCGCCGTGTCGCTGCATTGGGGGCCGGCCTGCTGCTCGCAGGATTCCGTCCAGCCCGCCTCGATCGCCACCAGCCGCTTCTTGCGGCCGGGATGGGTCGGGCCGTCCTCTTCGGGAATGAGCGTGCTGATCGCCTTGGTGGCGTCGGTCAGCGCCGCGCCCATCTTGTAGAGCACGAAGCCGCTGAACTTGTCCGCCTCCAGCTCGATCGGCGGCTGGCTGCCGCCCGGCAGCAACGTATGGCCGGAGAGGTGATGACCGATCTCGTGCGCCATGATGGAGATGCTGGCCCAATCGTTGTTGATCGTTGCCTCGCGCACCTGTTTCATGAAGACGGCATTATAGGCGATGACGCGTTCCGGCACGCCGTCACCCCCCATCACGATCAGCGCGGCGGCGTTCGGCACTTCGCCCTCGACGACCTTGAAGTTCTGCGGCAGGCCGGTGAATCGCATGATGTTGCGCACGGCTTCCTTGCCATCCGTGCCATCGGTGCCGGCCAGGGCGCGTGGATCCACCTTGAAGGCCTGGCCATCATAGGAACAGGCCTGCAGCAACTCGCTCAGTTCCGCGGCCAGTTCCTGCTCGGAAGGCGTCTTCGTTTCCGCCTCGGCGACGAACACGCCGCGGTCCTTCTTCTCGAGGCGGCTGAACATGTCGTCGCAGATCGCCGCGCCGTTCGGGATCGGTGTCAGGAAGCCTTCTCCCGCGCGCGACAGCGGTGCGGTGCCGGCCCTCGCCCCGCAGGCAAGCGCCATCGTGGCCACGGAAAGGCCGAGCATGAATTTCCAGGTTCGCAGGTTCATCACCATTGATTTCCTCCTCGTTGACATTCCGGAGCCGCCATCCTCGCCTCAGGCGAGTTGGGTCATGACGATCCGGATCACTGCGCGCCCGTAGAGATAGAGCGCGCCCTTCTTGACGGCGTAGAACACGGCGGTGCCGATGAGCGGCCACCACCATTGCCGGCGAAGATCGATTGAAAAGAACTGCGTGAAGGCCACGAAGACGATGCCGGCCTCGACCCAGCCCATGTAGTAGCCGGAGATGGCGCGATGTGCCTTCACCGCCTCAATACCCGTCCACCAGTAGAGCGGCAGGAGATTGAGGATGTTGGCGACGAGGATCACGAAATGCGCATAGGTCGCCAGCACCAGATGCTCGACCACGTTGAACCCGCCGCGACGCCGGAAAACGATCAGCGAGGCGGCCAGAATGGCGACGATCCCGATGGAGAACGACCATTTCGAATAGGCCTGCACCAGCACCAGCGCCTTGCTGAGACCGGGGCTCGCGGAGCCGAAGAAATCCGTCTGGTGGATGACGACAAGCAAAAGCACGATGGCCGCCAGCAGGAGCTTCAGCGGGTGCACATGCTTCTTGCGCTCGCCGAGCACATAGGCGCGCGCCACGCTGCCTGGGGCGAAAGCGACCCGCAGGGCCGCCTTGACCATGTCGGCTTCGAACCAGCGCAGCTTGTCCCAGGCTTCGTCCCGCACCTCGCCCCAGCCGAAGCGCCGCGCCTTCTTCTGGCCGCAGGCGGAACAGAAGGGCGTGGAGAGCGCGGCGCCGCAATTGCGGCAGACCGGCGCGTCGAAATGGGCCGCGGACGGACGATCCGGATCGGTCATGCGCGGCAACCGCGAAAGGCCGGCATCATCGATGGCGCTCAAGCGATGCGCAGGCGGGCGACGGCCGCGACTTTGCGTTTCGCCCGCTTTTTCCATAGACCTTGGCTTCCGGATCGCGGCATGCCGCGCGGCTTGGGGAAAGGGAGGCAAAAGCGTGCATGGAACCACCGTTACGCGCCGGAAAGTGCATTCTCGCAAATCTTACGTGCTGCAGGCCCTGTTTATTCTGCTCGCCATGAGCATTTCTCTCGCGAGCCTCGCCTGGTTCGTCTCTTTCGACGGCTCGCCCTGGTGGCTGGCGGGCGCCGACCTTCTCCTGCTGGCGGCATGCTACCAGGCCTTCGCCGGTTTCATGGAAACATGGGTGCCGGCGATCGCGGCGCTGGATGTGCTCGGCATCGTTCTATTGGCCATCCTGATCCTCGTCGCACCGCTGCTCTCGCCGATTGCCCTCGGTTGGACGATCCTGCAGGCTCTGAAAGCCGGTCCGCAAGATTAGCCTGCAAGCGACCCAGCGTCGAAATCGCCGGTGGCTTGCGCATCAAACTTGACTACGTTTGTCAACTTAGTTATGCCCTTTCCCACGGCGACCGCTGCCAGCGCTGCGTTCCGCCAGCGTGATGCAGCGAGGCTTGCGGCGTTTGTCCTGCCGGAAAGCCAGCAGGAGAGGAACGAGACGTCTTGAAGGACGGGGATGCGACGGCGCTGTTTTACGCCACCCACAAGCCGGCTCTGGTGCGTTACGCCACGCGCATTCTCGGCTCGCGGGAAGCGGCGGAAGATATCGTGCAGGACGCCTTCATCCGGTTCTCGCCGTCCAACACGACCGGCACGGCCGCAGCGCAGACACTCGCCTATCTCTACCGCATCGTGCGCAACCTCTGCCTCGACGTCATCAAGCGGCGGAAGATCGAGATGAGGGAGCGCGACGACGAGCCGCCCTACTGGTCGATCCCCCGCGCTGTCGAGACACCCGAGAAAAACGTTCAGGTATCGCAGGAGCTGCAGATCGTCCGTAAGGTGCTCGACGGCTTTCCGGTCGACGTGCGCGTCGCGGTCGAAATGCATCGTTTCGGCGGGCATACGCTGGAGGAGGTGGCGGCCCATCTCGGCATTTCCGTCGCGACGGCGCACCGCCATGTGCGGGCCGCTCTGGTCGAGATCGCGCTTCATCTCGACGATGCCGCTTCCTGACGGCGGTGTGAAAAAAAATTGCCTGCAGATCGTCCCTACGCAGAGATCGATTATTCGGCTAGAACGCGCAGCACGGCACGGGGTGCCGGGGCACAGGTAGTATCTTGACCAGGGATGACACAGACAAGCGGCGCGCAATGGAAGAGGCCATGGATTGGCTTCTACGCCTCAAGGACAAGCCGCAATGTCACGAGACCGCAGACGGTCTGCAGGCATGGCTGCAGCATTCCGAAGACAACCGCGCCGCCTGGCAGGCAGCCCTGCGCACATGGGCCCTGCTCGGCGAGATCAAGCCGCAGCACGCCGACCTCTGGCCGGCCAGGGTCACCGAGAACGTCCTCCCCCTTCCGGCCAGGCGCCGCGGCCGCTGGGCCGCCGGCCTTGCATTTGCCGTTGCAGCCACGGTTGCCGCGGTCTTCGCCGCCCCTGCCCTTCTCCTTCGTCTTCAGGCGGACGTCATGACGGCGACCGGCGAGAGCCGCACGGTCACGCTGGCGGATGGGTCGCAGGTCAATCTCTCCGGCGGCAGCGCCATCGGCGTGGACATCACGCCGGAAGAGCGCCGGGTGCGCCTCCTGTCGGGCGAAGCCTTCTTCGACGTGGCGCACGATGCCGCCCGCCCCTTCACGGTGGAAGCCGGCGAAGCGAGGGTCGTGGTGCTCGGCACCGCCTTCGACGTGGCGCTCGATCCCTCCTCCACGACGGTGCAGCTCGCCCGTGGCGTTGTCGGCCTTTCCGGCGCGGCGACATCGACCGTTGCGGAAATGGCGCCCGGCGACATGGCGACGGTCGACCACGATACCGGCGAGATTACGCGGGAGACGGTGCCCGTCGGAGAAATCGCCGCCTGGCGCAACGGGCTGCTGTTCGTCAACAACGTGACGGTGGAAAGCGTTGTCGCGCGCCTGCAACGTTACCATCCGGCCTGGATCAGCCTGCCCGACGGGACGCTTGGCCGGCAGCGCGTGACGGGTCTCTACGATCTCACCGATCCCGACCGGGCGCTGCGCGCCCTCGTCCAGCCGCTCGGCGGCAAGGTGCGCGCTGTCTCGAATTACGTGCGCGTCGTCTCCCGTTTCTAGGGCTCACGAAAAGTTTTCCGAAAAAATCAAGAAATTTGCGCCCGGCGTGAAAAAGATCCCGGAGCCCGTCGTCTTTGCACCGGGAATACGCGCCGGGGCGGCGCGTCCCAGGGTATGATGCCGGGGGTAAAATGCGTTTGCATCTTGATCGAATGAACGGAACACGCGCGGGGACGCAGGTCCGCACTGTCTTCTTTGCCAGGCTGATGGTTTCCACGGCCGTGGCGCTTGTCTTCATCCTGCCGCAGGCGGCGCTTCAGCCGGCCGCCGCGCAGGAAAAGACCGCCCGGGTCGGCACGATGGCCTTCGATATTCCGGCACAGTCGCTGGCAAGCGCCCTCAATACGTTCGGCCGCCAGTCGGGCCTGCAGGTTTCTCTTGCCGCCACGACATCGCACGGCATCACCTCGAAGGCGGTCAAGGGCAGCTACACGCCCGGGCAGGCGCTGGCCGCCTTGCTCGAAGGGGCGGATCTGCGCCATTCGATCACGCCCGAGGGCACCGCGATCGTGACGCCGAAGCATGTTTCCCCGCTTGTCACCGGCTCGGTCGAGAATGGCGCGACGACGCTGCAGCAGGTGACCGTCGAGGGTGAAGGCGAGGTCGGCCAGGGCGACGTCGGCGAGGTCAATATCACCGCCAAGGATCTGGAACGGAAGAACCCCGCAAACCTTCAGGACGTCTTCCGCGAGGAACCGAGCGTCAAGGTCGGCTCTTCCCTGCCCATGTCGCAAAAGGTCTATGTCAACGGCATCGAGGAAACCAACCTCGCCGTTTCCATCGACGGCAGCCGGCAGAACAACAAGGTGTTCCACCACAATGCCACGACGCTGATCGATCCGGCGCTTCTGAAGGCCGTCAGCGTCGACGAGGGCGTGGCGCCCGCCGATGCAGGTCCCGGCGCGCTGGCCGGCGCCATCGAATACCAGACGAAGGACGCACGCGACTTCCTCGATGGCGACGGGTTCGGCGGCTTCGTCAACACCACCTACAACACGAATGGCGGCGTCTTCGGCACCGGCCTTTCGGCTTACGGCATTCATCAGGGTTACGAGTTCCTCGGCTATCTGAACTTCGGCAAGGGCGGCGAGTTCTCCGACGGCAATGGCGACAAGGTACCGGGCACGCGGACCAACTTCCTGAGCGGCCTCGGCAAGGTCGCCTATGAATTCGAAAGCGGCGACCGCGTCGAACTCAGCCACGAAAGCGTCAAGGACGATGCGCCGCGTCCCTTCCGCGCCAACATGCGCACCACCACGGGCAGCAAGCCGTGGGACAAGGACATCCGCGACTATCGCCTCGACCGCAACAACACCGTCTTCACCTATACGGACGAGACGCCCGAGGGGTGGTGGGATCCGAAGCTGGTGCTTGCCTATGGCACGACCGAGGTCGACACGACGGTCTTTCCCAAGCCGGGCACCGGGCCTGTCTCCTACCCGATCGCAGGCGTGACCTCGACGTTCAACGGCAAGTTCGAGAACCGCTTCCACTTCGACATCGGAACGGTGACGGCAGGCGTCGATTTCTACAGCGACCGCGCCGAGCTCGACGACCTCTACGATGCCGCGACGGAGAAGGCGAGCAATCTCGGGGCCTATCTCCAGGCGCGCCTCGAACCCTTCGAGCGGACGCGCCTTTCCTTCGGCGGCCGCGCGGACCGGCAATGGTTCACCGGCACCGGCGGCCAGGAATTCGACAATGCCGGCCTCAGCGGCAACGTCTCGGCCGAATACGATCTCATCGAGGATTTCCTGACGGCCAAGGCCGGCTACTCGCATGTCTGGTCGGGCATTCCGCTGGCGGAAAACTTCATCCTGAACCCTGCCTGGACGTACCTGCCCGCACCGGAACCGACAACCGCCGACAACTACACGATCGGCCTCGTCGCCACCTATAACGGCTTCACGCTCGAAGGTTCGGTCTTCCGCACGGACATGGAGAATGCGCGCTACGCCCGCTATGCCCAGGCCTACAAAGCCCGGGAAGTGCAATCGGAAGGCTTCTCCATCGCCGCCGGCTACGAATGGACCGACAGCTTCCTGCGCGTGAAATACATCAACACCGACACGCGCATCGACGGCAAGCCGGCGGATTCCGACACCGGCACCTATCTGACGACCCCCGTCGGCGAGATCGTCACCGTCACCGCCGCCCATACCTTCGCCGACTACGGGGTGACGGTCGGCGGCGACGTCGAGATCGCGCTGAAATACGACAAGGTTCCGGCGGCCGCGGCAGGGGAACCCGCGAACAAGCCCTTCGAGGCCTACACGGTGTTCAACGCCTATCTCGAATACAAGCCGGTCGATCACCAGAACCTGACCTTGCGCGCCGACGTGAAGAACATCTTCGACGAAGTCTATGCGGACCGCGCGACCTACGGCCAGGAATTCCCGGGCGTCACGCCGCTCTACCAGCCCGGCCGCTCGTTCATGCTGAGCGTGCGCGCCACCTTCTAGTGACAACGCTTCCGGCGGCGCCCTGCTGCCGGAAGCGGACCATCGGAAAGAGGAGGACCCTCCATGGAAGCCACCACCCGATTTGAAACCGAAAACAGTGCAAAGTACCTGCAGCAGCTCTGCAAGCATTTCGCCCACAAGGTCGACGTGACCTATGGCGACACACGCGGCGAATGCCGCTTTTCCTGCGGCACCTCGGTCCTGACGGTCGCCGGAAACGGGCTCGACATTCATGTCGCGGCCGCCGACGCGGAAGGCCTTCGCGAGACCAAGGCCGTCATCGAGAACCATCTCCTGCGTTTCGCCTTCCGGGAAACGCCGCCGCCCTTCACCTGGCGCGCCGTCACCTGAGCGCACGACCGCCATCCATCGTCAATTTCGAGCCGGCTTGCCGCATGCCGCGGCAGCCCGGCCGGCGTTCCAGGTGAAACATGATCTCCACGCAACACATGGCCGAAACGGCAACCTTCCAGAGTTTCGCGAACTGCTATCTTCGCGAGATCAATCCCGGCATCTCCGTCATGCATCGCGATGGCGCGCGCAGTGTCGAATGCCTCGAATGGACGCTGGCCAGCCAACGCCTCGTTCTGCGCGCCGAAATCTCCTCGCGCTCGCTCTGCGGTCCCTTGCATTTCGGCACGATCTGGATCCGCCCGGCGGCCGATCCGCAATGGCGCGGCATCGAGCCGATGAACGCCGTGCCCCTCATGATCCAGGATTCCGGCCGGCTTTTCGAGGGCGGCCAGCGCGACAGCGCCCGCGCCTATGAGCTCGGCCTGATGCTGCGCGTCATGCAGAGCTACCAGAGCACGGCGGAAAATCTCGGCGCCGCCCGCCCGCTGACCGCCGAAAGCGCCACCTTCCTGAAGGCCGAACAGACGGTCGCCTACGGCCACTGGCTGCACCCGACGCCGAAAAGCCGCGAGGGCATGAACTTCTGGCAGCAGGGCACCTATGCCCCGGAATTCGGCGGCGATTTCCGCCTGCATCATTTCGCCGTGGCACGTGACCTCGTGCGTGCCGACAGCGCGCTCGGCCGCAGCGCCGAAGAGATCGTGCGGTCGCTGGCGCCAGACGTGCCGCTGGGCCCCGGCGAAACGCTTCTTCCCATGCACCCGCTGCAGGCGGAAGCCCTGATGCTCGACCCCGCCGTCCAGGCGCTGATCGACGATGGCGCGCTGCGCGCGCTCGGCGCCCATGGACCGCGTTTTTCCGCCACCTCCTCGGTGCGCACCGTCTACAACGCCGCGCTGCCCTTCATGCTGAAATTCTCGCTTCCGGTGCGCATCACCAATTCGCTGCGCGTCAACCGGCTGCATGAACTGGAGGCGGGCGCGGCCATCGCGCGGCTCATCGACCGGGCAGGCATTGCCGGACGCTATCAGGGCTTCCACATCATCCGCGACCCAGCCCATATCAGACTCGCCATGCCCGGCCGCGTGGAAAGCGGTTTCGAGGTGATCCTCAGGGAAAACCCGTTCGGCACGGGGCGTGACCGGGGCATCGTGACGCTCGCGGCCCTGACGGCCGATCCCTTGCCGGGCGCGTGCTCGCTGCTGGAGGATATCCTGCGCCGGCTTGCGGCCGGGAACGGGCGGGGTCTCGCCGGCATCGCCGCGATCTGGTTCGAACGCTATCTCGACCATGCGCTCGATCCGCTGTTGACGCTTTATGACGATTTCGGCATCGCGCTGGAGGCCCACCAGCAGAACAGCCTGCTCGACCTGTCGAGCGGCTTTCCCTCGGCCTACTACTATCGCGACAACCAGGGTTTCTACCTCGCGGAGCGGCACCGCGCCTCTCTCGCCCGGCTGGTCCCGGACATGGACGGGATCGACGGCCTCTATTTCCCCGAAGCCGATATCCAGGACCGCTTTGCCTATTATGCCGTCGTCAACCAGATCTTCTCGGTCATCTCGCGGATGGGCCACGACGGCCTTGCCGACGAAACGGTGCTGTTGGCGATCCTCCACCGGCGTCTCGAAAACCTGGCACGCGTCCTGACCGGGGCCGGCGGCCGTTTTGCCGAAAGCCTCATCCATTCCCCGACCATCGCCTCCAAGGCGAACCTCAGGGCGCGGCTTTTCGGCGTGGACGAGCTGCAGGCGGAAGACACGCGCGCACTCTATCGGCGCATCGCAAATCCGCTCTGGAATGCGGGCGCCACGGAAAGGCTTGGCCATGCCATTGCCTCTTGAGGATGTTTCCCGCCCCGATGACCGCGTCCTGCGCCAGCTCGTCGCCGCGCTGATCTTCGAGCATATCGTGACGCCTGTGCGCACCGGATCGGGCCATCTCGTCTGGCAGCAGGGCGACCGGGCGTATCGCTGCCACGCCACCATCGGCCCCTTCGGCCGGCCGCGCATCCGCCCCTTCTCCGTCGAACTCCGGCGGGACGGCGGCTGGGCGGCGGCAAGTGTTGCGGACATCGTCCCGGCCCTGCCCGGCCCGGCGGAAAACCGCGCGAAACTGGCGAGCGAACTGGACCTGACCGTCGCCTTCGCCCGCTGGAATCGCAGGGAGGTCGCGCCGCGCGACCGCCGCGCCCTGTCCTTTTCCGGTATCGAGGGCGCGCTCGACGAAGGCCATCCCTACCATCCATGCTACAAGGCGCGCGCCGGCTTCACCGAAGAAGACAACCGCACCTACGGCCCCGAGGCCGGCACGCCCTTCCGCCTTGTCTGGCTGCTCGTCGCCCGCCGGCACCTGCGGCAGGCGCTGCCCGCCGACGAGGATGCCTTCTGGACCGCCGAGCTTGGTGCCGACGTCCATGCGGACCTTCAGGCCCGGCGCGCCGCCCTCGGCCTTTCCCTCGAGGATTTCGGCCTCCTCCCGCTGCATCCCTGGCAATGGGATTATCTCAGGCGGGACCGGCTTGCCGGCTGGCTCGAACGCGGCGAGGCGCATTTCCTCGGTCCGGCCGGCGACCGATATGTCGCAAGCCAGTCCGTGCGCTCGCTGCACAACATCGACGCGACGCAGCGCGCCAGCGTCAAACTTGCGCTTGGCATCGTCAACACCTCCTCCCGCCGCATCCTCGCCGCCCATTCCGTCTGCACCGCGCCTGTGCTTTCCGACTGGATCGCCCGCGTCGTGGCTGATGACCCGTTGTTCGCAGACCGCTATCCCCTGACCATCCTGAAGGAATATGCCGGCATCATCGCCGATCGCGATGGTCCGCTCGCCGGAGAGATCGCCGCCATCTGGCGCGAAAGCGCGCAGGCGACGCTGCGGCCCGGCGAGGCGATCGTGCCCTTCAATGCGCTTGCGGTGTTCGAGGCCGACGGCGCGCCCTTCATTGCGCCGTGGCTTGCACGCCATGGTTTCGAGGCCTGGTTCGCGCGCCTCATCGAGGTCGCGGTCCTTCCCGTCTGGCACCTTCTCGTGCAGCACGGCATCGCCGTGGAGGCCCATGCCCAGAACATGCTGCTCGTCCATCGCGACGGCTGGCCGGAGCGGCTGATCCTGCGCGATTTTCACGAGAGCATGGAATATGCGCCGGCATTCCTGCGCGACCCGCTGCTCGCGCCGGATTTTGCCGCGTTCGATCCGGTCTACGCCGTCGCCGAGCCGGATGACTACTACTGGACGAACGCGCTCGACATGCTGCGCGAACTCGTCATGGACACGCTCTTCGTCCACAATCTCACCGATCTCACCCATCTCTTCGAAACCGCCGGCCACGCAGCGGAAGACGTGCTCTGGGCGCAGATCGCCCGGCGGCTCGAAACCTACGCCGCCGAGCACGGCCTTGCCGAACGGCAGGCACGGCTCGGCCACCGCGCACGCACCATCCGCTCGGAATCGCTGATGGTGCGAAAGCTGCTCGCGGCCGCCCCCGAATATCACCACGCCATTCCCAATCCATTCGCGCCCGAACGGCGGGCCACTGGAGGAACCATGCTGCAGATCGACGATCGCGCCTATGGGCGCGAAGAGTTCAACGACCGCATCGAGGCGATGGCCGAGGCTGCCGGCCTCGACCGCGCGCCCGGCGGAAGGCTTGCCGTCTGCTTCCCCGAAACCGCCGATTGGCTCGCCCTCTTCTTCGCCATCCGCGCGCGCGGCGAAAGCGTGCTGCCGATCCATCCCGGCACGCCCTATGAGGCGGCGCTGAAGCTCGCCCGTACCGCCGGCTGCGACCGGCTCTACTACAACAGCACGATCCCGGAGCTGCTCGGCGATCCCCTCGTCACCAAAGGGGCTGGCGAGGGCCAGCTTCTCCAGATGAGCTCCGGTACGACGGGCGCGCCGAAATGCATCGCGCGGAGCTGGTCCGAGATCGATGCGGAGGTGCGCAGCTATGTCGATACCTTCCGCGCACCGGAGACGATGACGCCGGTCGTCGCCTGCCCGACCACCCATTCCTACGGCCTCATCTGCGGCATCCTCGTCGCGCTGGAGCGTGGCCAGACGCCGCTCATCCTCAACACCGCCAATCCGAAATACCTGCAGCGGCGCCTGCGCGAGACCGAGCGCGCCCTTCTCTATTCCTCGCCCGCCATCCTGCACACGCTCGCCCGCCTGACACCCGAGGGCGAAAAGCTGCATGCCGTGATGACCTCGGGCACCCTGCTGCCGGAGGCGTGGTTCGGCACGATCCGCGCCAGGACGGAGCATTTCTTCCAGCAATATGGCTGCTCCGAAGCCGGCTGCATCGCGATCAATCCGGACCTGACGGCCGCCAGCGACATGGGCCATGTGCTGCCGCACCTGTCGCTCGAAACCGGCGCATCCGCCGAGGTGCCCGGCGAAATCGTCGTGACGCGCAACGGCCGGCCGATCGCCACACGCGATCTCGGCTACCGAACCGCGGACGGGATGCTCGTCTTCGTCTCGCGGATGGACGACATGATCAACGTATCGGGCCTCAACGTCTATCCGGGGGATGTCGAAGACGCCGTCATGACGATGCCGGCCGTCACTGACGCCGTCGCCTTCCGCCGCGAAGACCGGTTTGCCGGCGAACGGGTCGGTCTCGTCTTCTCGGCAACCGAGCCGGTCTCGCCCCAGGACATCCGCGCCTGGTGCATCGCCCGCCTGTCCTCACACCAGTTGCCGACCGAAATCGTGCAGGTCGACGAGGTTCCCCGCCAGGCCAACGGCAAGATCAGCCGGCGCGACGTCGCCGCGCAGTTTGCCGCCGGCGCATTCAATTCCGCCAAGGAGGCCGCCGAATGAGCGAAGCCGACATCATCGCCGCCATCCGCACGGTCCTCGACCGGCACATGAACCATCCGCACCTCGCCGGTTTTGCGCCCGAGGCGCGCCTCAACGAGGATCTTTATCTCGACTCCGTGCTGATCCTGCAGATCTTCCTCAATCTGGAGCTCGAATTCGGCCTCAGCGTGCCGGAAGAAATCATCAGCCGGCAGGATATCGCCACGGTGGCGGATCTCGCCGGCCTTCTCGCCCGCGGCAGCGCCGCGGTGGCCACCCCTATGGCCGCCCCCGCGGCGGGCGAAGGCGTGCATGGAGAACTGGACTACGACATCAAGGTGCACTGCTTCGTCAGTTGCGTCTGCGACGGGCTCAAGAAGCGCAAGCTCGACCACCGGCCGTTCTACTTCGGCATTTGGGACACGCCCTTTGCCATCGGCGAACGGGCGCAGCTCCTCTATCACGGCCCCGGCATTACGCAGGATTTCTTCCGCGACTGGTTCGCGCGGCTCTACGGCGTCGCCATCGAGGAATGGTACGATGCGGCGCGCTCGAAGGAGGAGAATATCGCGACGCTTCTGGAGCGTGTCGCGCAGCGCCCGGCTGAAGGCAGCGTGATGGTCATGCTCGACATGTTCCACCTGCCGGAGCGCGAGAACAAGTTCAACCAGAACCCCTTCCCGCATTACCTGATGCTGGAGACCTCCGAAAATCCCGACATTTTCCGCGTGCTCGATCCGGATTATCGCTGGGAAGGCGAGATTTCCCGCCAGACGGTGCTCAATGCCGTGCGCCAGCCGACCGTCGCGGGCGGTTATGCCTTTGACGGAAGCACCGCCCATCCGCCGGAAGATGCCGACATTCGCGCCTATTTCGAAGCCTGCTTCCGCCGGCACGACAATCCGCTCGCCGAGCGCCTGCGCGAGATCGTGCGCGCGCATCTTGCAGGCCGGGACGGGCTGACGCTTGCCGATCTGTCGCTTGCCGTCCGCGAACTCCCCGTCATCACCATCCGCAAATATGCCTACGAGCACGGCTTTGCCTATTTCTGGCGGGCACTGAAACTGCCGGCGGCGGAATTCGATGTCTGGTGCGACGAGATCGAGGCCCTGATCCAGTTCCTGAAGACCCTGCACTACGACTGCATGAAGCTCGGCCAGACGGCGGATGCCGGGCTTGCCGCCGCGGTCCTCAAGCGCATCGACGAAACCGATGCGCAGGAGCTCAAGCTGAAGACCAAACTCGGCGCCATCTTCGACCAATGGTGCGAGGACCGCTTTCCCACCGAACGGGCGCCGGAAGCCCTGAGGGCCGCGCGATGAGAGTTTCCCTCTGCACCATCACCTTCCGCCACCACCTGCTCTCGATCGAGGAGATTGCCGGCTGGGCGCGGGACCACGGCTTTGACGGCATCGAGCTGTGGGGCGCCCATGCGCTCAATCTTGCCGGCCAGCCCGAGAGAAATGCCGAATGGCTGGCAGGATTCGGCCTCACCGTGCCGATGGTAAGCCATTACCTGCCGCTCGAAGCGGACCCCGCCACCCTCCGGCAAATGGCGGTGAATCTCTGCGGCCACGCCCGGCACTGGGGCGCGCGAAAGATCCGGATTTTTGCCGGGAACCGCGCCAGCGCGGCGACCTCCATCGAGGATCGCCGCAAGATCGTCGCGCGCCTGAGGGAAGTATCGGCGATAGCCGAAGCCCACGACCTGCTGCTGCTTACCGAGACGCATCCCAATACGCTCGCCGATACCGGCACGTCGACCCTGCGCCTGATCGATGAAGTCCGCCATCCGGCGTTCAAGATCAATTTCGACGTCCTGCATGTCTGGGAGGGCGGCGACGATCCTGTCGCCATGCATCGGGCGCTCCGGCCGCATATCCGCCACTACCATCTGAAGAACGTCGCCTCGCGCGATGCCCTCGACGTTTTCGAGCCGGCCAATGTCTATTCCGCCGCCGGCCGGCGGGAGGCCATGACGCCGCTCTTTGCCGGCGCCTTCGACTATGCGCGCCTGTTCGTCGAACTCTCCGGAGACATGACCGCGGACGCATCGCTGGAATGGTTCGGGGCCGATTGCTTCGACGTGCTGAGCCGCGACCGCCAGCAACTGGCCAGCGCCATCATCGACACCGCACCGCTGCGCCGGTCGGCGAATTTCTAACCTCTGGTGACATCCATGTTCCTACGCAAACTCCTTGCAGCCCTTGCCCTTCTCGCCTCCTGCGCAACGGCCGAAGCGGTCGAGATCGAGACCGCCCGAGGCAAGGTCGATATCGCCGCGACGCCGAAGACGGTGGCGGTCTACGATATCGCGGCGGTCGACACGCTCGACCGGCTCGGCGTGAAGCTCGATGGCCTGCCGTCCAAGCTCTATGTGCCGGAGCTCTCCGGCCTGCTGGACGTTGCAGAACCGGTCGGCGATATTTTCGAGCCCGATCTCGAGGCGCTGAACGCGCTGGCGCCCGACCTCGTCATCATCGGTGGCCGGTCATCCCCCAGGCTCGATGCCGTTTCCAAGGTCGCGCCGTCCATCGACATGACCATGGATGGGGACGATCTGCTGCTTCAGGCAAGGCAGCGCCTCGACGCCTATGGCGCGCTCTTCGGCCGCGAGGCGGAGGCCAAGGCCGTGCAGGCGGAACTCGACCGCTCTGTCGAGGCGGCGCGCAGTGCGGTGGCCGGCAAGGGCAAGGCGCTGATCGTCATGACCAATGGACCGAAGATTTCCGTCTACGGCCCCGGCTCGCGGTTCGGCTGGGTGCACAAGGCGCTCGACCTGCCGGCGGCCGTGCCGGATGTCGCCGCGGCATCCCATGGTGAAGCCGTATCCTTCGAATTCATCCGCGCGGCCAATCCGGACTGGCTTCTCGTGCTCGACCGCGCCGCGGCCATCGGCTCCGGCGAACAAAATGCCAAGGCAACCCTCGACAACGAGCTCGTTGCCCAGACGGCCGCATGGCAGAAAGGCCAGGTCATCTATCTGCCGTCGGCCGATTTCTACATCGCTGCCGGCGGTATCCAGTCGACGCACCGGGTTCTTCAGAAAATCACCGAAGCCTTCGCCTCGGCCCCGCCGCAATGACCTGTCGATCGCGTCAACGCCCTCTCACCCTCTGGATAGCGCCGCTCGCCCTTGCGGCGCTTTTTCTCGTTAGTCTCTCGGTCGGCGCGAGCCGTCCGGCGGGCTCGCTGGGGTTCGACCGGGACAGCCTCCATCTGCTTTTCGCCAGCCGCCTGCCCCGGACGCTGGCCGCGGTGCTTTCGGGCGCCGGGCTCGCCATTGCCGGCCTCATCATGCAATCCGTCGCCCGCAACCGTTTCGTGGAACCGGCAACCGCCGGTACCGCGCAAAGCGCGGCTCTCGGCATTCTGCTGGTCACGCTTTTTCATCCCGCCGCTTCGCTCGCGATCAAGACCGCGATCGCCGCCGCCACGGCGCTCGCAGGCACCGCGGTCTTCATGATGACCGCCCATCGCCTGCCGCCCGAACAGCCCTATCTCGTGCCGCTTTTCGGCCTGGTCTATGGCGGCGTGATCGGGGCGGGCGTCACCTTCGTCGCCTGGCAGGCCGATCTGCTGCAATATGTCGAGATCTGGACGAACGGCGAGTTCTCCGGCGTGCTGCGCGGCCGCTACGAGCTTCTGTGGATCGCCGTGCCGATGGTTGCCATCGCCTGGTGGGCCGCAGATCGGCTGACCATCCTGTCGCTCGGGCGCGATGCCTCGATCGGGCTCGGGATCAGCTATGAACGCATGCTGCAGCTCGGCCTCGTGATCGTCTCCGTCATCACCGCGCTGACGGTCAGCGTCGCCGGCATGATCCCCTTTGTCGGCCTCGTCGTTCCCAACCTTGCGGCCCGCCTGCTCGGCGACAATATCCGCGCCTCTATCGCCTGGGTGGCGGTTGCGGGCGCCGCCCTGGTGCTCGGCTGCGACGTCATCGGCCGTCTCTTGCGTTACCCCTATGAGATTCCGGTCGGCACGGTCATGGGGGTCACCGGGGCCTGTCTTTTCCTCATCCTGCTTTTCGGGCGCGCCAGAGATGCGTGATCGCCGCCTTGTCATCCTGGCGGGGATCGCCGCCCTCTGCATCCTCGCCTTTGTGTTTGTCGGCCTGCGCGGCAATATCGGTTTCGCGCTGGAACTGCGGCTGACGCGCCTTGTGGCGCTGGTCGAGGTCGCGATCGCGATCGCCGTCTCAACGGTGCTGTTCCAGACGGTCACCGGCAACAGGATCCTGACGCCGTCGATCATGGGGCTCGATGCCCTCTATGTCTTCGGCCAGTTGTTGCTCATCCTGCTGATCGGCGGCATCGGCTTCGCCACGCTCGATGCCCGGCTCAAGTTCGGCGGCGAGGTGCTGCTGCTGATGGGCCTCTCCTGCGCCCTGCTCTTTCCGATCCTGAAGATGCGGATCGACATGGGGCTGATGCTGCTCGCCGGCGTTGTCCTCGGCGTTTTCTTCAGAAGCCTCGCCACGCTCGTCGCCCGCCTGATCGACCCCAACGAATTTGCGGTCGCCCAGCACACGACCTTTGCCAATTTCAACGACGTGGAGGCGGGCCTGCTCGCGGTTTCGACGGTCCTGACGGTCGTCGGTGTCGCCATTGCCTGGCGCATGCGCCATATTCTCGACGTCCTGCTGCTCGGCCGGGAGAATGCGATCGGGCTCGGCGTCGACTGGCTGAAGAGCGTGACAAGCCTCCTGCTTCTCGTCGCCGCCCTGGTTTCCGTTTCGACGGCGCTTGTCGGCCCCGTCGCCTTTCTCGGCCTTCTCGTCGCCGCCCTCGCGGAGAAGGTCACGGCAAGCCGCCGGCACGGGGTGCTTCTGCCGGCCGCCATGCTGGTCTCGATCATCCTGCTCGTCGGCGGCCAGACGCTGCTGCAGCACGGTCTCGGCAGCGCCTCCACGCTTGGCATCGTCATCGAATTTACCGGCGGCCTCGTCTTTCTTCTCATGCTGGTTGCCGGGAGCCGGAAATGATCCTTGTCGAAAACGTCTCGCTGACCATCGGCCGCGCGCAGATCCTGAAATCCGTCAGCCTGCAGATCCCGAAAGGCGGCATCACTGCCCTCGTCGGGCCGAACGGTGCCGGAAAATCGAGCCTGCTGTCCCTGATGGCGCGGCTCTTGCCGCTGCAGACGGGCGCAATTTCCATCGACGGTCTTCCCGTCGACAAGGCGCATGGCCGGGACCTTGCCAAGGTTGTTGCGATCCTGCGCCAGGACACCGCGACGGCGAGCCGGCTGCGCGTGCGCGAGCTCGTCGGCTTCGGCCGTTTCCCGCATCACCGCGGACGGCTGACGGCGGAGGACGATGCCTTGATCGACGCGGCGCTGGCGCAGTTCGATCTTGCCGACCTCGCCGACCGCTTCATCGACACGCTCTCCGGCGGCCAACGCCAGCGGGCCATGGTGGCGATGACCTTCTGCCAGGGCACCGATTATCTTCTGCTCGACGAACCGCTCAACAATCTCGACATGTATTATGCCCGCGAGTTGATGCGCTCGCTGCGCCGCATCGCCGACGAGAACGGACGGACGATCGTCATCGTCATCCACGACATCAACCAGGCCGCCGCCCATGCCGACCGCATCGTCGCGATGAAGGCTGGGCAGGTCGTCGCTTCCGGGTCTGCCCGCGCGGTTCTCACCCCCGCCACGCTCGAAGCCGTCTTCGGTTATGCCATGCCGGTGCACGAGATTGCGGGCCTGCAGGTCGCGCTGCATTTCCACCCATGAGCCTGGAACCGGGGCGCCGGGCCGGATCGCGCCAAATTCGGTCGCGGCGGCCATCACGCTTCTGTGAAATGCATCCTGTGGCTGCATGTCGATGAGGCGTTGCCCGGCGCGCCAGACTTGATAGAAGCGCGCTCGCACACAGACAGGAGACTTCCGTGAAACTTTACTACAAGAAGGGCGCTTGCTCGCTCGCGCCGCATATCGTCCTCAGCGAAACCGGGCTTGCCTACACCGTCGAAGCCGTGGACCTGAAGACCAAGAAGACGGAGCATGGAGCCGACTATCTGGGCATCAATCCGCGCGGGGCCGTTCCGGCGCTGGAGGTCGAGCCGGGCCTCGTCATCACCCAGAATGCCGCCATTCTCCAATATGTCGGCGATCATTCCGACATTCCCGCCTTCAAGCCGGCCTATGGTTCGGTCGCCCGCGCCCGCCTGCAGGAGGCCCTGGGCTTCTGCGCCGACCTGCATGTCGCCTTCGGCATCCTGTTCGCGCCCAATCTTTCGGAAGACGCCAAGCCCGGCATCATCGCCAACATCAACCGCCGCATGGGCCAGTTCGAAGCCATGCTCTCGGATGAAAATCCCTATTGGCTCGGTGCCGACTTCACCCAGGCGGATGCCTATGCCTCCGTCATCGTTGGCTGGGGTGTCAATATGCAGATCGACCTCAGCGCCTATCCGAAGGCCCTGAAACTGCGCGAGCGTGTTCTCGCCCGGCCGAGGACGCAGGCCGCATTCAGGGAAGAAGGGCTTCTCTAGGAGAGCCATGGGGATGGCGGAGGGCAAGCCTTCCGCCAGACCACGCCTTCAGCGGCGGGGCGGCGTCCTCGATCCGCTTAAAGCCTCACCGGCTCCGCTCCATCGCGATGGGAAAGGTCGAGCCACAACCGGATGAGGGCTGCCTCGGGCGTTTCCTCTTCGCCGTTCTCCACGCCGATTTGCCAGAGGGCGGCACCGGCAGCGTAGGCGCCCGGCGAGAGACCGCCCTGCTCGCACTGGCTGACGGCGCGCAGGCGGCATCCCCTGGCCATCGCGCCCTGGAGCGCCGCGAGCAGCGCGGGTTCGCCCGGTATCGTGCCGGCGCCGAAGAGCCGCAGGACGGCGCCGTCGAGGGCGGCCAGCATCGCGGCAAGGACCTCCCCGCTC
This sequence comes from Roseateles sp. XES5, assembly GCF_020535545.1. Classification (NCBI taxonomy): domain Bacteria; kingdom Pseudomonadati; phylum Pseudomonadota; class Betaproteobacteria; order Burkholderiales; family Sphaerotilaceae; genus Roseateles; species Roseateles sp. XES5. The sequence continues at coordinate 398,883 of NZ_CP084754.1, forward strand.
AAACCCGGGGCGATGGTGATCACGGCCAGCCGGACCGGCCCGAAACGGCGGAAGCAACGTTCCGAGGTCTGCGGTACGGGCAGCACGGCCCGGAAGGCATCGGCCCTGTGCGTATGATGCTTGACGAGCCCAGCGGCGGGCAGGATGCGGCCGGCGAAGGCGAGCCAGACCCCGGCGGGCTGATGGCGCGTCGCCTCGAGCGCCAGCTTCAGATTGTCTTCCGCATCGCCCCCCGTGCCGAGCGGCTGCATGGCGCCGCAGAGAACGACCGGGATAGCGAGACCCGACAGCGCCTGGCTGAGCGCTGCCCCTGTGAAGGACATCGTGTCGGTGCCGTGGGTGACGATGACACCGGTCCCGTCCCACGCCTCGATCAGCGCGACGATGCGGTTCCAGTGCTCGTGCGTGATGTCAGCGCTATCGACCAGCGGGTCGAAGCTGACGACGGTCACAGCCGTGTCGGCAGAGCCGTATGCCTCCACCGCCCGCTCCAGAAGTCCGGCGACAGGCGCAAGCCCCGCAGGCGTCATCCCCATCCCGATCGTGCCGCCGGTATGGACGAGCAGGACATCCGATCGGCGGGAGCCGGCGTCGAGGCGCGCGGTCAACTCGGTTTTCACATTCATGCAACAGGCCTTCCTCGTCTGGTCCGGTCGCTATGTCTGCAATGCGCCGCCGTGTGGTGCAAGCCGGAACCATGCGGTCGCAGAAGAGGTTTCCGCCAGCCACAGGAAAACGGCCGCAATGCTCGCCTATCTCTACGAGCGCCGCGTCCCCTCAGAGGACAGCAGCCAATGTCAGCCTCAGCCACTCCGCGCAGCCATGCAGCGCCGTTCCGTCGTCGCACAGCAGATGGACGGGAAAGGTCTCCATGAAGCCGGCCATGCGGCCTTTGGCCCGGAACGCGGACAGGAATGTCGGGTCTTCCGCCAGAAGCGGCGCAAGGGCACGGGAAACGCCGCCGGAGAGATAGAGGCCGGAGAAAGGCAGGTAGGCGAGCGCGAGATCGCCGCACACGCGCCCGAGGAGGCGCAGAAACATGAGGGCGGCCGCCACGCAATCCTCGTCCTGCCGCGCGACCGCAAGGCGCGACACTGTCGCCGCCGTTTCCGCGCGCGCCGGCCGGCCGGCCTGCGCGCATTGCCATTGATAGATCTCGAAAAGACCGCGGCCCGAAAGCGCGCGTTCCACCGATGCCCGTCCGCGGCCCGCCGAGAGCGCGCATTGCAGCGAGAACTCCGTCTCCCCGGCAAGCGGCAGCGTCATATGTCCGCATTCGGCGGCAACGACATGGGGCGCTCCGCCAAAGCGCGAGGGGCACCAGGCCGACGCGTTGAAACCCGTTCCCGCGCCGAGGACCAGCCGTGGTCCTGGCTGGCCCGCCGCCGTATCCGGCGTCAGGCATTGCGTCTCGAGCTTCTCGACCTGCCCCATCGCATAGCCCAGCGCCTCGAAATCGTTGATGAAATCGACCTTGCCGGCGCCGCAAGTCGCCGCCACGCGGCCGCGAGCGATGGTCCAGTCGCGGTTCGTCAGCGTGGCGCCCTCGGCCGTCGCCACGGCGGCAAGCGCGATGCAGACGCTGTCGACCCGATGTTCGCGGCGTTCGCGCAGGAAGGCGGCCGCCACGGCATAGAAATCCTCGAATTCGTCATTGGCGTAGCTGCCCGTACTTTCCGGCAGGAGAATGCCATTGCGGACGAGGCCAAGGCGAGTGTTGGTTCCGCCGATATCGCAGGCAAGTGCAACCATGGGATCTTCCTATCGTGCAATCGGCTGGGCGGCGCCGGCGGCGGCGGCCCGGTAGGCCGCATCGATCATCGCGAACGCCCGGCGACCGTCTTCCAGGGTGACGGGCATCGGGCCGCCGCGCTTCAGCGCATCGACGAAGGCCCAGGCGACATGCTGGTGAAACACCCCCGTCTTGAACGACGGCACGACCGGCAGGGCGGACCATCCCGCCTCTTCGCCGCGCCGGAAGACGCGCAGGAAATCCGCCGCGCGCGCCGGGCGCGAGGCGATGTCCACGCCGGAGAGCAGGATGGAACCCTCCGTCCCGTAGATCTCGATCGAGGTGTCCGCGCCAGCAAAACACCAGCTCGTCGTCACTTCGGCGATCATGCCGTCCGCATAACGGAAGGTGGCGACCGCCGTATCCTCCACCGGCAGGCCGAGCGTGGAGGACAGCGTTGCACAGGCCGTCTCGGGCTCGCCGAACATCCAGCGCAGGAAATCGGCGGCGTGCACGCCCTCGTCGAGCAGCGTGCCGCCGCCCGAGCGGGCCGGGTCGACGAACCAGGCGGCGCGGAAGGCCTCCGTCAGGCCATGGCCGTGGCCATGCCGCACGCGGCACAGCGTCACCCGGCCAAGCGCCTTCTCCTTGAGGAGCCGAGCAATCTCGTGATTGGCGGGATCGAAACGCTTCGGAAAACTCTGCATGAAGTGAATGCCGGTGCGCGCCACCACGTCGGCGATGGCATCGCACTGCGCACGGTTAATGCCGAGGGGTTTCTCGCACAGCACCGGCCTTCCCGCTGCGGCCGCCGCCTCCACCAGCTTCAGATGGTCACTCGTCGCCGAGCAGATGGCGACCGCATGGCTCTTGCGGACGAGGCCCGGCAGATCGGGCACCACCTCAAGGCCATGACGGGCGGCGAAGTCCGCGGCCACGGCTTCCGATTCATCCCAGACGCCGGCGACCTTGACCTCGGGACGCTCCAGAAAGGCGCGGGTCCAGAAATCGGCATGGTCATGCGCGACGCCGAGTAGCGCGATCTTCAGGCGCATCCGGCCCTCTCCCCTTCCCCGCCGACCGGCATTCGCCTGCCGGCCCGCGCTGCTGCGTAAATGGTTTCCGCCACTTCAATGGAACGCAGCCCGGCAGCGGCCGTGTCGTCGGCCGGAACGTCGCCACGCAGGATGGACAGCCAATGGCGATGATGGGCCGCGCCAGGCGGCTCCTCCGGCAAGTCCGGCGCGGACCAGCCCGGCGCGCCGGTGACGGAGGGCGCATGGAGCGCCGCCATGCCGCGTTCGGTGCGCAGCCAGACGGTGCCGCGCTCGGCATAAAGCTCCAGGCGGAACCGGTCGCATCCGGCAAGTTCGGTATAGCTCATCTCGTGGCTCACCCGCGCGCCGCCGGCAAGCCGGTAGGTGGCGAGTACATTGTCCTCGAGTTCCGTCCGCACCAGTCGCCCGTCCGCAAGCTGCCGCTCCGGCCTTGCCGTCGTCATGTCGGCGGCCACGCTCTCGATCGAACCGAGAAGATGCTGCACGAGGTCGATGCCATGCACGCCGAGCTGCATGACGACGCCGCCCGAGACATTGCCGGGCTTGAAGAACCAGTCGGTCCAGTCCGCCCCGGGCGTGGCGTTGCGAAGGCGCACCGAATGGACCGCGCCGAACGCGCCGGCCTCAAGCTGGCCGCGCAGCCAGCGCACCTCCGGAAAATAACGATGCATGAAACTGACGGTGAGGCGCCGCCCCGCCCGTTCATCCGCGGCGAGGATGGCGCGGCATTGCGCGCTGTCCAGCGCCATCGGTTTTTGCAGGAGCACCCGCTTGCCCGCCTCCAGCGCATCGATGGCGATGCGCGCATGCGTATCGTCGGGCGTCGCGATGACAACGGCGTCGATCGCCCCATCGTCGAGCACGCGGCGATAGTCGGTCTCCGCCCGCCCGATGCCGAGCGCCGCGGCCTTCGCCTGCACCGCTTCCGCCCGCCGGCCGACGAGAACGGCGATATCGGCTCCGCCGGCGGCGCGAAGGCCGTTGATGTGGTAATCGGCGATGAAACCCGCACCGATGACGGCGACGGCGATCCGGTCGGCAGCCGAACGAGACATGATGATCAATCCGCTTTGGTGGCACGCTGGGCGCTGGATGAGGCAGCACCCGCTCTCTTCAATGTATCAGGCCGCGCCCCCGGCAGGGCTACCTGCGCCGGTATCCGGGCTGCCTCGTTTCCTGACAGGGCTTTGCGGCACGACGGGCTCCCCTTCCGATCGCTGCGAGGGACGGCATTTGCCAATTCCGCGCCAAGCGTATACGCGAAAATCAAATTGTAAAGTTCAATTTGTATCCGCTATAATACAATCAGACGCAAACAGGAGACCCATTGCCAGGGCATTTCGGCCGAAGAGGCGGGATTGCCGGGGCAGGATTCAAAATGTATCCGATTACAAGCGGTAAGAAACAGACACGAATCGACGATCGGGGCAGACCTTTGCGCGCTGCATCTTCACAGGCGGTCCTTGCCTCGCTGCGGGACCAGATTGCGCGGCTCGACGATGGCGCCCGCCTGCCGACGGTGCGCGACCTGATGCGCAGCCACCAGGTCAGCCAGGCCACCGTGCAGGAGGCGCTGACGCGCCTGCGCGAGGAAGGCCTGCTGACGTCGCAGGTCGGCCGCGGCACCTATGTCGTCAAGGACGGCGATGCGTCCGCCGGAAGCGGCACCGGCCCCGCCAGGCACCTCGACAGCCTGCTGATCCTGTCGAATGCCAGCCTCAACGAGCGCTGCGTGCTGGTGCAGAACCACATCGTCGAGCACCTGTCGCGCACCGGCAGCAAGGTCGTCCAGATTTCCTATCACAATACCGGTCACCTGCTGGATATCCTGACGTCGGTTCCGGATTTCGACGCCGCGATCCTCCAGTCCCACTACGAGAACATCCCGATCCGGCTGCTCAACCTTCTCCAGGGCAAGACGCGCGCCCTCGTCGTCGACGGGAATTCCGTCGCGGGCGTCGACATCGACCGGATCGGCACCGACTGGGAAGAAGCGCTGGATCTGGCGCTGGAGCACCTCTCCGAGCTGGGGCACCAATCCATCGCGCTGGTTTCGCTGGATTCGATGGCCCAGCCGATCCTTTCCGTGCGACGCGCCTTCGACCGGATCGGCCGGCGCCGCAAGACCGGATGGGAACACACGGAAAGCATCGTACTCGGCGGCGTCCTGCACCCGACCCAGCGTGTCGGCGAGGCACTGAAGGCGGCGCTCGGCGCGCTGATCGACCGGGACGGCCGCCTTCCCTTCACGGCAATGGCAACGCTCGGCATTTCCGATTCCCTCGGCGTCCGGCAATGCCTCACCGACCTGGGCATTTCCTGCCCGCAGGACCTCAGCCTCGTCGTGCTCGGCCACCACGACGTTCCGACCGAGCATTTCGGCTTCATGAGCATGGCCGGAAGCTCCTATCTCGCCGCCGCCAGGAGCCTCATCGAGGTCATCTACCGGCGCATCGAGGCGCCCCGCGAGGCGCCGCAGATCGTCTATCTCGACTGCATCGCCGAGTTCCGCGACAGCACCGGCGCACCCTCCCGCTGAAAGACCTATCCGCTTGACGGGGATGCGCATGCACTCCGGCAAAAAACACGCTTGCATCCCGAAATGCATCTGCTACCGTACAATACATATTGTATCAGTCGATTGCGCCTGAAGCCTGACGCTTCCCGGCCATTCGCAAGAGGGAGGGGTGCAGTATGTTGGGTGAGCGTCTGCCGGAGCGGCTACGGCCCCTTGCCGCGCGTTTTGGCGTGCGGCCCTATTACGGCGACATCCACAATCACTGCGACATTTCCTACGGCCATGGCAGCCTGGAGCAGGCGTTGCGCCGCGCCCGCCGCCAACTCGATTTCGTGTCCGTTACCGGACATGCCTATTGGCCCGACATGCCGGTCGACGATCCCAGTGTCGCCCATATCGTCGATTTCCATGTGAAGGGCTTCGCCAGGCTCGAAACGCTGTGGGCCGCCCATTTCGATACGCTGGCAGCGGCGGACGAGCCGGGCGTCTTCACCGTGTTTCCAGGCTATGAAATCCATTCCTTCGCCCATGGCGACTACACGATCGTCTATCGCGACATCGCCCGCCAGGAGATCGTCAAGGCCGATACGCCGGCGGAGCTGCATGCCCGGCTGCGCGCCGCCTATGGCGACGGCGTCTTCGCCTTCCCGCACCATATCGGTTACCGCCTCGGCGCGCGCGGCGTGAACTGGGATACGGTCATCGCGGACCTGTCGCCGGTGATGGAGATCATCTCCATGCACGGCTGCTCCGAAACCTCGATCATGGACCGGCCGTTCCTGCATTCCATGGGGCCCAGCGACGGCCAGTCCACCGCCCGCCATGGCCTCAACCGCGGCATCCGCTTCGGCTTCCTGGGCAATACCGATCACCACAGCGGCTATCCGGGTTCCTACGGCCATGGCCGCTCGGCCGTCTACGCGCCGGAAAATTCCCGCACCGCCCTGTGGCACGGCATCCACCGGCGCCATACCAATGCGCTGACCGGCGATGCGAGCCATCTCTTCTTCGCGCTCGGCGACGCCATGCAGGGTGACAGCCTTGCGGCGGGCGGACACGGCCTGCTGGAGCTCGAGGCGGTCGCAGGCGGCGCCATCGACTATATCGACCTCATCCGCAACGGCGACGTCGTCAGCCGGGTGACGCCGGACCTGCAAAGGAGCCCGGTCGACACCGCCGGCGGCAGCCTGGAGACCCTGTTCGTGCTGGAGCTCGGCTGGGGCGCACGCGGAAAATTCCACGACTGGACGGGCTCGCTGGAGCTTGCCGGCGGAGACATCCTCTCCGTCGAACCACGCCTGCGCGGCTCCGAAGTGGTTTCGCCGCTGGAAGGCGGCGGCGATGCGAAGGACGAAAACGACATCCGTCTTTCCGGCAACCGCATCGACTTCACGATCCGCTCGATCGCCAACCCCAACAACACGACCGCCTCCATGCAGGCGATCGCGGCCCGCATCCGCATCGCACCGGACGCCAAGGTGCGGCTGGTGCTCGACGGCCAGACCTTCGAGGCGAGCGCCGAGCGCCTGCTGCAGGGCGCGCTTTCAGGCAATCTCGGCCCGATCGACAGCCCGGCCTTCCGCCTGCATCCGCTGCCACGCCCGCATCAATGGCAGTGGCGCGGGGCGCTCGCCATCGAGCCCCTGCGCAAGGGCGACTGGATCTATGCCCGCATGCGCCAGGCCAACGGCCAATGGAACTGGGCAAGCCCCATTTTCTGCGAATAGGAGAACGGGGAGCACCCCGATGCGGCAGGAGGGCCGCAGGGAGCACCCGTTTTCTTGGAAGCGAAACGCAAGCAGTGAACATTCATGAGGCAATGGGAGACTCATCGATGACCTTCAAGACCAGCATTCCGAGACGCACGATCCTCAAGGGCATGGGACTGGCCGCCGGCGCCAGCCTCGTGCCGGGCGCCTTCCGGCCGCTCCATGCCGCCAGCGTCGCGCCGATCACCATCGTGATCAACCAGTCGCCCTGGTTCGAAAGCTTCCGCAAGACGGTGGAGGCCTATGAGGCGGAAACCGGCAACACGGTGGAGCTCGACGTCAACCCCTTCGCCGGCTCCCTCGAAAAGCAGCGCAATTCCGTGCGGGCGAGCGAGGGCCAGTACGACATCCTGATCATGAATTCCGGCTGGTTCGCCGAAATGTATGCCGGCGGCTTCGTCGAGGCGATCACCGACATCGACCCCGGCTTCCAGCTCGACCCGGACGTCTACACGCTCGGCGACACGGTCTATTATGACGCCGCCAGCAAGACGATGACCAAGGCCGGCAAGCTGATGTCGATGCCGGTCTCGCCGCTGATCCCGATGCTCTACTATCGCGGCGATCTCTATCAGGAAGCCGGCCTTTCGGCGCCGAAGACCTTCGCCGAACTGGAAGCCAATGCCAGGAAGTTCCACAATCCGCCGGGCATGTACGGCATCGTGCAGCGCGGCGCGCGCGGGCCGCATACCGTCGCCTACGACTTCTATCCCTATCTCTACGGTTTCGGCGGCGGCATCTTCAAGGACCAGTCGGCGGGCGACTATTCCGTCACGCTGAATTCCGACCACGGCCGCGAAGCGCTCGACTACTATGTGCGCCTCGCCAAGGAAGCCGGTCATCCGAAGACGGCGGCCGCCGACCAGGCCGAAGTCCTCCAGGCCATGCTCACCGGCCATTCGGCGCATATCATGATGGTCATCGCCGCCTGGTCGCAGATGGACGATCCGAACAAGTCGGCCATCGTCGACAAGGTGGAATGGGCGCCGACGCCGTCCGTGGAAGGGTTCCCCACCTCGCCCGGCCTCGGCCACTGGCTGGCCGGCATTTCCAGGAACGTTCCCGACGACCGCAAGCGCGCCGCCGTGGAGTTCCTGCGCTGGTTCCAGACGAAGGCCGCGCAGCTCGAGACGGCCAAGGCCGGCGGCATTCCCGTCAACGCGGCGGTCTACAAGGAGCCGATTGCCGAGGAGCGCCGCTATCGCTGGATGAAGCCGCTCGCCGACGCCCTGCCGCATGCCGTCAACATCTACCAGTTCCCGGAGGCAAGCGAGGTCATCTCGGTGCTGGAACTCGGCCTCAACCGGGCCGTCGCCGGCGAGATCACGACCGTCGACGCGCTGAACGGAATGTCCGACGAGATCGAGAAGATCATGGCCGGCCATTCCTACAAGACCGGCAAGCTCGATCCGCTGAAGTAAGGACCGCACCATGGCCGCCGCGCAAACACAGATATCCTCGTCCCCGCGGCGGCCGGCAAAGGTCTCCGAAGACCGCGGCCAGCGTCTCTGGCGCTGGCTGACCTTCGGTCCGGCCCTCGCCATGATGCTCGCCCTCAGCGTCCTGCCCATCGCGAACCTGTTTCTCACCAGCTTCCAGACCATCACCTGGGCGGATGGGCAGCCGGTTCGCACCTGGGTGGGCCTCACCCATTACCAGGCGCTGTTCTCCGACAGCCTGTTCGGCGCCGGCATCTCCAACACGCTGATCTTCGCCTTCGGCGCCGTCGCCGGCCAGATGGTCCTCGGCTTCGCCATGGCGCTGCTCTGCACCAAGATCGTGCGCGGCCGCGTGCTCTATCGGGCGATCTTCATCCTGCCCATCCTCATCCCGGGCATCGTCATCGGCGCCATCTGGAAGCTGATGCTCAATTTCGATTTCGGCCTCGCCAACAAGGCCCTCTCCCTTGTCGGCATCCTGCCGCACGACTGGCTGGGCAGTCCCGAAACCGCCCTCCTCTCGGTCATCGCCGTCGATATCTGGCACTGGACGCCGTTCTGTTTCCTGCTGTTTCTGGCCGGGCTCGAATCCCTGCCGCAGGATGTCTTCGAGGCCGCCAGGATGGACGGCGCGGGCGCCTGGCAGGAACTGATCCATGTCACGCTGCCGCTGATGATCCCGACGATCGTCGTCACCTTCGCCTTCCGCCTCGTGCTCGCCTTCAAGGTCTTCGACGAGGTCTATCTCCTGACCAGCGGCGGCCCCGGCACGTCGACCGAGGTGATCAGCTTCACCCTCTACCAGCGCTTCTTCACCGAGGACAAGGCCGGCTACGGCTCGGCGATGTCGGTCGCCATCATCTTCCTCGTCTCCCTCCTTCTCGTCGTCGCCCTTTCAGCACGCCGCCGCACGGGAGCAAGCACATGAGCCGGCGCACCAATTCCGCCCTTCCGGTCCATCTCGTCCTGGCGGTCACCGCCGCGCTCGTCCTCGTGCCGATCGTCTGGACCGTGGCGGCCGGCTTCCGCACACAGATCTCGCTTCTGATGGGCGACGTGCTCTTCACGCCCATCGGCAGCAACTTTGCCGAAGTGCTCTGGTCGAAGACCTCCGACTTCCTGCTTAACTATCGCAACTCGATCATCGTCGGCGTCGCCAGCACGGTGCTGTGCGTCGTCGTCGCCACGCTCGCCGCCTTCTCGCTCAACCGGATGCGCTGGCCCGCCTGGACCGTTCACCTCTTCCTCGCCTGGACGATGATCTTCCACATGATCCCGCCCGTCGCGCTGGCGAGCGCCTGGTTCACCATGGCCCGGGCGGTCGGGCTGGAAAACACCTTCACCGGCCTGATCCTCGCCCATGCGACGCTCAACCTGCCGATGGCGATCTGGCTGATGGCAGTGTTCGTGCGCGACGTGCCGAAGGAGCTGGAAGAGGCAGCGATCATGGACGGGGCCGATACGCCGCATATCCTGTGGCATGTCATCCTGCCGCTGATCACGCCGGGCCTTGCCGCCACGTCGATCCTCACCTTCATCTTTTCCTGGAACGAATTCGCCGTCGCCCTGACGCTGACGATGAAGCAGACGGCCACCGTCCCCGTCGCCATCGCCAAGTTCGCCCAGGATTTCGAGATCCAGTACACCCAGATGGCCGCCAGCGCCGCGCTGGCCATGGTCCCGGCCATCCTCGTGCTGCTCGTCGCGCAGCGCTACATCGTCAAGGGCCTCACGCAAGGAGCGGTGAAGTAGCATGAAGGCGGTTTTTGTCCTGTTCGATTCCCTCAACCGGCACCTGCTCGGCCCCTACGGTGGAACGCGCATCTCCACGCCGAACTTCGACCGGCTCGCTGCCCGCAGCGTGACCTTCGACAAACACTATGTCGGCAGCCTGCCGTGCATGCCGGCCCGGCGCGACATGCTGACCGGCCGCCTCACCTTCCTGCATCGCAGCTGGGGGCCGCTGGAACCCTTCGACAATGCCTTTCCAGAAATCCTGCACCAGCAGTGCGGCACCTACAGCCATCTGGTGACCGACCATTTCCATTATTGGGAAGACGGCGGGGCGACCTATCACAACCGCTACGATTCCTACGAATTCGTGCGCGGCCAGGAGGGCGACCGCTGGAAGGCGATGGTGCAGCCCCACTGGGAGCGCCTGCGCGAAAAATACCATGCCCGCCAGTTCAGTGACCAGAAGCGATCCTATTTCGGCCAGAACATCGTCAACCGCGAGTTCATCAAGGAGGAGAAGGACTTCCCGTCCGTGCGCTGCTTTGCCGAGGGCTTCGACTTCCTCGACCGCAACCGCGATGCCGACAACTGGATGCTGCAGATCGAGACCTTCGATCCGCATGAACCCTTCACGGCGCCGGAACGCTTCAAGGCTGCATTCGACACCGGCTGGAAGGGCCCGATCCGCGACTGGCCGCGCTACGGCCGTGTCGACGAACTGCCCGAGGAATGCGAGGAACTGCGCGCCAATTACTATGCCGTGGTGGCGATGTGCGACCACCTGCTCGGCGAGCTGCTCGACTATTTCGACCGACACGACCTGTGGAAGGACACGGCCCTCGTCGTCACCACCGACCACGGGTTCCTGCTCGGCGAACACGATTTCTGGGCCAAGAACCGCATGAACCTCTATGAGGAAGTGGCGCATATTCCGCTCTTCCTGCACGACCCGCGCCATGCTGAACGCGCGGGAAGCCGCTCCGGAGCGCTCACCCAGTCGATCGACCTGGCGGCGACCTTCCTCGATCTCTTCGGCGCCACGCCGCCGCCCGAGAACGAAGGCTTTTCGCTTCGCGCGATGGCCGACGGCACGTCGCCACGCCAGGGCGCCCTCTTCGGCTATTTCGGCGGGGCGGTGAACGTCGCCGACGGGCGCTACACCTATCATCGCTTCCCGGAGGACCTGTCGCGGCAGGAGCTCTATCAGTACACGCTGATGCCGACGCATATCTTCTCGCCGTTCACGCCGGCCGAGCTCGCCGCGGTCGAGCTCTCGCCGCCGCTCGATTTCACCAAGGGCGCGACGCTTTTGAAGGTGCCGGTGATCGAGCGCTCGCCGATGTACAGCAATTACGGCCCCGGCGCGTTGCTCGAATCCGAAACGCGCCTCTACGATCTCACGGCCGATCCCGGCCAGGAAACGCCTCTCGCCGACCCCGGCCAGGAGCAACGCCTTGCCGGCCTGATGACCCGCCTGATGCAGGCGAATGGCGCACCGCCCGAGGCGTTTTCGCGCCTGGCTTTCGACGTGACCGCAAAGTGAGAGGTAAAGACCATGGCTGAAGTGCAGATCCGCGAAGCCCGCAAATCCTATGGCGCGGTCGAAGTCCTGCGCGGTGTCGACGTGGAGGTCGCGGACGGCGAGTTCGTCGCGCTGGTCGGCCCGTCCGGCTGCGGCAAGTCCACCCTGCTGCGCATGATCGCGGGGCTTGAGGGCATATCCGGCGGCGAGATCCGTATCGGCGCGCGCGTCGTCAACGATATCCCGCCGAAACAGCGCGACGTCGCGATGGTGTTCCAGAACTATGCCCTCTATCCGCACATGACCGTCGCCAGGAACATGGGCTTCTCGCTGAAGCTCGCCGGCAAGCCGAAAGCGGAGATCGACAGGCGCGTTGCCGCCGCGGCCGAGATCCTCGATCTCTCGGCCCTGCTCGACCGGCTGCCGCGCCAGCTCTCGGGCGGCCAGCGCCAGCGCGTGGCCATGGGCCGAGCCCTGGCGCGCCAGCCCAAGGTCTTTCTCTTCGACGAGCCCCTGTCCAATCTGGACGCCAAGCTGCGCGTGGAGATGCGCGCCGAGATCAAGCTGCTGCACCAGCGCCTCAAGACCACGGCGGTCTATGTGACCCACGACCAGGTGGAGGCCATGACCCTGGGCCACAAGATCGCGGTGATGCGGGCCGGCATCGTCGAGCAGGTGGGGTCGCCCCTCGACCTCTACGACCATCCCGCCAACATGTTCGTTGCCGGCTTCATCGGCTCGCCCGCGATGAATTTCATCGAGGGGCGTATCGAAAACGGGCAGTTCATCAGCGGCAGCGGCCTCTCCGTCCCGGCGAACGCCGTCGCCGACACCGCCAAGGCCGCGCTCGGCATCCGGCCGGAACACCTGCTGCTCGACCCCGCCGGAACGGCGGCCACCGTCGTGGTCGTCGAACAGACCGGCGCCGAAACCCTGCTTCTTCTCGACATGGCCGGCCAGAAGCTCACCTATCTCGGCCGCGACCGCCTGCCCATCCGCCCAGGCGAAACCATCCACATCCGCCCGGACACCACCCGGCTGCACGTCTTCGACACGGCATCGGGCCGGAGGATCAGCGATCAGGGTTAGACGGCGGGCGGAACGCCGAAAGAGCGTCAATGTCTTATCCAAGCAGAGGAACATCTGACGACCACAGGTAACCCGACGCACGGATTTATTTGAAGCACCAGCGCGAAACAAAAAACCGCCGGCTCGTCGCCAGCGGTCTTTTCATGGGGATGGCTATCGGTCGTCTCAGAACTGCTTTGAAGCCCTGACCTTTCCGCCCGCGGATCTCTGGCCGTCGCCTTCGACATTCAGCAACAGGCTTGCCTCGAGCATCCAGAAGTCGGCGGTCTCCATGGAGACGCCAGCCGTCAGGGTGCCGTAGGCCCCGGCGCCGTCGAGGCCGGAATAGCCGACCGTCACGCCGACCTTCGGCGTCACCCGCGCGCCGCTCTGCAGCGTGAAGGACCGAGCGATCTCCGCGCCCAGGCTGACACGGAACTGCTCGGTGTCGAAACCGTCGATGACGATCTCGTCACCCGCTCCGTTGCGTATCTTGTAGTCGTCGACCGTCTCGTTGAAGTAGACGGCTCGCAATTGCGGTGTCAGCACGGTGGCTTCGTCGATCTGCCACTGGCCCTTGATCGCCGTATCGACCATCCACCGTGTCGTGTCGAACGAGCCGTCCCACAGCGCCGTGTCGATGTCGTTCGCCGACCCGCCATAGAGCAGGCTCGTATCCCAATAGACGCCCTTGCCGATCTCGAACGAGGCATAGGGGCCGGCAAGCCAGCCGTTACCGGTCAGTTCGGCATCGGCGTCCGTCGGGTCCGTCATCCGGTCGAGATGGAAGGACAGGCCCACCAGCGCCTTGTCCGACACGAGATAGTCCGCGCCGAAATTGAGCATGGCGAAGCTGCCCCACTTGCCGCCGTTCTGGTCACGCTGGTGCGCGAGAATGCTGCCGTCGATCCAGACGTTGAACGGTGAAGCGGCGGCACCCTCGATGCCGTCGGCCGCGTCGCGCGCAGCGTCCATCTGCGCCAGGCTGGTGGAAAAGCGCGCCGTCATGCCGTCTTCCGAAGGCGTCATGCGGGCGGTAACGGACTCATTCGCCTGCTCCATCTGCCGGCGCTCCAGGAGACCGGGAACATGGATGCCGTTGGCGATGAGGCTCTGGCGCGTCTCGACGAAGCCACGCACCAGCGCATCGACATCCTCGGCCACCGCACCGGCATTGAAGCCGAGATTGTAGGTGACGGTGCCGGTGTTGGACGTGCCGAGCGCACTGATCAGGCGGAAGCCGACCCTTGCCGTTCCGGAGAAGGCCGGATTGGGGGTGAATTGCAGATACCAGCCGACAGGGTTGCTGGCCGGCCCTGCCTGGGCGAGCTGGCCGCGAATGACCGTCGCCGTTCCGGCCTCCGGCGGCTCGACGAACGTCGTCTCGGCTGAGATGAACGGTCCACCCGTCGCACCACGGTTGAGATAGACGTCGGCGGGCGTGCCGCCGGCGGGGACGTCCACCACCTTGTCCGTAACCGTGACGTTGCGCGGGGCAACCGTCAGGCTGTAGGCGGCCGAGCCGGTGGCGCCGTTGTTGTCCTCGACCGCGATGGTGAAGGCATAGTCGCCCTCGCTTGCAGCATCGAGCGGGCCGGTCAGTTCGCCCGTGGAGACGTTGAGCACCATGCCCTGCGGCAGGACGCCGGCGGCGACCCGATAGAGCAGCGGCCCGGTGCTGCCGGAAGCGGTGATCGACTGGCGATAGTCCTCGCCCGCCATCGCCTTGGGCAGCACGCCGGCGGCCGGCGTGAAGGTGAAGGTAGCCGTCGGCGTCCTGATGGCGAGCGAATAGGCCACCGCGCTGCTGGCGCCATTCAGATCCGTGGCGGTGACGGTGAAGCCAAAGCTTCCCGCTGCGGACGGCGTGCCAGAGAGGACGCCCGTTGCTGCGTCCAGCGTCAGGCCTGTCGGCAGGGCTCCTGCCGTGACGGCATAGACATAGGGCGCCATGCCGCCGCTGGCGGCCAGCGTCTGGCTGTAGGCCACCCCGCGAATCCCCTCGGAAAGGGCGCCCGCGGCCGGCGAGAAGACGAGCGTCGGTGCGCTCACCGTGATCGTCACCGTGGCCGCCGACGAGGTGCCGGTCACGTTGGTGGCGGTATAGGTGAAGCTGTCGGTACCGGAATAGCCCGGTGCCGGCGTGTAGCTGATGGTCGTGCCCGAGGCGGTCGCCGTGCCATGGGAAGCCGGCGTCGCGACCGTCACGCTATCGGCCGCACCGCCGCTGAGAGCGAGCGCAATCGCATTGGCTGACGAATTGGCCGCGACCGTCGCAGAGGCAGCGCCGGCGACCGGCGCCTGAATGCCGACGGCAAGACTGTAAGTTTCGGTTCCCGCCGCGCCGTAGGCATCGGTTGCGGTCACCGCGAAACCATAGGTACCGCTTGCGGTTGGCGTCCCCGAGATATCCCCGGCAGCGCTCAGCGTGAGACCACCCGGCAACGCACCACTGGTGACGGCATAGCTGTACGGTGCCGTCCCATTCGACGCGGTGAACGTCTGATTATAGGCACTGCCGACAGTCGCTGCCGGCAGTGCGCCCGCGGCAGGCGCCAGAGCGATCGTCGGCGTGCCGATCGTCAGGGAATAGGCGTTGGAGTTCGAATAGGGGCCCTGCCCGGTCGAACTGTCCGTTCCCCTGATCGTGAAATTGAATGTGCCGCTCGCCGTCGGCGTGCCCGACAGGATACCGCCGGGCGAAAGCGTAAGGCCGGCCGGCAGGGCGCCGGCGGAGACGTCGAACGTGTAGGATCCCGTTCCGCCGGAAGCCGAAACCGTCTGGCTATAGGCAATACCGGTCGTACCGCCCGTCAGGGCGCCGGCAGCCGGCGACAGGACAATCGTCGCAGGATCGACGGTCAGCGCATAGGCCTTTGCCGCCGTATAAGGCCCCGACGTCGTCGCGCTATCGGTCGCGGTAACCGTGAAATTGTAGGTGCCGCCGCCTGTCGGGGTGCCGGAGATGACGCCGCCGGGGTCGAGCACCAGCCCCGGCGGCAAAGAGCCGGCCGTGACCGCGAAGGTGACCGGAGCCAGGCCGCCGGTGCTGGTCAGCGACGCACCGTACGGCACGCCGATGCCAGCATTCGACAGCGTCGCCGGACCGATGGCGATGGTCGGCGCCGCGATGCTGAGAACGGCCGAGGCCGTGCCGGTAAAGCTGCCATACCCGCCGGAACTGTCGGTGGCGGTGATCACGACCGTGGCATTGCCCGCCGTCGTCGGCGTGCCGGAAATCACGCCCGCGCTGTCCATCGACAGACCGGCAGGCAAGCCGCTGGCCGAGAAGTTGGAATAGGGAGCATTCCCGCCGCTGAGGCTGATGGCTGCCCCACCGCTGTTGTAGGTTTCGCCGACCGTGCCGGTGGCGACCGGCAGCGAGACGGAGAAGACGGGGTCGTTCACAGGCACAAAGACCTGACCGACATTGGATGTGCCGCCCGCGTTGGTTGCGACGTAGTTGAAGGTGTCGGTGCCGCGGAAACCCACTGGAGGCGTGTAGCTGACAAGACCGGCGCTATCGATGCTGACCGTGGCGCCGTAGGAGGAAGCCCCCACCTGATAGCCCGTTGGATTTTCGGTGGCCATCGCTGCAAGACTGAAGGTCGACGCCGTGGCCGAGCCCGTATTGTAGGCCAGGGCCGAAGCACTCATGGACGAGACCACCGGCGCCGGCGGCAAGGCGACCGTCAGTGTCGCCACCACATTGGCGTTGTAGGGTCCTGCCCCGAGCGAGCTGTCCGTGACGTTGACGGTCACCGTGAAGACGCCGTTCACCGCCGGCGTACCGCTCACGACGCCGCCGCCACTGTCGGTCAGGCCTGAGGGCAGGCCGCTGATGCTGTTGATCGTATAGGCCGCCCTGCCACCCGAGATCGCCACCGCGGCGCCGCCGGCGTTGTAGGCCCTCTCGACGGTAGCCGTTGCCGACGGCAGCGACACCGAAAGCGTCGGATTGCCGATCGTCAACGTGACGGTGGCGGGGCTCGACGTGCCGCCGAGATTGGTCGCGGTGAAGGTGAAGCTGTCATTGGCGTTGCGGTAGCCGACGGGCGGGGTATAGGTCGCCAGGCCGCTGCTGTCGACGCTGACGGAGCCGCCCTGAGCCGTTGTCGCGGAGCCGACCGCATAGCTGGTGGGGCTGTTGCTGGCATGGCCGCTCAAATCGACCGACACGCTCGCATACGAACCCTCATTGTACGGAATTATCGACCCGTAGGTGAAGCTGCTGCTCACCGGCGGCGCGACATAGGTATATTGGTCGGAGGCGCTTGTACTGCTCGTGCCGCCCACCGTCGTGACTGTGATGTCGTAGGTGCCCGCCGAATTGACCGGTGCCGTCGCGGTGATCTGCGTGTTGCTGTTGATCGTATAGATCGCCGTTGCGGCGCCGAACTTCACGGCCCCCGAAAGATTGGCCGCCGAAAAGCCGGTGCCGGTGATGGTCACGGTCGTACCGCCCGCTGTCGGGCCGGCCGTCGGCGAAACCGACATCACCGTCGGCGCCGCCACATAGGTGTACTGGTCGCTCGCGCTCGTCGCACTCGTCCCGCCGGGCGTGGTCACGGTGACGTCATAGGTGCCCGCCGAATTGGCCGGTGCCGTCGCTGTGATCAGCGTGTTGTTGACGATCGTGTAGGTCGCGTTCGCCGCACCGAACTTCACCGCACCGGTGGGATTTGCATAGGCAAACCCGGTGCCCGTGATGGTCACCGCCGTGCCGCCCGCCGTCGGGCCGGCTATAGGAGATACCGAGGTTACCGTCGGCGCTACCACATAGGTGTACTGGTCGCTCGCGCTCGTCGCACTCGTCCCGCCGGGCGTGGCCACGGTGACGTCATAGGTGCCCGCCGAATTGGCCGGTGCCGTCGCTGTGATCAGCGTGTCGTTGACGATCGTGTAGGTCGCGTTCGCCGCACCGAACTTCACCGCGCCGGTAGGATCTGCAGACGCGAACCCGGTTCCCGTGATGGTTACTGTCGTGCCGCCCCCCGTCGGACCGGCTATAGGAGATACCGAGGTTACCGTCGGCGCCACCACATAGGTGTACTGGTCACTCGCGCTCGTCGCACTCGTCCCGCCAGCGGTGGTGACGCGAATGTCCACCGTCCCCGTCCCGGCCGGCGCCGTCGCGGTGATCTGGGTGTTGCTGATGACCGTGTAGCCGGTCGCAGCTGTTGCCCCAAATGTCACGGCCGTAGCATTCAAGAGCCCGCTGCCCGTGATCACGACCGTCGTCCCGCCGCCCGTCGGTCCCCGCGTCGGCGTGACCGATGTCACGGAAGGCTGCACGACATACGTGAACTGATCGGCTGCGCTCGCGGTACTGGTGCCGCCGGGCGTGGTGACGGTAATGTTCACCACGCCGACCGCACCGGCCGGGGCAGTTGCGAAGATCTGCGTATCGCTGTTGACCGTGAAGCTGGCCGCCGGCGTGCCGCCGAAAGAAACTGCCGTGGCGCCGAGAAAGTCCGTGCCCGTGATCGTCACCGACGTACCGCCGCTCGTCGGACCCGCATTCGGCGCAACCGCCGTCACCATCACTGCCTGCGCTGCCAGGGCGCTCGCCAGCCAAAACGACAGCGCGATCGCACCGGCACGCACCATGGTGAAAAAGACCGACAACAGAAGGCGCGGCGCACCGAAGATACCCCCAAAGCCGAGCCGCGAACCAGCGCTCAGGCTCCGCGCCGCAACACCCCATACCTGCATTCGAACAGTCCCCCGAGACGGTAGCGCACTACCGACAACACAATTTCATAAAAGCAAACGTTCTTAAGGGCCGGACACATCCGGGTAAATTGCATTACTCGCGCATAACGCGCAGAAAACTCAAGTCCCCAGAAATAGCTGCTCCGCAGATACGAGGGAACTTCACCGCTCTGGCGGCATGAATTCCCGTCGTTCCACGCCCCTTCAACGATGCCCCACACTCATGAAAGAGCGTTATCGAAACGAGCCCGATATGTCTGCGTCCATTTTTGACGACGTTCACAACCAGCTATACACCGGATATGACAAGGATCGTCGCGCCTTCGCGCATGCTTCCTGAAGGCCCGGTCACCCATGGCGCAGCAACGAGGAAGTCCGGAACGGCTCAAGGCCAGCCGGTGGAATTTTCCACTCCTTCAAGGGGATGACATTGGGGGCGAAGCGCGCCGGTTTTCCGGCGCGCTTGGGAGTCTCACTGACGCATCGCGACAGGTCGATAGCAGGTGGTCGCCCGTTGATCAGGAATAAGACCAGCCGATCCACCCCGGTGGGGCCTATTTTCGCCATGGGTCGAACGCCGCGGCAATCGTGCGGAGCAGCGTTCAAGAAGGGCGTGCGTTATCAAGCTCTCAGTATCGCAGGACCGTCTTGCCGATGGTGCGTCCCGCTTCCTGCTGCGCATGCGCCTCGCGCACGTTCGCAGAAGACAGGCCATCGATCACGGTGTTTACGGTCGAACGGAAAACACCCTTGTCGACGAGCCCGGCGACGGTGTTCAGGATCTTGCCCTGCGATGCCAGATCGCCCGTGCCGTAGTTGGACTTGGCGAACATGAACTCCCAGTGCAGGGAAAGGCTCTTGCGCTTCATCTCGCCGATATTGACCGTGGACAGATCGTCGATGACGCAGATTTGCCCGAAGGGTCGCGTCAGAGCGACGATAGTCTCCATATGCTGGTCCGATGCGGTGAGGCTGGCCGTATAGTCGATCTGATCGATCCCGAGCGCCTCCAGCTGAGAGGGCATCGGCTGGTTGTGATCGATGACATGCTGGGCACCGAGGTCGCGGCACCATGCGGCGCTGTCGGGGCGCGATGCGGTGGCGATAACGGTGAGATCCGTCAGTTGCCGGGCGATCTGGATCAGGGCGGAACCGACGCCGCCAGCGCCGCCGACGACCAGCAGCCTCCTGTTCGCCGTCCCGCCGGCGGAAACGTTCAGCTTTTCGAACAGCAGTTCCCAGGCGGTAAGGCAGGTCAGCGGCAGGGCGGCGGCGGTGGCAAAATCGAGGGTTTCGGGCTTGTGCCCGACCAGCCGTTCATCCACGAGCTGGTATTCGGCGTTTGAGCCGTCCCGCTGCATCGATCCCGCATAGTAGACCGCGTCGCCCGGTTTGAACGACGTCACGGCGCTGCCGACCGCCTCCACGATGCCGGCGGCATCGAAGCCGAGGATCTTCGGCTTTCCCGGCTCCGGTTTCAGGCGCATCCTCAGCTTGCAATCGATGGGATTGACCGCCGCCGCAGCGACCTTCACGAGGAGATCGCGCGGCCCCGGCACCGGCACCGGCAGATCGAAGTCCTGGAGGGCTTCCGGGTGGGTTGCGGGATGACTGGCCTGAAAGCCGACTGCGTGCATGATGCTACTCCATTTCTGTTTTCGGGAACGGCCGCGAAGGATCAGGCCGTTTGCCTGTCTTTCGTGCTGAAGACCGGCGGGATTTCCCGCAGCGTCTCCAGGGGGATGTGACAGCGCAGGACATGCCCGCTTTCCGTCACCTGAAGGGGTGGAGCCGTGTCGTCGCAGATCGGCCCGATCCTGCGCGGACAGCGTGTGCAGAAGGCACAACCGGCGGGCGGGGCGAGCGGGCTCGGCAGAGGGCCGTTCAGCACGACGTCCCGCTTCTCTATCGCCGGATCGGCGATGGGAACGGCGGCGAGCAGCGCTTCGGTATAGGGATGATAGGGC
Organism: Roseateles sp. XES5; assembly: GCF_020535545.1. Taxonomy (NCBI): domain Bacteria; kingdom Pseudomonadati; phylum Pseudomonadota; class Betaproteobacteria; order Burkholderiales; family Sphaerotilaceae; genus Roseateles; species Roseateles sp. XES5. The sequence goes on from NZ_CP084754.1 coordinate 419,405, forward strand.
GGGGCGAAGACTTCCTCGACCGATCCCTGTTCCATGATCTGCCCGAGATAGAGCACGACCACCCGGTCCGCGAGATATTGCACCACCGCAAGGTCGTGGCTGATCAGCAGGATCGTCGTCTCGTATTCGCGCTGGATCGACAGCAGAAGTTCGATGACGGCGGCCTGAACGGACACATCGAGCGCGGAGACGGGCTCGTCCGCCACGACGATTTTCGGAGAGCCGGCGAAGGCGCGCGCAATGGCGACACGCTGTTTCTGGCCACCGGAAAGCTGGTGAGGCCGGCGGCCGGCGAATTCCCGCGGCAGGCGCACGAGATCGAGGAGCTCGAAGACACGCTGCTCCAGCGCGATCCGGTCCAATGGCCCGACGAACTTGTGCAGGACACGGCCGAGCTGCGCTCCAACGGTCAGGGACGGGTTCAGCGTCTCGGACGGATTCTGGAAAACCATCTGCAGGCTGGTACGCTGGGCGAGCGTGCGCTTGCGGACGGGCAGCCGTCCGACCTCTTCCGCGCCGAGCGTCACCGTGCCGCCGGTCGCCATTTCGAGACCCATCACCACCCGTGCGAAGGTGGATTTTCCGCTGCCGGACTCGCCGACGATCGCCACCGTTTCCGCGCGGCGAGCTTCGATGTCGAGGCGATCGTTGCCGCGGAGCTGGAGCTTTCCCTTGCCTTTCGCCCTGGCCCACAGGCTTCTCGACGGAAGCTGGTAGACCTTGCTGAGCTTTTCGGCGCGCAGGAGGATTTCCCCGGGGGCCTTGGCCGCGTCGCAGGTCTGCTCTCCCTCCGGCCGGTCGAAGGATATGTCGTCGACCCGCAGGCAGCGCGCCGCATGGCCGCCGCCGGAAACCGGGTGAAGGGGAATACCCGGCCGGCCGTTGCACAAACCCTCAACGAAGAACGAACAGCGCGGCGCAAAGCGGCACCCCGTCGGGCGCTGCTGCGGCAGCATGACCTGGCCGGGAATGCTGCGCAGCGGGCGCGAATGCTTGCTGGCGCCGGGCTGCGGCAGGGCGGCGAGCAGGCCACGCGTATAGGGATGGCGCGCCGCCGCGAAGACGTCGGCAATCTCCCCCTCCTCGACGATCTCGCCGGAATACATGACGCAGACCCGGTCGCAGACGGTGCGCACCACGCCGAGATTGTGGGAAATGAACAGGATGGAGGTGCCGAACTTGAGCCGGATCTCGCCGATCAACTCCAGAATGCCGGCCTCGACCGTGACGTCGAGGGCGGTCGTGGGCTCGTCCATGAGCAGCAGCTTCGGCTGCGACAGCAGAGCCATGGCGATGACGATGCGCTGTAGCTGCCCCCCGGAAAGCTGGTGGGGATAGGCCTTCATCACCCGGTCGGGATCCGGCAGGTTCACATCGGCAAGCATCTGCCGGACGACATCGGTTGCCGCCGCGCCGGCGCCGGGTTCACGCAGGCGCACGACCTCCAGCAATTGCTCACCGCAGGGAATGGACGGGTTCAGCGCCGAAAACGGCTCCTGGTAGACCATGGCAATGCCGGCGGTGCGGATCGCCCGCAACTCGGCCTCGCCCATGACGGCCATGTCCTTGCCTTCGAACAGGATGGAGCCGCCGGCGATCGTGCCGTTTCGGCCGAGATGCTGCATGATCGCCATGGCGATCGTCGACTTGCCGCAACCGGATTCGCCGACGATGCCGACCGTCTCGCCCGGCATGATCGTGAGGTTGAACCCCGTCACCGCAGGGCTAGCGCCCGAACGGGTGCGGTAGTGGATCGTCAGGTCCCGGACATCGAGGACGGGTTCTGCGCGCGCTGTGGAGGTTTCAGATGCGGACATGGTTTTCGCCCTCAATCTCTTTGCATGATTTCGCGCACGCCATCGGCCAGAAGGTTGAAGCCGAGGACCAGGGAGGAAATGGCGATGCAGGGGAACAGGATCATATGCGGGAAGCTCATGGCGAGAGACCGCGTCTCGTTGATCATGTTGCCCCAGTCCGGCGTCGGCGGCGGCAGACCGAGGCCGAGGAAGCCGAGCACGCCGATGGTGATGGCGACGTAGCCGAGACGCAGGCACGCATCGACGATCAGCGGACCGCGGGCATTGGGCAGGATTTCCACGAACATCACCCAGAGCGCGCCTTCGCCGCGCGTATGCGCCGCCGCCACGTAATCCCGCGTCGCCAGATCGAGCGTCAGGCCGCGGACGATGCGCATGATGCCCGGTGCGGAGGCGAAGGTGACGGCAAGGACGATATTCAGCCCCGACGCACCGATGGTCGTGATGATGATGATGTAGAGCAGGATGACCGGAAAGGAGAGGATGACATTGGCGATGAAGCTCAGGATCTCGTCCACCCAGCCGCGCATATAGCCGGCGCAGACGCCCGCGACACTGCCGACGACATAGGCGGAGAGCGTCGCGGTCACGCCGTAGGTGAGCACCGTCCGGCTGCCATGGACCACACGGCTGAAGACATCGCGGCCGAGTTGGTCCGTGCCGAAGAGAAAGAGCCGACCCTCGCCGTCAATGGTGCCGGGGGGCAGGAAGGGCTTGATCTGCTGGACGGGATCGAAAGGCGCGACCAGCGGTGCAAAGATTGCCATCAGCACCCAGAACAGGATCAGGCCCGCCCCGACAAGGGCGACAGGGCTCTGCTTGAGGAGTGACAGGGCGGCTGCGATCTTCCGCAGCGTCGAGCCGGAAACGGGAACACGCGTGTCGTCGGCATTCATCGCGGACACCTCTCAGCTAAAGCGGATGCGGGGGTTGAGATAGGTGTAGCCGATGTCCGCGATCAGCTGGGTGAGCACGGCGATCACGACCGCGACCATGGCGCAGCCCTGCAGCAGATAGACGTCGTGATTGAGCGCCGCTTCCAGCACGAGGGCGCCAAAGCCCTTGTAGGAAAAGCTGTATTCGACGACCACGACACCGGAGATCAGCCAGTTGATCTGCAGGATGATGATGGTGAAGGGTGTGATCAGGGCATTGCGCAGCGCGTGCTTGAGGATGACCGTGCGATAAGGCAGGCCCTTCAGAAGCGCGGTGCGGATGTAGTGCTGCTGCATCACCTCGACCATGGAGGCGCGCGTCATGCGTGCGATATAGCCGAAGCCGTAGAGAACGAGGGTGGCCACCGGCAGAATGAGCTGGCGCGCATCGAAGCCGTTCACCATGCCGCTGGTGCCGGGCAACCAGTTCAGCAGGTAGACGAAGGTCGCCGTGAGGAAGACCGCCGAGGCGAATTCGGGAATGGACGTCGTGAGGATCGACAGGATGGAGACGGTCCGGTCGGTGGCCGATCCCTCCCTCATGCCGGCCGCGACGCCGCAGACGACGCCGAGCAGCACGATGAAGGCCATCGCCCAGAAGGCGAGCAGGCCGGTGCTGGCGAGGCGGCGTGCGAGAATGTCGGCGACCGGCTGCTTGTAGCGGATGCTCTCGCCGAAATCACCCGTGATGGCGCGCCCGAGCCATTCCAGATAGCGGATATGCGCGGGCCTGAGATAACCGTGCGCCTCCAGCCACAATTGGCGCTGTTCGGCCAGCGCATAGGGGCCCAGCACGCGATCGGCGACAGCCCCGCCGTTCATTTCGAGCAGGATGAAGACGAGCAGCGACACGACGAGCATGGTCGCGATCATCGACAGGAAGCGTCTTAGGATGAAACTCGGCATGGCGGCTCGCTTGTCTTGAAAACTATCGCACAGTCAGTTGGACGGCGCCGAGACCTGTCATTTCCAGGACGAGGCCGCATGGGGCGGACACCGCCTTCGCCGGCAGGTGCGTCCCGCAGAGCACGATCATGCCCGCCTTCAATGACCTGCCCTGTCGCACCAGGGTCGCAGCCAGCCAGAGGAGGGCATCGATCGGATCCTGCGGCGCGGCGTTCACCCCCGTCGCCTCGACCTGTCCATCGACGAGAAGCCGTGCCGACGCGTTTGGCTCTTCGAGCGGCGCAAGGTCCGTCGAAGGGGCGCCGAGCACCGCGCCGACATTGTAGATGCCCTGTGCCACGGCCTGGGCTGCCGAGGGATCGAGCGCGAAGGCGCCGCGGTGGTCGAGCAGCTCAAAGGCGGCGTGGACCGATGCGATGCAGTCGATGACGGCGGCGCGACTGAGGCATCCGGCCGAAACATCCTTGCCCAGCGTGATGCAGGTTTCGCTTTCCGCGAGCAGGTGGTGGTGGCGACCGATGTCGATTTCGTGGCCGCTGACATGGACTTCCCCGGCAAAGACCGGCGCGAAGCACGGCTCCTCCAGTCCGTAATAGTCCATGGAGGAGGCACGGTTGAACGCGAGCTTGTAACCGGCGATGTCGCCCCGGCTTTCGGCAAGCCGCGCCGTGACCGCCGACTGAACGGCATAGGCCGTCGCCATGTCGCCGGGCGCCGGGCCGAGAGGCTGCAGGGCAAAATCGCGTCCCTCGCGGATATCCCTGACGACGGTGCGCGTGATGGCTTCGATATCGGGCATCGACTTGCCCCTTTTGCATGACGGGAGGGCGGACCATGGGCGCGCAACGACCATGGTCGCCGCCGCTGTTTCGGAAGACGGCCGGTGGTGGATCAGGCTTCGGCCAGCCAGACATTCCGGAACAGGTGGTTGAAGGTCTGGTGGACCTCGAAGCCCCGGACATTGTCGCGGATCGGCGCGAACACCGAGCGCCAGAGCGGCTGGATGATGACCGCATCGTCCTGGAGAATTTTCTGGGCTACGGCCAGTTGCTTCGCCCGCTCGACGGGGTCGAGGATGCCGTTCGCCTTGGCGACTGCGGCGTCGAAATCCGGATTGGAATGTTTGCTCTCGTTCCAGGGGCCGTCGGACGTATAGCCGAGGTTGAGAACCATCACGCCGAGCGGGCGGTGCCCCCAGGGCGAAAAGTTCATCGGCACTTTCATCCAGCCTTCCCAGAAGACCGAGGTCGGCACGACATTGAGATTGAGCGTGATGCCGCTTTCCTTGAGCTGCTCCACGAGAATCTGCATCGCGTTCAGTTCCCACTGCGGCGCGGAGCGGCAGGTGATGGTGATCGTGATGCCATCCGGGTGGCCGGCCTCCGCCAGCAGGCGCTTGGCTTCCTCGACATTGCGCACCAATGGCGGCAGCGCCGTGTAGTCCGGGTGGATCGGGCAGACGTGATGGTCTTCGCCGACCACCCCGCGGCCGTCATAGGCCCTTTCGAGGATCTGCTGGCGGTCGACGGAAAGCTGGACGGCCTTGCGCACGCGCTTGTCGTCGAACGGGGCCTGCGTCACCTGCATGCGCGCGACGGCGGTGGTCGCCGAAGGCTTTTCCGAAAGCACGATGCCCGGCAGCGCCTGGAACAGGGAGACCTGGCTCACATCGACTTCGAACAGGCCGTCGACCTGCCCGGACGCGATTGCCGCCGCCTGCGCCGAAACGTCGTCGCCGAGGTCGACATAGCGAATGGTATCCAGATAGGCGCCCTCGCCCCAGTATTCAGCCCGCCGATCGAGGCGGCAGCTCTCGCCCAGCAGGAACTCGCTGATCCCGTAGGCGCCCGTGCCGATCGGCGCGCGCGTGATGTTCGCGCCCGTTTCATCGAAGGTCGGATGCACGATGAACGTGGTGTAGTTGTTGAGGTTCTCGGGAACCGTCAGAATGGGGGCGCTGAATTTCAGCGCGATGGTATGTGCATCCACCACTGTGACGTTTTCCGGCGTCAGGCCGGAGAAGAGGGAAAGGTTTGCCGAGCCGAGTTCCTTGCGCAGCCAGCGCTTGAAATTGAAGGCGACGTCTTCGGCGGTAAAGGCATCGCCGTTCGACCACTTGACGTTCTGGCGCAGCTTGAACGTCCATTCCTTCAGGTCTTCACTCGCCGCCCAGCTCTCCGCCAGAAGCGGCCGCGTGACATTGTCGGATCCCGTCTCGGTCAAGGTTTCCAGCGTGTGCCGGAAGATGTTCGCCTTCTCGAAGCCGTCGGCAAGCGCCGGATCGCTGGCATCGAGGACCCGCATGCCGATCGTCAGCGTACCGCCGCGGCGCGGCGTTTCCTGGGCAAGCGCCTCCATCACCACAGCGCCGTCCAGAATGCCGGCAGCCGAATAGGCGGCCGCGGCCGAAACGCCGACCAGTGTCGCGGTCCTCAGGAATTGCCGCCGGCTGATTTCACCACCGGCCAGTTGCTCTGCGAGATCTGGAATAGAAGAGTGCTGTTTCCGGTTGAAATCAATGCGGGACATTGCGCGGATTGCGTCTTTTATCTTCGACTTCACCGAAATACCTCCTCTACGACTTCGCAAGAGGCGGCTTGTTGTTCTTTTCCTGCCTCTCCCTGAATTGGATAGCGGCAAGGCCCAAACCCGGCAAACGAATATTTGTCGCTCAAAACATGACAAATCGTCATGCATGATCATGAAGCCATAATGCCTGGCATCGATTTTCCGGCTCGACAGACTAGAACAGGGGCAAAAAATGTGATCCGATAGCCACATACATGACGATTAGTCGTAGACATCGAACGACCAGAGAAACGGCCATGCGAAAGATTGATATCGACACGTCCTTGTTGCGATGCTTCCAGATCGTCGCCGACTCCGGGAGTTTTACCGCCGCCGCCGACAAGACGAACCTGTCGCAATCGGGCGTCAGCGTCCGTATCCGCAAGCTCGAGGAACTGCTGGACAAGCAGTTGATCCACCGGTCCAGCCGCAGTTTCGACCTGACGCCGGAGGGCGAAATGCTGCTGGAATATGCAAGGCGCATTCTCAGCCTCAATGACGAGGCCGTCGAGCGACTGCGGGGCCCAGGCCTGTCGGGCAACATCCGCGTGGGACTTGCCGAATATCTCGCCCCCTCTTCCCTGCACCGGATCCTGCACCGCTTCCGCTCGCACTATCCGCAAATTCGCCTGGAGGTCGTTATCGGCCTCGGACAGGATCTGGTGCCGGATTTCGAGCGCGGGAATTTCCACCTCGCCGTCGCCGGCGTCGGCACGATCCCGCAGGATGGCGAGCTTCTGTTCGAGGAGGAGATGAACTGGGTGGCAGGCGTTGGATGCCTTCCGGACCGAGCCGAGACCGCTCAGCTCATCACCCTTCCGGCGCCCTGCCGTTTCCGCCAGGCAGCCATCGACAGTCTCGATGTGCAGGGCCGCGCCTGGGAAATCTCGCTCGTCTGCTCCAGCGTGGCGGGCGTGCACCAGGGACTGCGCGCCGGCTTCGGCATCTCCGCACTTCCCGCCTCGTCCATCCCCGACGACCTCAGGCCGAACTGCATCGCCAACCAGTTCGGCTCCCTTCCCCGACACCGTGTCGCCGCCTATCGGCACGGGCCGTCCGACCCGATCGTCGAGCGCTTCCTCGATTTCCTGAAGGACGAACTCACCGCCGATCGTATCCCCGAAGACATCGACCATCTCGAGAGCAGCGTTCGCGTGCCGCGCGGCATGGGGTTCAGAAACTAGAACACGTCCTGCGAACATCGTTTCACCGGATTGCCATAATATATTGTTTTTGAAACATTATCTGGCAATGAAGCGATGCCGGCCGCTCGACTGGAAATGCTTCAGACGGACGGGTTCGCAGCGCGTGTCGCCTGAGGGCTCGCTCGATTAAGAATGGGGCATGCGCTCTTGCGCAAACTCACAGCCCTCCCTGAACGCGCAGGAAATCGATGACGCGGTCCAGGCCGTCTCCACGCTTCATGTCGGAAAAGACGAAGGGGCGCTCGGCGCGCATGCGGGTCGCATCCCGGTCCATCACGTCGAGATCGGCGCCCACGTGCGGGGCCAGATCGGTCTTGTTGATCACGAAGAGATCGCTCTTGGTGATGCCGGGGCCGCCCTTGCGCGGAATCTTCTCGCCCGCGGCCACGTCGATCACATAGATGGTCAGGTCCGACAGCTCGGGGCTGAAGGTGGCGGCCAGGTTGTCGCCGCCGCTTTCCACGAAGACGATGTCGGCGTCCGGGAACTTCTCCAGCAGACGGTCTACCGCCTCCAGATTGATGGAGCAGTCCTCGCGGATGGCGGTGTGCGGGCAGCCGCCGGTCTCCACGCCCATGATGCGCTCGGGCTCCAGCGCGCCGGCCACGGTGAGCAGGCGCTGGTCTTCCTTGGTGTAGATGTCGTTGGTGACCACCACCAGGTCGTAGCGCTCGCGCAGGGTCTTGCACAGCACCTCGACCAGGGTGGTCTTGCCGGAACCCACCGGCCCGCCCACGCCGACGCGCAGGGGGCCGTTCTTCGATGTCATGGATACCTCCCTTGGGATTGAATGCCCGCTCATGAGCGGAAAAGCCGTGTCGGCAGGGTTTCGTGCCTGAGGCTGGCGATTTCCGCCCGCATGGTGGCGGAGCCGAGATCGTCGAGCGTGGAAGCGGCCGCCGCCGCCGCAAGTCCGACGATCCGCGCCTCCAGCGCCGCCAGCACCGCTACGCCGTGGCGCTGGCCGATGATGCCGCAACGGATGGCGACCGACACGAGGTTCGACGTGACCGCATGCAGATAGGCGGCAAGCCCCGCCTCGGCCGCAACGCCATGGGCGGCCGCAACCGCGCCGACGGCGACGGGATAGGCCGCCGCGCGCCCGAGCCATTCGAGGACGGGGTGCGGCCAGCTTGCCGCCGCCGAAAGGAAGGCCTCGCCCTGCAGCATGGTCTCGCGATGCCGCTCCGCCGAGCCCGACAGGGCTCCCGCGAGCGCCGCCGCTTCCGCCAGCCGGTCCGCATCGCCGGCGGCGCGATGCGCCTCGGCGAAGAGCACGGCGTCGTTCCAGAGATTGCCCTGCGTAAGGAGGCTTTCCAGCCAGTCCTGCAAGGTCCCGGCGTCCCACACGTCGCCATCCGCCACGGCCTGTTCCAGTCCGCCGGAATAGGAGAAGGCGCCGACCGGGAAGGCCGGCGACAGCCAGGTCATCAGCCGGAGGAGATCGAGCGTCTCAGCCATGGCCGTGATGATGGTGGCCCTGGCCGTGATAGGCACCGCGCAAGGGATGGAAGGGCTCCGATATCTCGCGGACGGATGCGCCGAGCCCCGCCAGCATGTCGCGGATGACGTGGTCGCGCAGGATGAGGATGCGCGCCGCCTCGATCTGCGCCGGCAGGTGGCGGTTGCCGAGATGCCAGGCCAGCTCGACGAGATGCAGCCCGTCCTTCGGCGTCACCTCGTAGAGCAGCTCTTCCGCCGCGATGACCTCGATGGTCTCGCCCGTCTCCGTGAGGATGAGGTCGCCATGGGCGAGGAGAACCGGCGCCTTGAGGTCCAGCATGACGACGTCGTCATGCTGCATGTGCAACAGCTTGCGGCGAATGTGGCGCTGGTCGTGCGAAAGCACCACCACATCGATGGGCAGACGGTCTCCAGCAGCGCCTGCCGGCAGGATTTCGGTGGATCGATAGGGCAAGGCGGCCTCTTTCAGAACAGGAAATAGCGCTGCGCCATCGGCAGAACGGTGGCGGGCTCGCAGGTGAGCAGCTCCCCGTCGGCGCGCACTTCATAGGTTTCGGGATCGACCTCGATATGCGGGGTCGCATCATTGAGGATCATCGACGCCTTGGAAAGGCCGCCACGCGTGTTCTCGACGGCCACCATATCCTTGGTCACGCCGAGGCGCGCCTTCAGCCCGCCCTCCATCGCCGCCTTGCTGACGAAGGTGACGGAGGAGAGCGCCGGAGCGCGGCCGTAGCTGCCGAACATCGGCCGGTAGTGCACCGGCTGCGGCGTCGGGATGGAGGCGTTCGGATCGCCCATCGGCGCGGCCGCAATGGTGCCGCCGACCAGCACCATATCCGGCTTGATGCCGAAGAAGGCCGGGTTCCACAGCACGAGATCGGCGCGCTTGCCGGCTTCCACGGAACCGACATGGCGCGACAGCCCCTGCGCGATGGCCGGATTGATGGTGTATTTGGCGATGTAGCGGCGCACGCGCAGGTTATCGTTGTCGCCCGTCTCGGCGGCAGGGCGCCGCGCTGCTGCTTCATCTTGTGCGCAGTCTGCCAGCAGCGCATCACCATCTCGCCCACCCGGCCCATGGCCTGGCTGTCGGAGGAGAACATGGAGATGGCGCCCAGATCGTGCAGCACGTCTTCGGCCGCAATGGTCTCGCGCCGGATGCGGCTCTCGGCAAAGGCCAGGTCCTCGGCCACGCTGGCGTCCAGATGGTGGCAGACCATCAGCATGTCCAGATGCTCGTCCACGGTGTTCACCGTGTAGGGCATGGTGGGGTTGGTGGAGGAGGGCAGGAAGTTGGCCTCGCCCACCACGCGCATGATGTCGGGCGCATGGCCGCCGCCGGCGCCCTCGGTGTGGAAGGCGCAGAGCGTGCGCCCCTTGGTGGCGGCGATGGTGTCCTCCACAAAGCCGCTCTCATTGAGCGTGTCGCTGTGGATGGAGACCTGGGTGTCGGTCTCCTCGGCCACCGAGAGGCAGCAGTCGATGGCGGCGGGCGTGGTGCCCCAGTCCTCATGCAGCTTGAGGCCGATCACGCCGGCCTCGATCTGCTGGCGCAGGGCCTCGGGCCGGCTGGCATTGCCCTTGCCCAGAAAGCCGATATTCATCGGGAAGGCCTCGGCCGCCTGCAGCATGCGCTCGATATTGGCCGGGCCGGGCGTGCAGGTGGTTGCAAAGGTGCCGGTGGCCGGGCCGGTGCCACCGCCCATCATGGTGGTGACGCCCGACATCAGCGCCTCCTCGATCTGCTGCGGGCAGATGAAGTGGATGTGGGTGTCGATGGCGCCGGCCGTGACGATCATGCCCTCGCCCGCGATGATCTCGGTGCCGGGGCCGATCACGATGTCCACGCCGGGCTGCACATCGGGGTTGCCGGCCTTGCCGATGGCCGCGATGCGGCAGCCCCGCAGGCCGATATCGGCCTTGACGATGCCCCAGTGGTCGATGATCAGGGCATTGGTGATCACGCAGTCCATGGCGTCGGCCAGGCCGGGCCCATTGGGGCGCTGCGACTGGCCCATGCCGTCGCGGATCACCTTGCCGCCGCCGAACTTGACCTCCTCGCCATAGAGGGTGAAATCCTTCTCCACCTCGATGAAGAGTTCGGTATCGGCAAGGCGCACCCGGTCGCCCACGGTCGGGCCGTACATCTGCGCGTAGGCGGCGCGGGAAAGGTGAGCAGCCATCAGAGTTTCCCCATCACTTGCTGGCGGAAGCCATGGATTTCGCGTTTGCCACCGACGGGCACGAGCCGCACCACGCGCTCCTGCCCAGGCTCGAAGCGGACCGCCGTGCCGGCGGCGATGTCGAGGCGCATGCCCCGCGCCAGCGCCCGGTCGAAGGCGAGCGCCGGATTGGTCTCGAAGAAATGATAGTGCGAGCCGACCTGGACCGGACGGTCACCGGTATTGGCGACGGTCAGCGTCACGGTATCGGCACCGGCATTCAGCACGATCTCGCCCTCGGCGGTAAGGATTTCGCCCGGGATCATGGTCAGGCTCCCGCGACGAGCCAGAGCCCGCCGAGCGCCGTCAGGCCGCCGGCAAGCCGCGCCGCGATCCGGCCGGCACGCCCGCCCGCCACAGCACCGATGCCGAGGCCCAGCGCCACGCCCGCGCTATGCAGCAGCGCGGTCGCCATGACGAAGCCGCCCATGAAGGCAAGGCCGCTGGCGCCGCCAAGCTCGAGGCCATGGGCATAACCGTGAAACAGCGCGAAGAAGCCCACCACGGCCATGCCGACCGCGGCCGGCACCTGGAGCGCGACAAGCGCCAGAAGGCCGATCACCACGACCGAGGCGGCAATGGCCGGTTCGACGAAGGGCAGGCCGAGGCCGCCGAGCGCGGCCAGGAAACCGGCGCCCATTGCCGCGACGAAGGCGACAGGCACCGCCCATAGGGCCCGCCCGCCGATCAGCGAGGCCCAGAGGCCGACGGCGACCATGGCGAGCAGATGGTCGGCGCCCGTCAGCGGATGCGAGAACCCGGCACCGAGCGAGCCGTGCGCGGCCGGATCGAGATGGGCGAAGGCGGGGCTTGCGGCGGCGCCCGACAGGAGCAGGATGAGAAACAGTCTTTTCATTCGCTTGCCCTTTCAAAGATCAGCGGATGGGCTGGTGCACGGTCACCAATTTGGTGCCGTCGGGGAAGGTGGCTTCCACCTGGATCTCGGGAATCATCTCGGGAATGCCCTCCATGACATCCTCGCGGCTGACGACATGGGCGCCTGCCTCCATGAGGTCGGCGACCGAGCGGCCATCGCGGGCGCCCTCGACGACGAAATCGGTGATCAGCGCGATGGCCTCGGGATGGTTGAGCTTGACGCCGCGCTCCAGCCGCTTGCGCGCCACGATGGCGGCCATGGCGATCAGCAGCTTGTCCTTTTCACGGGGGGTGAGGTTCATGGGCCTGTTCCTATAATTGCCAGACTTTCGGCAGCGCGTGTCCGGCGAGCAGAAGGGAAAGAAGCGGTTCGAGGCGCTGGCGGAGCGCGAGACCGGAGGCGGCGACGAGGCGGATCAGCAGCTTGCCGTTCCAGGCGCTCGCCCCGCCCGCCTCGCCGACCACGGCGCGGACGGCCTCCAGCAGCCGTTCCGGTTCCCGGGCGGCATAAAGCACCGTCGCCATGGCGGTGCAGCCGGCAAGCACGGCGGGGCGGGCAAGCTGCGCGGCGATCTCGCCGGACACGGAGAAATCCTCGGCGAAGAGCAAGCGGCCGTCGCGGCGAATGCGCCAGCGATCATGCAGGCCGCCATGGGAAAGCACCTCGCCCATGGCGGTGCGGCCGAACAGCACCGCCTCCATCGCCACCAGCTCGGCATCGCCGACAAGATCGGCTTCCAGACGGCGCGACAACCGCCCGCCATCGAAAAGAATGGTTTCCTGCGGCAGCCAGGCAAGGCGCGCACCGGCGCCGACCGTCAGCCGGTTCGTCACCACTGCCGCCTCGCCGGTCGAGCGATAGACGCGCTCGCAGGCCTGCGTGGTGACGGTCGCCGTGGTCGTCTCCGCAATGTCGATTTCCATGGCGATACGGTCGCCGCCGGCAAGCCCGCCCGCCGTGTTGATCAGGATCGCTTCGGGCGGCTGGTGCGATAAGGGCCGCGGAAGGCGGATCTTGACGCAGCCTTCCTGGTAAAGCGTCTTCAGCCGCGTCGCTCCATGCCGGCGGTGAAAGGCCAGCCGGGCATGGCCTTCGGCGCGTTGAAGCCGCAGCGGCGCGGCCTCGGAAAGCGCGGGCGTTGGAAAGACGATCACCGCACGCCCCGCTCAGCCCGGCAGTTGACCGATATGCCCCTGCTCAAAACCCTCATCGCGCCTGGTGTCCTGCTGATCGTCCCGGCAGCGATGCAAGGGTCGTGCCATCCCTTTGCATGCATGGAAATACGGCGCGACGCCTTTCGGTGGCCGAGCTCATCCCCTTTCTTCGAAGAGACTGTCGCCTGGAATTTATGCAGGCGCACAAATTTCAAGCGCCAAGCAAACGATGGCTCGAAGGCACCGTCGCGACAGCCAATCCTTGAGAACCAACGTCGCTCCCGCCGCTCAGGCGCGTCGAACGGTATCCGCGAGGAAACACCCGGATTTCACCCGACCGACCCTGCGAGGCGAGAATTGCGGTGGACACGCATGAGGTCATCGACGAACGCCCGGGCAGGCTCGCTGAGCGGCCGTCCGACATAGGTGATCATGCTGTGTTCGACCTCATAGGTCAGTTGCTTCGGCAGCAAGGGCTTCATGCTGCCGCGCTCGACCCAGATCTCGGCATAGTGGCACGGCAGGTAACCGACATGCGTTCCCGCCAGGATCATCTGCGCAACGGCCTCCATGTGGTGAGCCGTCGCCCGGCTGCGTTGGGGGCGCAGCGGCAGGATCGAGCTTTCCGGCAGGAAGCCGTGCATCACCCAGTTCGCCGACGCGATTTCCTCTTTCGTCGGCGATGCCCTGCCGAACAGCGGATGCCTGGCGCCGCAAAAGAGGCCGATCTCCTCCATGAAGAGCGGAAAATAGTCGAGCGTCGGGCGTGTCCGGCTGAAATAGGAGATCGCAAGCTCCACCTGGCCATCGATGACGGCGAGTTCCAGTTCGGTCGGCGAATTGACGAAGAGGTTGAGCTGGACTTCCTGGTCACGCCGGTAGAAGGCCGCCATCGCCTCGCCGAAACGGGTATGGGGCAGCGTGACGATCGTATCGGCAAGGCCGAGGCTGAGATCGCCGACCAGCCGCCCCGACAGGCTTCCCGCCTGATCCACGAAGACGCCGATCGCCTCGAACATCCGCTGCGAGGCATCGAGCACGGAACGCCCCTTGGGCGTGACGCTGAATCCCCCCTTGCCGCGTTCGCACAGGCGGTATCCGAGCCGCTTTTCGAGATTGCCGATATGCATGCTGATGTTCGACTGGCTCATGTTGAGCTCGGCCTGCGCGGCCGTGAAGCCGCCGCAGCGCACGACGGTCGCAAAGAGCCGCAGGAGGCGCAGGTCGATATCCGTGACGTTCTTCAGCATTCCGGTCCCTCGGCGTGTCCCTGCGGATCATACATCAGTCTAGATTGATGCCAACGTAATCAAATAAGCATTCTATCTGACGTTAAATTTACCTACCGTTCCCCGGCAGGCTGCGAACTCCCGGGAGGAAACGGGGAAAGCGGGCCTGCTGTGTCTTCAACATCAAGGATGACCCGGGCGGCGGCGTGAGCCTCATCGCAGCCGATGGCGCCGCACGCCCTGGCATCGGATCGGCGGGAGGTGGTCATGCCGGACAACAACGCAGCAACGACAAACAACGACGAACGACTGCTGGCGAGCCACGGCTACCGGCAGGAGCTGGATCGCGGCCTCAGCCTGTGGTCATCGTTTTCCGTGGGCTTTGCGACGATTTCACCGGTCGTCGGCATCTATTCGGTGATGTCGCTCGGGGCCATCAGCATCGGCCCCTCCTGGGTCTGGATCGTTCCGCTGTGCCTCGCCCTGCAGTTCACCGTCGCCCTCGTCTATGCCGAACTCTCCTCGCAATACCCGCTTGCCGGCGGCTGCTACCAATGGGTCCGCCATCTCGTCGGCGACCGCCTGGCATGGTTCACCGGCTTTCTCTATCTCGCTTCGGCGCTCGCCTCACTGACCACCGTGTCCTATCTCGGCGGTTTCTGGCTCGGTCTCTTCGTCACCGGATCGCCGCCCTCCGCCGATGCCCAGATCGTCTGCGGCGCGGCGCTGCTGGCTCTCGGCCTCATCGTCAATCTGCTCGGCATCAATCCGCTCAAATATTTCGTCAATGCGGGCATCGTCGCCGAGGCAATCGCGTCGATCGGCATCGGCGTCGTGCTCCTCCTCTTCTTCCGCAACCACTCCTTCGACATCCTGTTCACCAGCATGGGCGCCGAAGCGGCATCGGGCGGTTCCTATTTCAGCGGCTTCCTGACCGCGCTGGCCGTCGGCGGCTGGGCGTTCCTCGGCTTCGACGCCTGCTCGCAGATTTCCGAGGAGACGACCGATGCCCGGATTTCCGTTCCGCGCGCCATCATCCGTTCGATGCTGGTCGTCGGCGGCACCGTGATGCTCACCGCATTCGCCGTCACCCTGTCCTACAAGGATCCGGCCGCTGTCATCAGCGGACAGATCATCGATCCCGTCACCCCCGCCGTGGTGGATGCGCTCGGCGCCTGGTCGGAACGGCCCTTCGTCGCGGTGGTTCTGGTCGCCTTCATCGCCTGCGTCGTTTCCGTGCAGACCTATATCGGCCGCGCTATCTTCGGCATGGCGCGGGACGGCATCCTGCCCGCCTCCGCGCTCCTGCGCCGCGTCGACCGTCGTAAGGTGCCGATGGCCGCCATGGTCTGCAGCACCCTGATTGCCAGCTTCGGCCTGGTGCTCGGCCTCAATGCCACGGCGGTCGGCACCTTGATCGCCTTCGGCAGCGGCGGCTTCTTCTTCGTCTTCCTGATCGTCACGGCAAGCGCGCTGGTTGCTCGCCTCTCCGGCCGGTGGAACCCTGCGAAGGGCGTTTTCCAGCTTGGCCGCTGGAGCCTTCCCGTCAACGTCGTCGCCACGCTCTGGCTTGGCTTCGAGGCCGTCAACGTCGCCTGGCCGCGCGAACTGCTCGCGCCTCCCGGCGCTCCCTGGTTCCAGGTCTGGGCCGTCGTGCTGGTCTTCTCGGCGCTCTCCGCCTTCGGCCTGCTCTATCTCGCAATTGCCAAACCGCACCGACGCATTCCGGGCGCCAGCAGTTTTTCGACGGCGCCCCTACCGTGAGGAAGCCTGCCGCCGGCGCCGCCCATCCACCCTCAAGCAATGTCCCGGAAAGACCATGAGCAATCTCCACTACTGGAACTACCCGACCGAAATCCTCTGCGGCAGCGGCGCCATCGAACAGGTGCCGCACCGCTGCCGGATATCCGGTGCAAGGCACCCCCTGCTGGTCACGGATTCCGGCCTCCTGGCGCTGCCGCCGCTGCGGCAGGTCCGCGACGGGCTCGACAAGGCCGGCATCCGCTATGGCCTGTTCCACGATCTCTCGGGCAACCCCACCTTCGAGGAAGCGCTTGCCGGCGCCGCAGTTTTTGCCGCCGGAGACCACGACCTCATCATCGCGGTCGGCGGCGGCAGCGCGATCGACGTGGCGAAGGGCATCGCCCTTGCGAGCCGCGATCCCCGCGGACTGGAGCGGTTCGAGTGGAGCCAGCTTATTGCCCATTATCCGACGCTGGCGGATTTCCCGCAACTCGGCCTGCCGCCTTTGCTCGTCATACCGACGACCGCGGGCACCGGTTCGGAGCTCGGCCGGGAAGCCGTGCTCACCGACACGGCACGGGGCATCAAGAAGGTCGTCGGCCATCGGGAATTGCTGGCGGCCTGCGTCTTTCTCGATCCTGATATGACGACAGGCCTGCCGCCTGCCCTGACCGCCGCGACCGGCATGGATGCCCTGACGCACCATCTCGAATCGCTGTTCTCGCCGCTTCATCACCCGATGTCGGCGGGGATCGCCATGGAGGGTGTCCGACTTGTGCACACCTATCTCGAACGCGCGGTCCGCGACGGCAACGACCTTGAAGCCCGCGAAGGCATGCTGGTCGCCTCGGCAAGCGCCGCCGTCGCGTTCCAGAAGGGTCTTGGCGGCGTGCACGCCCTCGCCCACCCCATCGGCGCGCGCCATCATCTTCACCACGGCCTGCTGAACGCGGTGTTGCTTCCCTACGTGATGGTCGTCAATCGCCCGGCCCTCGAAGAGACCACGGCCCGTATCGCACGCTCTATCGGTCTTCCGGGCGCGGGCTTCGACGGCCTCATGGCCTGGCTTCTGGAGCTGCGCGCGCGTATCGGCATTCCCGCCACGCTCGCCGATCTCGGCCTCGACAGCTCGGATGCGGAATGGGTGGGCGAGCAGGCGCTCGCCGACATATCCTCCTCCGAGACGAACGCCATGCCGCTGACCGCGTCCCAATATGCTTCGATCTATCGGGCGGCCGTGGCCGGCAGGCTCTAATCGCGACAATCGGGATACGGGAGGACGATCACGCGGAGCGGATCCCGCCCCTGCCGTCGAACGGGCCGTCGCGATCGGCCTGTCCCGCGACGAGGTCGAAGCACTCCCGTTTCAGGGCGACGATGTGGGGATCGTTGCGGCGGCGGGGACGAGGGATATCGACATCGATCACCGAGCGTATGCGGCCGGGATTAGCCTCCAGCACGATCACCCGGTCGCCCAGATAGAGCGCCTCCTCGATGTCGTGCGTCACCACGACGACAGAGAGGACGCGGTGCTGCCAGATGCGCAGCAACTCGTCCTGCAGGCGAAGGCGCAGAAGAGAGTCGAGCGCCCCAAAGGGTTCGTCCATCAGCAGGATTTCCGGTTCCGACACCAGCGCCCGCGCAATCGCCGCGCGTTGCGCCATGCCGCCCGAGAGCTGCTTCGGATAGGCGTCGATGAAATCGGAGAGGCCGACGAGATCCACATAGTGCCTGATGCGGTCGCGCTTTTCGGCGCGGGGCAGCTTTGCCCGGTCGAGCGCGAGGCCGACATTCTCCGCCACGGTAAGCCAGGGAAAGAGACGATGATCCTGAAACACCATCGAAATGCGCCGCGCCGGATCGGCCCCGCCCTCGCCCGCCACCGCGATGCGGCCTGAATAGTCGCGATCAAGCCCAACGATGAGGCGCAGCAGCGTCGACTTCCCGCAGCCCGACGCGCCGAGCACGCCGACGATCTCTCCCTTGCCCACCTCGAAGCTGACGTCGTGCAGCACCTCGCGCGGGGCGCCGTTGAAACGGAATATCTTGCCGACACGGTCGATGGTCAGGGAAGCGGCGGGTGCGGTCATGGTTTCAGTCCTTGGTCCAGGGCGACAGACGGGCGGCGAGACGGCGGCAGGCGCGGTGCAGCGCGACGCCGCCGGCAGCGAGCGCGAGAACGCCGACGAGCACGATATCCATGCGGAACTGATCGCGGGCGCTGGCGATGTAGCTGCCGAGGCCACGGCCGTTGCCGATGGCATATTCGGCGCCGATCGTGCCGATCCAGGCGGAGAGAGCGGCGATCTGGATGCCGATGGCGATGTTCGGCAGCGCCGCGGGGAAATGGAGTTGCAGCAGCCGCGTGCGGCGCGACAGGCCGAGCGTTGCCGCAGCTTCCTTCAGGGCGACGGGCGTCGCCCGCATGCCCTGCTCCGCCGCGAGAAACAGCGGGAAGAAGGTCGAGAGCGCCGTGAAGACCAGTTTCGTCGTTTCTCCGTTGCCGAACCAGGCGGTGAACAGCGGAATCCAGGCGAAGACGGCGATCTGGCGCAGGGAATGCACGGTCGGCGCAAGGGAGAGCGCGGCAACCCGCAGCAGCCCGCAGGCCGTCCCAAGGGCAAGGCCGAGCACGGCACCGACGATCCCGCCGGCAAAGACGCGAAGCAGGCTGGCGCCGAGCGCCGCCCAGATCTCCCGCCCGTCGGGATCGGCGAAGGGCGCGCTCAAAACCGAAAGCGGCGAGATGAAAAGCGGACTCTCCACCACGTGGCCAAGGGCAAGACCGCTCCAGAGAGCGAAGAGGCCGAGGGGAAGCCATGCTCCCTTCGGCACGACGGACAGCGGCCGGAAGTATCCGGGATCAGCCATGGCGCCCCTCCCCCGCAAAATGCCTTTCGAGACGGCGCAGCGCGAGGTCGAGCGTAAAACCGGCCGCACCGACAACGATCATGCCGACGATGACGATATCAAGCTGGAAGAGGGTGCGACCCCAGACCATCATGTAGCCGATGCCATCGGTCCCGGCGAGCATTTCGACGACGATCAGCGAGACGAAGGCCTGCGCGGTGGACAGGCGAAGCCCCGTGAAGAAGAAGGGCGCAATGGCCGGGAGAGTGAGCTTCAGGAACCGGGTCGCCGGCTTGAGATCCAGCACATCCGCGACGTCCTTCAGGCGCGGCGGTATGGTGCGCACGCCCTCTGCAATGCTGATGGCCATGGGCACGAAGCAGGCCTTCGCCAGGATGACGGTCTTCAGCGATTCCTCGATACCGAGGAGGAGGATGAGGATGGGCAGCCAGCCGAGCGAGGGAACGGTGGCAATCGCCCGGAAGGTCGGGCCGAGATAAGCATCGGCCTGCCTTGAGAAGCCGATGACGAGGCCGAAGACAAAGCCGAGCGTCGCACCGAAAAGAAGGCCCCTGGCGATGCGGACGACGCTGACCGCGATACTCGCCGCAATCTCGCCGCTGCCGGAAAGATCGAGAAAGGTCTGGAACACCCAGGCGGGCGGCGGAAGCACCTGCGGCGAAACCCACTGCCGCGCGGCGGCGATCTGCCAGAGCAGGCCGATGGCGGCCGGAAGCGCAAGCGCCAGCGCCACCTGCCCCGAAACCCGTGCGCCGCGGCCCGCCCATCGGTCGAGCCGGGCGAGGATGGCGGCCGGCGCCGCCACTCCTTTCGAGGCGGCACCCGCATCGCCGGGCTGGAATTCGATCGATGCCATCCGCCTCTCTCCGTCTTACTTCTTGTCCGCGCCGGCCGCGTCGCGGTCGGCCCAGAACCCGTCCAGCTCCTGATCGGCAATGGCCTTCTCGACATAGGAAGCGTCCGCCCAGGTGGCGAGGTCGACATCGCGGCGCGTCAGCTTCTGCTCCTTGTTGAAGGCAAGGCCGCTTTCGTAGCGGGCCGTGAAGAAAGCATCGAGGCGGGGATTGTATTTGCCCTTCAGCGCCGTGCCCTCGTTCGCCTTCGTGATGACGTCGACGGGCGTACCGGCGCGCGACCAGATCTGGAAGACCTCGTCGCGGTTCTTCTCGTCCGACACCCAAGTCGCGGCCCGCACAAAGCCGTTGACGACCTTCTGCGTCGCCTCCGGGTAAGCCTTGCGGAAGGCGTCGGTGACGAGGAACGCGCCGAAGCCGTCACCGCTCGCCCCAGCGGCCGATGACTTGTAGAAGACCTTGGCGAGACCCTTCTTTTCCAGCGGCAGCAGGAAGTCCGCGCCGAACACCGCATCCACACTCTTGGCGGCGATCGCGGCGAGCTGGTCGGCGTTCTTAAGGTCGACGATCGTCACGTCGGCTTCGGAAAGGCCGGCATTCTTCAGCGCCTGGATCAGGGCCCAGTGGATGATCGTCGCCTTCTGGATGGCGATGCGTTTGCCCTTGAGGTCGGCGACCGACTTGATCTCCACATCCGGGCGCGCGGCGCCGAAGATCGTGGTTCCGCCATAGGACGCGACGATCACCGTATCGAGGCCGTTCGCCTTGCCGATGATGTTCGGCACCGCGCCATAGGCGGCGAAATCGAGCTGCCCGTTGGAGAGCGCCTCGTTGATCGCCGGGCCCGTGCCGGTGAAATAGGTGAACTCCACCTTGGTGGGCGTGCCCTTGAATTCGTCGGCGATGAACCCTTTCGCATCGGCGACAGCCAGGAGGCCGACGCCGAAGGGCGTGCCGAAGCCGAAGCCGACATCGCCGAAGCGGATGGCTTCCGGGGCGTCCTCGGCCCTCAGCGGCGCTGCGGCGAGAAGGACGGTCGCGGCGACGACGAGGGAAGTCAGGAACTTGCGCATGTATGTCTCCAGTCTGGGAAGGATGGTGTCAGGGGATGATCGAGCCGTTCTCGAAAATCCGGTAGCTGAGGTCGCCGCCGGTGCCGCGCGGCTTGGCGTTCTTCCAGCCCATCTCGCGGCGGAAGCTGCCGAGAAGGCCGCGCTCGGCAAGCTCGGCCTCCGGCCGGCCTTCGACGGCGTCGGCGAGCGGTGAGACATAGAGCGCATCGGTCGGACAGAAGAGCTCGCAGAGGAAGCAGGTCTGGCAGTCCCCCTGCCGCGCGATGACGGGAATGCCGTCCGCCACCGCGTCGAACACGTTGTCGGGGCAGGCCTCGACGCACAGGTCACATTTGACGCAGCGCTCGGCGCTGACGATTTCGATCATGATGCGATGCTTTCTTTCTGCAATTCGGGTTCGTAGACCGCCCAGGGCGTGTCGAGCCCCCCGCTCTCGATGCGAACGGCGAGCGTCGGATCGGTCTCGGCGAAGTCGGTGCGACGGTGGACGCCGCGGGTCTCGCGGCGCAGAAGCGCGCTTTCCGTCACCCAGCGGGCGGTCGCGATCAGGGCCTCGGCTTCGCGAATGCGCGCGGCGTCGTGGCCGGTGCCGGCGCGGCGCCAGGTCTCGTCCTGCCAGAGGCTTTCGAGAACCGCCCTGTTGCCGGCGAGGCTTTCGCCGCTCCGGAAGAAGCCCTTTTCAAGTGGGAGTGTTTCGCCCCTGATGCGGTCGATGACGGCGCGGATCTCCACCTCCCGGCCGGGGCCTTCTATGACGGGCTGGCGCTGGCGCGCGGACCGCACCCGCCGCGTTGCATGGTGGGCGCCGAGCCGTCTTGCGAAACCCGCCGCGCCTTCGCCGGCCCACGATCCCGTGGCGAGCGCCCAGGCCGCATTCGGGCCGCCGCCGCCGCTCGTGGCGCCCGCCATGGCCTGGCGGGTGGCGGCATCGCCCGCCGCGAAAAGGCCGCGTATGCCGGTCGCCGTATGGTCGTCGATGACGATGCCGCCCGTGCCCCGCACGGTCCCCTCATGGCGCAGGGTGATTTCGAACCGGTCGCGGAACGGATCGATGCCCATCCGGTCGAACGGCGCGAAGATGTTGGGCTGGCCCTTGCGGAAGCCCTGCTGAAGACGCTCGGACGCCTTGTCGAGCACCGCATAGACCGGCCCATCCAGGAGGTTGCGGGCGACATTCTGGCGGTCGCCCGGCAGATGGATTTCGTTGCCGGCGGCATCGGAGAACGTGCCCCAGAAATAGACCACGCCCTTGGTGACGCTGGAAAAGACCGGCGATATGCCGTACTGGCCGGAAAATTCCATGCCTGACAGCGTCGCCCCTGCCTCCGCGGCCATCAGATAGCTATCGCCCGTCAGGTTGTTGGTGCCGAGCCCGCCGCTGAGAAAGGCGCAGCCGCCTGCAGCAATGACGACGGCCCCGGCGCGGATTTCCACGTCCTCGCCGGACCGGCGGCGTCTCGCCCTGAGGCCCGCGACCGCGCCGTCATCGGCAAGAAGCAGTTCCTCGACCGGCGTGTGATCGACGATACGCACACCGGCCTTGATCAGGCGCTGGCGCATGAAGCGCAGGAAATCCGGGCCGCGCAGCATGCCGCGATAGGGACGTCCGTCCTCGTAGGTCGGGAAATCGTAGCCCCAGGCGGCGAACGCATCGAGATTGGCGCGCGCCTGGTCGAGAACGTCCTCCACCACGGACCGGCGCACGAAGCCGAGCCCACGATTGACGCGCTGCGCCACGGTCGCTTCACGCTCCTTCGTGCCGCGCAGGGTATCGCTGATCGTGTTGTTGCCCGCCGCCATCGCGCCGCTGGTGCCGACATAGCCCTTGTCGATGAGGATGACGGAGGCGCCGGCCTGATGCGCGTTCCAGGCCGCAAGGCAGCCCGCCGGACCACCGCCGATGACGGCAACGTCGACCGTTGCCGTTGAAGAATGACGCATCATTTCGCACATCCACAGCCGCATTAATTACATAAAAACTATGGATTAAATGCATCTAGAACGAGGAACGAATTCCCAATTTGTCCCGCGGTTGGAACAAAAAATTCCGACGAAGGCGCTTCTGGAGTTACCCCGCATTTTCGCTGCGAGCCCAAGGATGCGCCGCCCACTCCACGGCCACGGCTATTCCATGAACGTCGAAACGAAGCCGCAGTTTCACCGTGTCGGCAGAGGCAGACCGCCTGCTGTCGGCGTGCTATAGAACCACGCGCGGCAGGCAGACGGGGCCTTTCAGCAAGCCTCTCCGACCTGCCCGTTCCGTCCTGATTTCGTGGAGACAATCGGCATGCGCGAGACCTTTCATCAACCCGTCGATGCCGCCAAGGTGCCCCGGTTTGCCGGCCATGCTACATTCATGCGGCTTCCCGCCGTTCCGTCCCCGAAGGGTCTGGACATTGCCCTTGCCGGCATTCCCTGGGACGGCGGAACGACCAACCGGGCGGGTGCGCGCCATGGTCCCCGCGAGGTCCGCAACCAATCGAGCCTGATGCGAAGCACGCACCACGTGTTCAAGACGGAACCGTTCCGCATCGCCAATATCGCCGATGTCGGCGACCTCGCGGTGAACCCGATCGACCTGCTGGACGCCCTTCGGCTAATCGAGGAAGGCGCTGCCGACATCGTCGGTGCGGGCGCGCTTCCTCTGTGCGTCGGCGGCGATCACCTGACCACCCTGCCCGTGCTGCGCGCGGTCGCGAAGCAAAGGCAGGTCGGCTTGATCCAGTTCGACGCGCATTCCGACACGAACGACACCTACTTCGGCAACAACCCCTACACGCATGGCACGCCCTTCCGGCGTGCGATCGAAGAGGGGCTTCTCGATCCGCGCCGCATCGTGCAGATCGGTATTCGCGGGTCGATCTACGCGCCGGACGAACATGACTGGGCGCTGGCTCAGGGAATTCGCATCATCTACATGGAAGAGTTCGATCGCCGCGGCGCCGACGACGTCATGGCCGAAGCGCGCGCGATCGTCGGCCAGAACCCGACCTATGTGACCTTCGACATCGACGCCATCGATCCATCGATGGCGCCGGGCACCGGCACGCCTGAAATCGGCGGGTTCACGACGCGCGAAGCCCAGCAGCTTGTCCGGCTGCTCGATGGCCTGAACCTCGTCGGCGCGGATGTCGTGGAAGTCTCCCCGCCATTCGACCTTGCCGGCATGACCTCGATTGCCGGCGCGACCATCCTGTTCGAACTGATGTGCGTCCTGGCAAGGCAGATCGAAAAGACGCGGCAAACCCCAAAATAGAAAAGCCTGCCGCGGGAGGAGGTGCGGCAGGCTTTCAAAGGATGATCGGCAACCGGGAGGAGGGGTGCTGCCGATCCGATGCGATCCATCCAGGGAGGAGGAGAGGATGGATCACGATTGAAGTTCTGGGAGGAGGATGAACTTCATGAGGGGAATATGCCGATTGCACGCCGCAACGAGTAGACCGGATCCTGCATGACTGCCTTGTACATTGCGCACGTCAATCGCGCCGCTGCCGTGACGTATCTGGCCCATAGTGCTTCCTTCCATTCAGCGGAAAAGATCACACCATCAAACTCCGGGATCAAACACCTAGAGCATGTTAGGTTCAGATTGAACCAGACATGCTCTAAATTCTTTTGTTTTCGTTTGTCTTTCGGGAAAACCGGTTCCCACTTTTCCCTGACAAACTCCAGGGGAACCGCCGCCGAAGCCGGCATTCCGAAACACCTCTAGACGATACCGCCGCCGCCCGCCGCCGAGGCCGGGCGCGCCGCCGCGACGTTCGCCCGGTAGCCGCTGGCACGATAGGTGGCGAGCGGATCGATTGCGCCACCGGCGCGGCGGCGGGCTTCGGCGAGGACCGGCTCCACATCCGTGCGGTAGGCGCGCTTCAGTGTTTCCGTCGCCATCAGCGCGTCGTTGCCGTCCTGGTAGCCGGTGAGTGCCACACGGTCGACGAGGAGAGCCTGCGCATAGGCGCGGCGGATTTCGTTCGCGCTGTTGATGAGGCTTTCGATCGGGTCGGTGACGTTGTGCGACTGGTCGATCATATGGGCGGGATGGAAGTCTTCGACGCCGCGCGTCTCCGCATCCACCAGTTCGTTGAAGACGAGGAACAGGCGGTAGGGTTCGATGGCGCCGGCATCGAGGTCGTCGTCGCCGTATTTGGAATCGTTGAAGTGGAAGCCGCCGAGCTTGCCGAACTGGATGAGGCGGGCGACGATCATCTCGATATTGGTGTTCGGCGCATGATGGCCGAGATCGACGAGGCATTGGGCCTTCGGACCCAGCGTCTGCGCGATCAGGTAATTCGTGCCCCAGTCCTGCACGACCGTCGAATAGAAGGCCGGCTCGTACATCTTGTGCTCGGAGAAGAGCTTCCAGTCATCGGGCAGGCCCTTGTAGATCTCTGCCATGGCGGCGAGATAGCGCTCGAAAGCCCGGGTGAAATTGCTCTGGCCCGGGAAATTGGAGCCGTCGCCAACCCAGACCGTCAGCGCCTTCGAACCGATGGCCTTGCCGATCTCGATGCATTCCAGATTGTGCTCGACGGCCTGGGCGCGCGTTGCGGCATCCGTGTGGCTGAGCGAACCGTATTTGTAGGAATGCGTCTGGCCGGGCGCGTCGGAGAAGGTGTTGGAATTCATCGCGTCGAAGCCGAGGCCGAGGGCATCGCCCTTGGCCTTCAGCTCTTTCTGATCGGCCTTGTCCCAGGGAATGTGGAGCGAAACGCTGGGTGTGGCGCGCGTCAATTGCTGAATGACGGCACAATCGTCCAGCTTGTCGAAGATGCCGCGCGGCTCGCCGGCGCCGGGAAAGCGCGCAAAGCGGGTGCCGCCCGTGCCGACGCCCCAGGAGGGAACGGCGACGAAGAACTGCTCGACCTTGCGGGTGACCGCGTCGATGTCGATGCCGCGGCGGGCGAGGTTTGCGCCGAGCGCCTCGTAGTCCTCCTTCAGCGCCGTCGCCCGCTTGTCGTTTTCCTGCGCGACGACATCCTGCGCGATCCTGAATTCAGCCATTCCGTCCTCCCTGACCCACGCGCACTAGCGCGGGAAACTCTGCGCGTTGCCGGCATCCACGTTGATGATGTTGCCCGTCGACTTAGCCGAAAGGTCCGATGCGAGGAAATAGATCGCCTCGGCGATGTCTTCCGGGAAGACGTTGAGCTTCAGCATGGAACGCTTGCGATAATGCTCTTCCAGTTCGCTTACCTCGATCCTGGACGAGGCGGCGCGCTGCTCGCGCCATTCGCCGCCCCAGATCTTCGAGCCCCGCAGCACCGCATCGGGATTCACCGTGTTGACACGGATGCCCGCCTCCGCACCCTCGAGCGCCAGGCAGCGCGCAAGGTGGATTTCAGCGGCCTTGGCCGTGCAATAGGCCGAGGCGTTCGGCGACGAGGCAAGACCGTTCTTGGAGGCGACGAAGACCACGTTGCCGCCGAGATTCTGCCGGCGGAACAGGCGGAACGCCTCCCGCGAAACGAGGAAGTAACCGGTCGCGAGAATCTCGATATTCCTGTTCCACATCGAAAGCTCCGTGCTTTCGACCGGGGCCGAGGAGGCGATGCCGGCATTGGAGACGAGAATATCGATCCCGCCGAATTCGACGCAGGCATCAGCGAAGGCGGCAATGACGCCCGCTTCGTCCGTCACGTTGAGCGTGACGGTGCGCACGGCGTCGCCGCCATATGTCTTCGCAAACGCCGCACCGACCTCGGCCAGGGCATTGGCGTCGATATCGGCCAGCACCACGCAGGCGCCCTCGCCCGCCAGCCGCTCGGCCGTTGCCCGGCCGATGCCGCCGGCGCCGCCCGTCACGAAAGCGACGCGGCCGGCAAGGCTCTTCGGCTTCGGCATGCGCTGCAGCTTTGCTTCCTCCAGCAGCCAGTATTCGATATCGAAAGCCTCCTGCTCCGGCAGGCCCTGATAGTCGGAAACCGTCGAGGCGCCGCGCATCACGTTGATGGCGTTGACGTAGAACTCGCCGGCGATGCGCGCGGTCGCCTTGTCCTTGGCAAAGGAGAACATGCCGACGCCGGGAACGAGAAAGATGACTGGATTCGGGTCGCGCATGGCAGGCGAATTGCCGCGCTTGCAGGTCTCGTAGTAGCGCGTGTAGTCGGCGCGGTAGTCTTCCAGCGCCGCGTCGAGGCCGGCGATCACCGCGTCCACATCGGGTCTGGCCGGATCGAAATCGACGATCAGCGGGCGGATCTTGGTGCGCAGGAAATGGTCCGGGCAGGAGGTGCCGAGCGCGCCGAGCGGCTTCAGGTCGTTGGAGTTGACGAATTCGAGCACGGCGGCCTGGTCGTCGAAATGGCCGAGCTTGCGCTCGCCCTTGCCGATGCGGCCACGGATTTCCGGCATCAGCTTCGCGGCGACGGCCCGGCGCTCGGCTTCGCCAAGGCTCGTGGCGACGGCCCCGCCGAAGATCGTCTTGCCGTCCGTCTCCCTGGCGAACCATTCAATCGCCCGGTTGATGATGTCGAGCGTCAGCAGGTAGCAGTCCTTGGCGTCGTCCGCCCAGGTGAAGAGGCCATGGCTTTCGAGCACGACGCCCTTGGCCCCGGGGTTTGCCTTGACGAAGGCCGCAAGATCGAGGCCGAGCTGGAAGCCGGGACGGCGCCAGGGCAGCCAGCCGATCTCCTCGCCGAAAATCTTCGCCGTCAGCGCCTTCGAGTTCTTCGAGGCGGCGATGGCAATGATGGCGTCGGGATGCATGTGGTCGACATGGGCGAACGGCACGAAACCGTGCAGCGGCGTATCGATGGAGGCGGCGCGCGGATTGAGGTTGAAGGTGCAGTGCGGCAGGAAGCCGACCATGCGGTCCTCGTCCTCGACACCCTTGTAGAGACCCTTCAGCGCTTCCAGCTTTTCCATGTAGAGGGTGGCGAAACCGTCGAGCTTGATCGTGCCGACATCGCCGCCCGAGCCCTTCACCCACAGGACCGGGACCTTCTCGCCCGTCAGCGGATCGGTTTCCTGCACCTTGGCCGAAGTGTTGCCGCCGCCGTAATTGGTGATGCGCTTGTCGGCGCCGAGGAGATTGGAGCGGTAGAGCAGCTTGCCGGGCTCGTCGAGCCTTGCGGCATGGGCGTCGTCCCAACGGTTTTCGAGAAGGCGGGGCTGACCCGTCATGACATCCTCCCTGGTCTGTCCAATCACGGAATGCCAGTGCGGCCTTCCGTCTCCTTTGTCGGAGCTATGACGCATCTCGACTCGCAATGTCAATCATTTTTGATCATTAAAGATCATTGTGCAGTGCAATATGATCTTTTTTGATCGTTTATGATTGACAGGATAAGTTGGATGCGAATAAATCATACTTAGGAGGAGCCCCATGCACGAACGCGAACGCCATCGCATCATTTTGAGCGCTATCCAGGAAAAGCCCGTCGTGACGGTGCAGGATATCGCCGAACTGACCGAGGCATCCGAAGCCACCATTCGCCGCGATATCGCGGCCCTGCACGTGCAGGGCAAGCTGCGCCGCGTGCGTGGCGGCGCCGAGGCCGTGCATCCCCCGCAGCTCGGCAATCTCGCGGCGCGTCCGTTCAAGGTATCCGAATCGATCAACATCGATCGCAAGCGCGCAATCGCCCGCCGAGCCGTGGAGCTTTGCGAGGAAGGCGACTCGATCATCATCAACGGCGGCACCACCACATTCCAGATGGTGCATTTCATGTCGGCCCGCCGCCTGCAGGTGATGACCAATTCCTTCGCCATCGCCGAACATCTGGTGAAACATTCCAAGTGCACGGTGAGCGTTCCGGGCGGTGCGATCTACCGCGACCAGAGCCTCATCCTCTCGCCCTTCGACAATGACGCGATCCGCAATTTCTATGCGCGGCGCATGTTCATCGGCGCGCAGGGCGTCAATGCGCTCGGCATCATGGAGGGGGACGCGCTGGTCATCCAGAGCGAGCAGAAGCTGATGCGCCAGGCGGAAGAGCTGATCGTCATGGTCGATTCCAGCAAGTTCGAGCGGCGTTCCAGCCTCATTCTCTGCCCGCTGGAGAACGTGACCACGATCATCACCGACGACAGGATTTCGGACGAGGCGGCCGCCATGGTCGCCCATGCCGGCATAAGGCTCATCACGGTGAAGCCGATGGCTTCGACCGAGAGGGAGGATTCCACCTCGGCGGCCTGACAAGACGGGCGGCCGGGAGGAGTGAACGTTTCAACACTGGGAGGAAAACCATGAAACTGACCACGAAACTGCTCGCCGGCGCGGCGATCGCCCTTGCCGCCATGGTGTCCACAGCCAATGCCGCGGACATGAAGATCGCCCTTCTCGTCAAGTCGCTCGGCAACGGCTTCTTCGAGGCCGCCAACAAGGGCGCGCAGGAAGCCGCCAAGGAACTCGGCGGCGTCGAGATCATCTATACCGGCCCGACCACGACGACGGCCGAAGGCCAGATCGAAGTCATCAACTCGCTGATCGCCCAGGGCGTCGATGCCATCGCGATCTCCGCCAACGATCCGGATGCGGTCGTTCCGGCGCTGAAGAAGGCGCAGCAGCGCGGCATCAAGGTCATCTCCTGGGACTCCGGCGTGGCGCCGGAAGGCCGCATCATGCACCTCAACCCGTCCTCCAACGAGCTGATCGGCAAGATGTGCCTGCAGCTCGCCAAGGATCACCTGCCGGACGGCAAGGGTGACTTCGCGATCCTCTCGGCGACGACGACCTCGACCAACCAGAACACCTGGATCGAGGAGATGAAGAAGCAGATCAAGGACTTCCCGGGCCTCAACCTCGTCACGACCGTCTATGGCGACGACCTGGCCGACAAGTCCTACCGCGAAGCCAACGGTCTCCTGACCTCGCAGCCGAACGTCAAGGTCATCGTCGCACCGACGACCGTCGGCGTTCTCGCCGCCTCGCAGGCCGTCAAGGATGCCGGCAAGATCGGCGAGGTCTACGTGACCGGCCTCGGCCTGCCCTCGGAAATGGCCGGCGCCATCAAGTCGGGCGCAACCAAGGAATTCGCCATCTGGAACCCGATCGACCTCGGCTATTCCGCCACCCAGATCGCCTATCACCTCGTCAAGGGCGACACGGACGGCGCGCCGGGCTCGGAAATCGAAGCCGGCCGCATGGGCAAGATCAAGGTCGGCGACAATGGCGAAGCCGCCATGGCCGATCCCTTCGTCTACGACGCCTCGAACGTCGAAGAATTCGCGAAGATTTTCTGAGCCTTCCAAACCTTCCCGGCGGCTTCGGTCGCCGGGTCTTTTCCCCTTTTCCGGTGTGGGTGATGACGAGCGCTGCAGCTTCCATGATGGCCGCAAGGGCCGAGGCGTTGGAAACGCCCGTTCTGGAGATGCGCGGCATCTCGCAGATCTTTCCCGGCGTGAAGGCGCTCGATGGCGTCGATATCGCGCTCTATCCCGGCAAGGTCACCGCGCTTATCGGCGAGAACGGCGCGGGAAAGTCGACGCTGGTGAAGATTCTCACCGGCATCTACCGCCCGAACGAGGGCGAGATCGTCATCGACGGCAAGCCCGTCGCCTTTGCCAATGCGCAGGCCGCCATCGATGCCGGCGTCACCGCGATCCATCAGGAGACCGTGCTCTTCGACGAACTGACGGTCGCGGAAAACATCTTTCTCGGCCATGCACCGCGCACGCGCTTCGGCCTCATCGACTGGAAGACCATCAACGAGCGTGCCCGCGCGCTGATGCACCGGCTCGAAAGCAATATCGACCCGACGATCAAGCTGAAGGATCTCTCCATCGCCCAGCGGCATCTGGTGGCCATCGCCCGGGCGCTTTCCGTCGAGGCGCGCATCGTCATCATGGACGAGCCGACGGCAGCCCTCTCGCGCAAGGAAATCGACGATCTCTTCCGCATCGTCGAAAACCTGAAGAGGCAGGGCAAGGCGATCCTCTTCATCAGCCACAAATTCGACGAGCTCTACGAGATCGCCGACAGCTACGCCGTCTTCCGCGACGGGCGCATGGTCGGCGCGGGCCTGCTCCGGCAGACGCCGCAGGAAGAGATCGTGCGGCTGATGGTCGGCCGCGACGTGCACGACGTCTTTCCGAAAAGCCCGGTCGCCATCGGCGAAACCGTGCTCAAGGTCGAGGGCTATTGTCACGACACGGAATTCCGCGACATTTCCTTCGACCTCCGGCGCGGCGAAATCCTCGGCGTCTACGGCCTCATCGGCGCCGGGCGGTCGGAACTCTGCCAGTCGCTGTTCGGCATGACCGTGCCCGCCTCGGGAAAGACCGTCCTCGACGGCCGCGAGATCGTCATCCGCTCCTCCGCCGACGCCATCGCCGCGGGCATCGTCTATGTGCCGGAAGAGCGCGGTCGCCATGGCCTGGCGCTGGACATGCCGATCTACCAGAACATGTCGCTACCGTCGCTCGCCCGCACCTCGGTGCGCGGCATCCTGAAGGCGGCCAGCGAATTTTCGCTCGCGCGCAAATATGCCGAACGGCTGGACCTTCGCGCCGCCGCGCTCTCCGTGCCGGTCGGCACGCTGTCGGGCGGCAACCAGCAGAAGGTCGTCATCGGCAAGTGGCTCGCCACCAAGCCCAGGGTCATCATCCTCGACGAGCCCACCAAGGGCATCGACATCGGATCGAAGGCGGCAGTGCACGCCTTCATCTCGGAACTCGCCGGCGAGGGTCTTTCCATCATCATGATCTCCTCCGAACTGCCGGAAATCCTCGGCATGTCGGATCGCGTGATGGTGATGCGCGAAGGGCTGATGGCCGGCGTCTACGAGCGCACGGGCCTGACGGCGGAAACGCTGGTGCGCGCGGCGACCGGCAATGCATAAGGGCGGATGACGATGCAGCGTCTCTTCAAGAACCGTGAACTCCTGCTGGCGCTGATCATCCTGGTGATGATCGCCGGCTTCGCGACGCGCGCGGCCGGTTTCGCAGCCCCCGCCAATCTCGCCAATATCTTCAACGACACGTCGATCCTGATCATCCTCGCGCTCGGCCAGATGACCGTCATCCTGACAAAGTCGATCGACCTTTCGGTTGCCGCCAACCTTGCCTTCACCGGCATGGCCGTCGCCATGCTGGACGCGGCCTATCCCGGCCTGCCGCTGGCGCTGCTCATCCTGCTTGCCATCGGCATCGGCGCGGCGCTGGGGGCGATCAACGGCTTCCTCGTCTGGCTGCTGCAGATCCCGCCCATCGTCGTGACGCTCGGCACGCTCACCATCTATCGCGGCATGGCCTTCGTGCTGTCGGGCGGCGGCTGGGTGAACGCGCACCAGATGACGCCGGATTTCCTCAACCTGCCGCGCCTCGTCGTGCTCGGCCTGCCGATCCTCTCCTGGCTGGCCATCGCCATCGTGCTCATGATGTGGTTCGTGCTGATGCGCACCCCCTTCGGCCGCGCCGCCTATGCCTCGGGCGGCAACCCGACGGCAGCGATCTATGCCGGC
The DNA here is from genome assembly GCF_020535545.1 of Roseateles sp. XES5. Lineage (NCBI taxonomy): Bacteria > Pseudomonadati > Pseudomonadota > Betaproteobacteria > Burkholderiales > Sphaerotilaceae > Roseateles > Roseateles sp. XES5. The sequence goes on from NZ_CP084754.1 coordinate 451,728, forward strand.
ATCGACGTCGGCCGCGCACGCTTCCTCGCCTTCATGCTGTCAGGCGCGCTGGCCGGCCTCTCGGGTTATCTCTGGGTGTCGCGTTATGCGGTCGCCTATGTCGACATCGCCGCCGGCTTCGAACTCGACAGCGTCGCGGCCTGCGTCATCGGCGGCATTTCGATTGCCGGCGGCATCGGCACGGTCATCGGCACCGTGCTCGGCGCGCTCTTCCTCGGCGTCATCAAGAACGCCCTGCCCGTCATCGGCATCTCGCCCTTCGCCCAGATGGCGATTTCCGGCGTCGTCATCATCCTCGCCGTCGTCTTCAACGCCCGCGCCGAGAAGAAGAAGGGCCGCATCATCCTGCGTGACCGTGCCGCCAAGGAGACGCCCGCATGAACCCGGAAACCGCAATCCGCCGCCAGATTCCCGACCGGCTCGGCACACCGATGAAGCGGCTGCTCGCGAGCTGGGAGGTGCTGCTGTTCTGCGTGGCGGTCCTCATCTTCATCGCCAATTCGCTGGCCTCGCCCTATTTCCTCGATGCCTGGAACCTGTCCGACGCGACGTTCAACTTCACCGAAAAGGCGCTGATCGCCTTCGCCATGGCGCTGCTGATCATCGCCGGGGAGATCGACCTTTCCGTCGCCGCGATCATCGCGCTCGCCTCCACCGCCATGGGCGCGGCGGTGCAGATGGGCGTCGGCACGCCGGGGCTGGTCGCCATCGGCATCGGCACCGGCCTTGCCTGCGGCGCGTTCAACGGCCTGCTCGTCGCCGGCCTCAAGCTGCCCTCCATCGTCGTCACCATCGGCACGATGAGCCTCTTCCGCGGCATCTCCTACATCGTGCTCGGCGACCAGGCCTATGGCAAATATCCGGCCGATTTCGCCTGGTTCGGACAGGGTTACGTCGTCTGGGTGTTCTCCTTCGAATTCGTGCTCTTCCTCGTCATGGCCGTCGTCTTCGCCGTTCTGCTGCACAGGACGAATTTCGGCCGCCACGTCTACGTCATCGGCAACAATGCCATGGCCGCCCGGTTCTCCGGCATTCCGGTCGACCGGGTGAAGTTCATCCTCTTCCTCCTCACCGGCCTGATGAGCGGCATCGCCGCCGTCTGCCTCACCTCCCGCCTCGGCTCCACGCGCCCCTCGATCGCGCAGGGCTGGGAACTGGAAGTGGTGACGATGGTCGTGCTTGGCGGCGTTTCGATCCTCGGCGGGGCGGGCACCATCGCCGGCGTCGTCATCGCCGCCTTCGTCATGGGCCTCGTCACCTTCGGCCTCGGCCTGCTCAATGTGCCGGGCATCGTCATGTCCATCTTCATCGGCCTGCTGCTGATCGTCACCATTGCCCTGCCGATCGTCGCGCGCCGGGTCAAACATGCGAGGAAAGCCTGATGGAACGGCATGCCTTCACCATGAAGCTCCACCCCGGCATGGAAGCGGAATACAGGAAACGCCACGATGCGATCTGGCCCGAGCTGGTCGATCTTCTCCATGAGGCCGGCGCTTCCGACTACTCCATCTACCTCGACCCCAGGACCAATATCCTCTTCGGCATCCTCACCCGGCCGGCCGACCACACCATGGCGGCCCTGCCCGAGCACCCCGTGATGAAGCGCTGGTGGGCGCATATGGCCGATATCATGGAGACCAACCCGGACCGGTCTCCCGTCCAGACCGACCTCGTTCCCGTCTTCCACATGCCATGACCGCCTATCGCCACATCGCCGTTCTCGACATTGGCAAGACCAATGCCAAGGTCGTCGTCCTCGACGCCGCGACGGGCGCGGAAATTGCCGTCGCCCGGATGGCCAACATGGTCCTCACGGACGGTCCCTACCCGCACTATGACGTGGAAGCGCTCTGGGCCTTCACGCTCGACGCCTGCCGCCGCTTCGCCAGGACGCCCGGCTTCGACGCCATCTCGATCACGACGCACGGCGCCTCCGCCGCCCTGCTCGACGCCGGCGGCCGGCTCGTCCTGCCGGTGCTCGACTACGAACACGACTATCCGCAGGCGATCCGCGACGCCTATGACGCGATCCGCCCGCCTTTTGCTGAAACGCGCTCGCCGCGCCTGGCGATGGGCCTCAATGTCGGGGCGCAGCTGCACTATCAGAAGACCATGTTCGCGGAAGCCTTCGCCAAGGTCGCGACCATCGTCACCTACCCGCAATACTGGGCGGCACGGCTGACCGGCATTGCGGCGAACGAGGTGACCTCGCTCGGCTGCCACACCGACCTCTGGGACCCGCAAGCCGGCACCTATTCCGCGCTGGTCGACAGGCTCGGCATCCGCCCGCTGATGGCGCCGATCCGGCCGGCCTTCGACGCGCTCGGCCTGGTCCTGCCGGAGATTGCCGAAACCATCGGGGCCGAAGTCCCGGTCTATTGCGGCATCCACGATTCCAACGCCTCGCTGCTGCCGCATCTTCTGGCCCGGCAAGCGCCGTTCTCGGTCGTCTCGACCGGCACATGGGTGATCAACTTCGCCGTCGGCGGCGATCTGGATCATCTCGATCCGGGGCGCGACACGCTCGCCAATGTCGACGCCTATGGCCGCGCCGTGCCGTCCTCCCGCTTCATGGGCGGGCGCGAGTTCGAGATTCTGTCGGCGGAGATCGGGCCTGCCACACAAGAGGACATCGCCGCCGCGCTGCCCGCGGCGATCGCGGCGGGGCTGATGCTCACGCCCAATGTCGCGCGGGGCTCCGGTCCGTTTCCCGGCCATGAACGACGATGGCTGAATGCGGAGGGCGCAAGCATCGCCGCGCGCCACGCCGCCGCCTGCCTTTATCTCGCGCTGATGAACGAGGCCTGTCTCGGCCTGATCGGCGCCAAGGGTCCGACCATCGTCGAAGGGCCCTTCGCGACGAACAGGCTCTACCTCACCTTGCTGGCCGCGCTGAGCCAGCGCCCGGTCATCGCCATGCCGGGCTCGACGGGCACCAGCCAGGGCGCGTCCCTGCTGGCCGGCATCGCACCGGCCACGGGGCCGCAAACCCATGTCGCGCCGTCGACCATCGCCGGACTGGACGCCTATCGAAGGATCTGGCTGTCGGCCCTCGCCTAGAGTTTGTCAGGGAAAAGTGGGAACCGCGTTTGCCGCCGGTTCAAGGGCATTGTCTGGCCGTGCGCGCAATTCCACCCCGGCCTTTCAGGTCCGTCCTTTACCGGCCGCGATCTTGCCGCTATCCGGCTTCCAGTTCGCATCGGGCGCGCATCCCGCCACAACGGCTGGATGGATTCGAGAGACCTGCATATACCCTCGACCATCTTGCCGCAGTGCAAAATTCTTCCGAATGAATGGGGGGCTTCCGCCGTCCCCCATCTGCCCACCACTTCAAACGAAATCAATTTCAGGCAGACGATGACCTTTCCCACGATACAGCTTCCCGCCCGTCCCCTCGCCCTGAAGCGCGGGGTCATTTCCACCCCGCTCGCCTACTATTTTTCCACGCCGATCCTGCTCGCCATCGCCGTCTTCATGGTGGTGACGGAAGGTCCGGGCATTCTGCGCGATTATACGATCAGCCAGAATCCGCTCGTCATCGACGGCAATATCGGCGGCAGCTGCACGACACGCAAAGCCATCTTCACCACCTGCGAAGTGGATCTTTCCTACGAGCATGGCGGCCAGCGCTATGAGAAGGATGTGGAGGTCATGTTCGTCGATTTCCACACCGGCGACTACGAGGCGGGCCTCGTCGTCTCGGCGGATCACCCCGATCTCGCGACCATCACGCTCGGTCTGGATATGCTCTGGAACAGGATCATCACGCTGGCGGCATTCACCCTGCTGCTGGGCGGCGGCGGCCTGGCGATGATCTTCCTCGCCATTCGCATCCTGCGCGTCCGCGGTCAGCTACGGCATCCAAAGCCCCTTGCCGTCATCCCGGTCGAAATCACCGGCATGGACAAGAAGCGGGGGCGCCTGGCGATCACCTATGCCGACCGGCTGAGCGAAGGAAAGACCAAGCGCGTCGCCTTCACCCGCCTTGAAGCCGGGCAGGAACCGATCATCGTCGGCGATGCCGGCAGCAATGCGGTGGCGCTCGCCGTACGGCATGGCAACACGGCGCTTCCCGTTCTGCTCGATGACCGACTGGAGCGGATCGAGATGTCGGACAAGGAGCGCGCCGATGCGCTTGCCCAGCTTTATGGCTCGACCGGAACGAGCGACCATCGGGCCGCCGCGGCTCCTCTCCCGCCGGCAAGGACGGGCCTATCGCTGGCGCGCAGGCTTGGCCTCTTCGTCATCGTCGTTCTCCTCCTGATCGGCGGCATTTTCGGCTACTGGCTCTGGTACGTGACGAGCGCGCCCTCGCAGTTCACCTCCCCGGGAATGGACATCAACAACATGATGCCGGAGGCGCTCAACACATGGGGCTGCGGCCAGTTGCAGAGCCGTTTCGGCGATGGCCCGGCGCCCTTCGGATGCACGGCCGTGGACTACCGGAGCTGGAAATGATGAAGCGCATCGTCGCCGCGCTGCTTGCGCTGCTCCTTCCCGCGCAGGCCGCCCTGCCGCAAACCGAAGACGAGGCGCAGGCGCGCAAGGCGCGCTCCATCCTGCAGCTGCAGGCGGAGGGTGTGCCGACCATCGCACACCTTCCGACCATCGAGACGGAGCGCGACAGCACGCGCCGGGAAACACGAGCGGTGGTGGAACGCGCCATCGCGCTTGCGATCGTCGCCGTCAAGGGCGAGACGGGCGACCACGACATGGGCCAGGCGCTGATACGGCAGTTCAAGGCCGAGGGTTTCTTCACGCCGAAGGAACAGGCATTCATGAATGAGCCGACACCATCGGACCAGGAGCGGACAAACTTCGCCTGGCGTTACGAGGGCGTGCATGTGCTGCTATGGGCACTGGGGATCAATGAGGATCTCGGCCGCCCCGACAAGATCTGCGACGTCGCGAAGATCGCCGAGACCCTGCGCGAACTGGGGACGGACGGGCTGATGCAGCGCGCCCGGCTGCGGAACCAGGATGTGCTGCTCGACGCCGCCGACCTGATCTACCGCTACGATTGGGCCGTGGTGGACGCACGCATCAAGGGTGAGGCGCCACCGGCCGGCCTGGATAGCGGCGTCGTCTATGAACGCCACTACACGCTCAACTGGCTGATCGGCTACATGGACCAGGAATGGGACGACATTTCCACGGATACATGAAGCCGTCGGCAAGAGACTTGCCGACACGCGTTCGGCGTGTTCAATCGCTCTTCCAGCTTTTCAACGAGGTGCATTCTTGAGGGATGAAATCGAACTCCCGGTGCAAAAGCAGCTTGAGGCCTACAACGCCCGAGACATCGACGCCTTCATGCCGTGGTGGGCGGAGGACTGTGAGTATTATGCCTTTCCCTCCACGCTCCTGGCGCGGAATGCGGCGGAAATCCGCGAACGCCACCTCGAGCGTTTCAGGGAGCCCGATCTGCACGGAAGGCTTCTCAGCCGCATCGTCGTCGGGAACATCGTCGTCGATCACGAGACGGTCACGCGAACCTTTCCGGAAGGAAAGGGCGAGGTCGATGTCATCTGCATCTACGAGGTCGAAAACCGCAAGATCGTCAAGGCCTGGTTCAAGATGAGCGAACGCCGGCTCTTGCCGTAGAAGGCGCGCAGCCCTTCAAGCAGCCCGGACGGCCTTGCAAGCTCAGTCCAGGGTCCGCCGAAAGCGCGTCAGGGCCAGGGCGCTCAGGATGACGACCATCGCCGTCAGGGCAAGGAAATCCCCGGCGATATCGGCAGGCGCTGCGCCCTTCAGCATGACGGCGCGCACCATGCGCAGGAGATGCGTGATCGGCAGGACCTCTCCGAGCCATTGCGCCCAGACAGGCATGCCGCGGAAGGGGAACATGAAGCCGGAGAGCAGCACGGAGGGAAGGAAGATGAAGATGGAAAGCTGCATGGCCTGCATCTGCGTGCGCGCCACCGTGGAAATAAGATAGCCGAGCAGCACGAGCGCCAGCACGAACAGCAGCACGCAGAGGAAGAGCAGCAGCGGCGAGCCGACAAAGGGCACGCCGAAGATGAGCTTGGCCGCGCCGAGCACCACCAGCCCCTGCACCGCACCGATGCCGATGAACGGGGTGATCTTGCCGATCATGATCTCCGCGGGCGTCGCAGGCATGGCGAGCAGGTTTTCCATCGTGCCGCGCTCGATCTCCCGCGTCAGCGCCATGGCCGCCATCATCACAAGCGTCATCTGCAGGATCACGCCGAGCAGGCCGGGCACGATATTGTACTGCATGATGCCCTCCGGATTGTAGCGGCTATGGGCGACGATCTCGAGCGCGTGCGGCGGCGTCTCGCCCAGTTCCTTCGCCAGGAAGCTGTTGGCCACCCGGCCGAGCGCCGCGACGGCGCCGGATGAGGCCGCCGGATCGGCGGCGTCGGCTTCGACGAGCAGTTGCGGCCGGTCGTTGCGCAGGATCCGCCGGCCGAAATCCGGCGGGATGAGGATGATGAAGGAAACCGCGCCGCGGGCGAGCAGCCGGTCGGCCTCCGCCGCCGTGACATTGGCATGGGTGATGTCGAAATAGCCCGTCACCTCCAATGCGGTGGACATGGCCTGTGTGAACCGGTCCTGCACCGGGGCGACGAGCGCCGTCGGCAGGTGGCGCGGATCGTTGTTGATGGCGAAACCGAAGAGGAGAAGCTGCATCAGCGGCACGACGAGCATCATGGCGAAGGTGACGCGGTCGCGCCGCATCTGGATGAACTCCTTGCGCAGGATTGCGCCCAGCCGATGCAAGGAAAGGATCATCGCATATTGTCCTTCGACTGATCCATCAGGCGGATGAAGACATCTTCCAGGCTGGTCTCTGCCGGCCGCGCCTCGACCTTCTCCGCCGCAAGCGCCGCCATCAGGGCGGCGCGGTCCGTGCCCGTGACGTGCAGCGCCGTGCCGAAGGGCTCCACCTGCTCGACGCCCGGCGCCTTGCGCAGGCGCGCGGCAAGCGCACCCGGCCGCTCGGTTTCGACCAGCAGGGTGACGAGGCCGGCATTGCCGATCACCTCCCGCGTCGTGCCCGAGGCGACGAGACGGCCATAGGCGATGTAGTTGATGCGGTGGCAGCGCTCCGCCTCGTCCATATAGTGGGTGGAAACCAGCACCGTCATGCCGTCAGCGGCGCGGGCGTGGATCTCGTCCCAGAACTGCCGCCGTGCCTTGGGGTCCACCCCGGCGGTCGGCTCGTCGAGCAGCAGGAGACGCGGCTTGTGCATGATGCAGGCGGCGAGCGCCAACCGCTGCTTCCAGCCCCCCGAAAGACTGGCGGCGAGCTGGCGCTTGCGCGAGGTGAGCCCGAGATCGGCCAGCGTATCGGCGACGGCCTGGCGCGGCAGGCCATAGAGCCCGGCGACGAAGACGAGGTTTTCCTCGATGGTAAGGTCCTCGTAGAAGGAGAAGCGCTGCGTCATGTAGCCGACCTGCCGGCGGATCTGGCGCTGGTCGCGGCGCACGTCGAGGCCCAGCACCTCGCCCTCCCCCTTGTCCGGTGTCAGCAGCCCGCAGATCATGCGGATGCAGGTCGTCTTGCCGGAACCGTTCGGCCCGAGAAAGCCGGCGATCTCGCCTTCGGGCACCGTCAGCGCGACATCGTCCACGACCGTGCGTCCGTCGAAGGATTTCGTCAGGCCGCGCACGGCGACAACGGGAGGAGCGATATCCGTCATGGTTCCCGCCGCACCTCGACGATCTGGCCCGGCTTCAGCTTCGCCGCGCCGTCCGGACGCGCCTCCACCCGGTAGACCAGCTTCTGCCGCGCATCACGCGAATAGATGACCGGCGGCGTGAACTCCGCCTCGTCGGCGACATGGGTCACGATAGCGGAAAGCGGCGGGCAGCCGTCGCAACTGACGGCAAGCTTCGTATCCGTGCCGATTGCGGCAAGATCGCCCTCCCCCACATAGAGCCGCAGCTTGATCGCCCCCTCCGGCAGGAAGACAAGGATCGGCATGGATGGGCCGGCGATCTCCCCCGCATGGCGCACGATCTCCATCACCGTTCCGTCGGCGGGCGCAACGAGCCGGCGCTGGTCGAGGGTCCAGCGCGCAGCATCCCGGCCGGCGGCGGCCTCGCGCACGGCAGCGCGCGCCGCCTCGATCTGCTTTTCCCGCGCCGGCAGCCCCGCGACTGCGAGACGCGCCCTCGCCTCCGCGACGGCCGCAGCCGCCATGTCGGCGGCTGCCTGCGCTGCATCATATTGCGCCTGCGAGCTCGCCCGCTCCTGCACGAGCCGTTTCTGCCGCGCCGCTTCCTTTCCGGTGCGCACGGCATTGGCCTCGGCGGAGGCGGCCATGGCCTCGATAACCGCAAGCTCTTCGACGCGGCCACCTTCGCCAAGGTTCGCAAGCTCGCTTTCGGCGCGGCTCAGCGCCGCCTCGGCCGCGGCAAGCGCTATTTTCGCATCCGCCTCATCGACCGCAGCCAGCGGCGCACCCTTGCGAACCCGGTCGCCGGGATGAACGGGGATTTCGACGATGCGCGCGGTGGCGAGCGGCGTGACCGCAACATATTCACCCTCGACATATCCCGTCGCGAGTGGAGACGGCGTCCCACAGGCGGCAAACAGGCTGGCGACCAGCGGGATCGCACAAAGAAGGTCAGCCATTTTCGGCCTCCAGGATAGCATCCAGGTTGAAGAGCAGCCGGCGCGCGATGGCGCGCGTGGCGGCAGGTGGATAACCGTTCCAGTCCATGCGTCGCTGCACGACGGGTGCGGCCAGACGGAAATAGGCTGCCTGGCCGACGATGGAAAACACCGCGAGCTTCACGTCCTCGGACTCCGCCGGCTTGCCCGTGGCCATCGACCAGATGTGACAGAGCGCCCGATGCCGGCTTTCGATCAGCGTATGATAGAGCCGGTCCGGGATGGGACTGTTCGGTTGCGTCAGCTCGCGCAAGAGGAACGCGACGACCGGTTCGGCGGCCGGCGCCGTGAGGAAGAGAACCATGCGGCGCAGCAATCGTCGCAGAATCTGCCGGGCACCGGCCGGCGTGAGCAACGCGGTTCCCCGCAGCACGCGGGCGACCTGCCCGATCCGCGCCGCGACGAAATCCGCACAGGCAAGCCTGAGCTCGTCCTTGCCGCCGAAATGATAGGCGATGGAGGAAATATTCGTGCCGGCCTCCGCGGCGATGGCGCGGGTCGACGCCGCGGCGAAGCCTTCACGGCCGAACTGCCGCAGCGCCGCCTGAATGAGGCTGGTCCGTGTCGGATGCTCGGTTTCCTGCATGCGTCACCAATTCAATCAATCGATTGATCTACTATCAGCCATAGTGAAGCGGATGTCGAGTCGTTTGCGCTTATGCAATGCAGAATGGAGGCTGCCGGCACCGTCGTGGCCGGCCTTCACGAAGAGGACTACCACCGCAGCCAGCGGCGTCCCAGCAGCGCGCCGGCGGCGGTCACGCCGGCGATGGCGATCGTGTACCAGACGACGAGGAACAGTGGACTGTCGTCGGGGCAGTGCCATGCATAAATCGCTGCGGCGATGGCGCCTGCGGCAAGCCCGGCCGCAGCACCGGCTGCCGTCGGATCTTGCGGCGCCCCTTTTTTCAAGGCCCAGAACAGGCCCGCCAACGGTGCAAGCGACAGAACAGGCACGAAGAACAGGCAAAAGAGGGCATTGCGGCCGATGAGGCTTGCTCCCCACGCATCCGACGGCAGCGCGACCAGTTCAGCGATGACCGCGATGGCGACCATCAAGACCGGCACGACAAGAAGAAGGGCAGGACGACGCGTCTCCGCCCCCGGACGGCCGACGCGCATGGCGAGCCGTGCGGCAAAAACGGCGAGCACGAGGGTGACGGCGATCTTGAACAGCACGCGTGCGGTCTCGAAGACGCTCGCCATATTGTGCCTGAGACCAACCGTGCCAACGAGCAGAACGGCCGAGACGGCGATGCCCGCGCCAAGTGCAAGCGCCAGCGCACGGCCGTAGCGCATGCCGGCGGGCGCGTCTTGCGTCATCAGCGTGATCAGGTCGTCGGTCTTCATCTCATTCGCTCCGATAGAGGGCGGCCAGCGATTTCAGCGCCCGGTGGAGGGCGACACGCACGGCGACCTCCGTCATCTTCAGTCGCACCGCCGTTTCGCGGATACCGGCCCCTTCGATGGAAATCGAGCGGACGATATCGCGTTGCGGATCCTTCAGCCGCGCCAGAACGGTTTCCGTATCCAGCCGGTCGGCGGCCTCGTGCGTCTCGTCCCCGGCCTCCAGGAAATCCGCGACATCGTCCAGCGGCACGTTGCCATGCCGGCCGCGGCGACGCAGGCTGTCGACCAGCTTGTTGCGCACGATGGTCGTCAGCCAGGGACCGAGGGGGCGGGCCGGGTCCCAGGTCCCCCGTTTGAGGTGAATGGCGAGCAGCACCTCCTGCACCACGTCCTCCGCCTCGCTTGCCGGCGCGCCGTACTGATCGCAGCGCCGCCTTGCCATGCTGCGAAGATGCGGCGTCACGGCGACCAGGAAACGGTTATAGGCCTGCGCGTCGCCCTTCATGGCGAGACGCAGCCAAGCCGCCCATTCCTCTTCGCGTGCCGACTGTTTCACTGTTGCAGCTCCTACGCCGGGAGACACGTTTTTGTTACCGCTGGCCTGATGGAAAATCTACAGAATATACAACCAATTGATATTAAAAATCTTTTTCTTGTTTCTGGAGATACGGCGGCCGGAGGCTTCCGTCAAAACCGCATTGCGCCCTGTAACGAAGCGTCCCTCCCCTCCGTAGCCGTTCATGCACAGCCAATTGCGGCTGCTCAGAACGGAGACAGAGAATGAAGACCACGATCGCCACCCTCGCTCTTGCCGGCTCGCTCGCGTCCGCGCTCGCCGCCATCGCCACACCCGCCGCCGCCGATGACGCCAAGGAAAAGTGCTACGGCATCGCCATGAAGGGTCAGAACGACTGCGCCGCTGGTCCGGGCACGACCTGCGCCGGCACTTCGAAGATCGACTACCAGAAGAATGCCTTCAAGCTGGTTCCGACGGGCACCTGCGTGTCGATGAAGACCCCGGATGGACACGGCATGCTGGAACAGGGTCCGGCGCCGGCCTGACGCATCGCCTCTCACACCTACGGCGCCGCTCCGGCGCCGTTGCCCCCTCCTTCGGAAAGGCCCGCCATGTTTCCCTCCACCCTTCCCCGCCGCGCCGGCGTCGGCTTCAAGCCCGAGCATTTCGTCGATATTCTCGCTGGGCCGCAGCCCGTCGGCTTCTTCGAGGTCCATGCGGAAAACTACATGGGCGCTGGCGGGCCGCCGCATGCCCAGCTCGGCAAGCTGCGGGAGGATTATGCGCTCTCCATCCATGGCGTCGGGCTTTCCATCGGTTCCATGCAGCCGCTCGACCGCGATCATCTCGCCCGGCTGAAAACCCTGTGCGACCGCTATCAGCCGGAGAGCTTCTCCGAGCATCTTGCCTGGTCGAGCCATGACAGCGTCTTCCTCAACGACCTCTTGCCATTGCCCTATACCGAGGAAACGCTCGCCCGCGTCACTGACCATATCGACGACGTGCAGACCGCGCTTGGCCGCCGCATGCTGCTCGAAAACCCGGCGACCTATCTGCTCTTTGCGGAAAGCACGATCGAGGAAACGGCTTTCCTTGCCGAAATCGCCCGGCGCACCGGCTGCGGCCTGCTGCTCGACGTCAACAATGTCTTCGTCGCCGCGACGAACCACAATCTCGACCCCGACGCCTATATCGCCCGGTTTCCGCTGGAGGCCGTGTGTGAAATCCACCTCAGCGGCCATTGCGAAACCGTGGACGACGCCGGCGCCCCGCTCCTCATCGATAGCCACGATACGCCGGTGAAGGATCCGGTCTGGGCGCTCTATCAAGCCGTCCTTGCCCGCCTCGGCCCCGTCGCAAGCCTCATCGAATGGGACAACGATGTACCCGAATGGCCGGTGCTGCGGGCGGAGGCGGCGGCCGCCCAGCGCATGCTCGATGACGCCGCGCGGCAAAAGGCGGCCTAAGCCATGACCACCCAGGACGTGTTCGCCGCACGGCTCTTCGAGACGGCACCGCCGCCGGCCGGGCTGACATCCTGGAACGAAGCCGAGCCCCGGCGGCGCTACGATATCTACCGCAACAATATCTCGGCAAGCCTCGCGGGCGCCCTCGCCTCACGCTTTCCGGCGGCGGAAAGCATCGTCGGGCAGGACTTCTTTCGGGCCACGGCCGATGCGTTCATTCGCCTCCATCCGCCACGCTCCCCGGTGCTTCTTGCCTATGGCGAGGATTTCCCGGACTTCGTCGCCGCCTTCGAGCCGGCGCGCGACCTGCCCTATCTTGCCGACGTGATGCGGCTCGAGGCCGCGCGCGGGCGCGCCTATCATGCGGCCGATGCCCGGCCTCTCGATCCAGCGGCTTTGGCCGCAGTCGATCCTGCCTGTCTCGGCGCGCTCGTGCTCGTGCCCCATCCCGCCTTCTCGGTCCTTTCCTCGATCCATCCCATGGTGACGATCTGGGCGATGAATGCCGGCGAGCGCAGTCTCGAGCCCATCGATCCCTGGAAGGACGAACACGCCCTTGTCACCCGTCCGCATCTGACGGTCGAGGTTACGCCCCTGCCGGCGGCCGATGCCGCCTTCTTCCGCCACCTCGCCGGCGGGGCAAGCCTTGCGGAGGCTGTCGCCGGTGCGGCGGACGATCGTTTCGACCTTTCCCGAACCCTTGCCGTTCTGCTCCGCTCCGGGGCCTTCACGGCCATCAAGGAGGAGACCAACGATGACGACCGACACGATGCCTGAACGCGCCTCCGCCCCGCGACGGAGCCTTTCCCAACAGGCGCTCGGGGCGCTCGAGCGCATACCGAACGACCTCATTGCGCTGATTGCCCGCCTTTCCATCGCCGCCGTCTTCTGGCAGTCCGGCCAGACGAAGGTGAACGGCTGGATGCTCTCCGACAACGCGCTCTATCTCTTCGAGAACGAATACAAGCTCCCGCTGGTCGATCCCTGGCTCGCCGCGCATCCCGCCGCCCTTGCCGAGCACCTCTTCCCGATCCTTCTGGTCATCGGCCTTGCCAGCCGCCTCTCCGCCTTGGCGCTCCTTGGAATGACGCTGGTCATCGAGGTCTTCGTCTATCCCGACGCCTGGCCCACCCACGGCACCTGGGCTGCCTGCCTGCTGTTCATCACAGCGCGCGGACCGGGCGTGATATCGCTGGATGCAATGATCGCAAGACGAAGCGGCGGCTAGCCGCAAAGGGCGTGATCGCGATTGAAGGAAGCGCATGAACGGGACCCGCAGCCGCACAAGGAAGAACAGCCGCGATTGCTTCGCTTTGCTGGAAAGACTTTCATGGCAATCCATGTAGTCGTTTTGCCGATTGCATCTACCCTGATCGTGGCCGGAGGAGGCCACGAGAGGAGAAAACCATGAAAACGACGATCGCATGGATCGGCGCGCTGATGCTGTCCGCCGCCATTCCCGCCTTTGCGCAGGATCCCGCCATCAAGGTGACGCTGGTCGGTACGGGTGGGCCGGAATATTTCCCGGATCGCGCCGGCATTTCGACGCTTGTCGAGGCCAATGGCGAAAAACTGTTGTTCGATACCGGCCGCGGCGTAAGCCAGAGGCTCTACGAGACCCGCTTCAACCCGAAGGATGTCAGCCACATCTTTCTCAGCCATCTGCACAACGACCACTATGAAGGCCTGCCGGAGCTTTGGATGACGCCTTGGTTCCTGCTCGGCCGCGACCATGGCTTCGAGCTCTACGGTCCCGAGGGCAGCAAGGAGATGGTCGACGGCATGCGCCAGATGTTCGCCCACGACCTCGAAAAACGCGTCAACAAGTTCAATCCGGTCGAGAACCTTGCGATCGACGTGGACGTGCTGAAGGACGGCGTGGTGTTCGAGGAGAACGGCGTGACGGTCACGGCCTTCCCCGTCGAACACAGCGATGGCAACCCGGCCTATGGTTTCCGCGTCGACTATGACGGGCACAGCGTGGTGCTCTCGGGCGACACGACCTACAGCGAGAATATCGTCAAGCACGGCACCGGTGCCGATGTGATCGTGCACAATGTCATCGCCTTCAGCGATCGCCTGAGTGCGCTTCCCGAAATGCAGGGCGTCCTCGCCAAGCTGACGACGCCGGAACAGGCGGCCAAGGTCTTCTCCGAGACCAGGCCGAAGATGGCCGTCTTCTCTCATATCGTGACCAAGGAACTCGACGCCAAAGCGGTTCCGGAGGTTATTGTCTCCCGTACGCGGGCAGCCGGTTACGATGGCCCGCTGACCATGGGCAAGGATCGCATGGTCATCAGCATCGGCGATACGGTCGAGATTGCCGAGCCGCAGTCGCTGGACGATCTGCCGACGCTCGACACGAAGGGTCAGGCGTTCCCCTGATCGCCGCTTGCGGCATATGCGACAGACCGAGCGGGCGATAGACCCGCTCGGGAATGCTTGACCATCGCCGAAGCGATGGGCGGTCGTCTCAGAGCGCGACGGAGAAGTCGGCTTCCGTCTTGGCGCGTACATCCTCGACGGTCACGCCGGGGGCAAGCTCCACGAGGGTCAGGGCCTCCTCGCCACGCTTTGCCACGGTGAAGACGGCAAGGTCGGTGATGATGCGGTTGACCACGCCCTGGCCGGTCAGCGGCAGGGTGCACTGCGGCAGGATCTTGAGATCCTCGCTGCCGTCCTTCTTCTTGGCCACATGCTCCATCAGCACGATCACGCGCTTGACGCCAGCCACCAGGTCCATGGCGCCGCCCATGCCCTTGACCATCTTGCCGGGGATCATCCAGTTGGCCAGATCGCCCTGGTCGGTCACCTGCATGGCGCCCAGGATGGACAGATTGATCTTGCCGCCGCGGATCATGGCGAAGCTGTCGTGGCTGCCGAAGATGGAGGAGCCGGCGATGGTGGTCACGGTCTGCTTGCCGGCATTGATCAGGTCGGCGTCCACTTCCGCATCGGTCGGGAAGGGGCCGATGCCCAGCATGCCGTTCTCGCTCTGCAGCCAGACTTCCTTGTCGGCGGGCACATGGTTGGCCACCAGCGTCGGGATGCCGATGCCGAGGTTCACGTAGAAGCCGTCTTCCAGCTCCTGGGCGGCGCGGGCCGCCATCTGGTCTTGGGTCCAGGGCATCAGTTTGCTCCCACCTGTTCACGCGCCCGCACGGTGCGCTTCTCGATCCGCTTCTCGGCATTCGCCACCTCGATGAGACGCGAAACGTAGATGCCGGGCGTGTGGATATGGTCGGGGTCGATGATGCCGGGCTCGACCAGCTTCTCGACCTGGACGACGGTCGTATGCGCGGCGGTCGCCATGACGGGGTTAAAGTTGCGCGCCGTCTTGCGATAGACGAGGTTGCCGTCGGTATCGCCGGTATGGGCATGCACGAGGGCGAGATCGGCGAAAAGACCGGTCTCCATGATGTAGAGTTCGCCGTTGAACTCGCGCACATCCTTGCCTGCGGCGATCTCCGTGCCGACGCCGGTCTTCGTGTAGAAGCCCGGAATGCCGGCGCCACCGGCGCGGATGCGCTCGGCGAGCGTGCCCTGCGGGTTGAATTCGATCTGAAGGTCGCCGGCAAGATATTGCTGCGCGAACAGCGCGTTCTCGCCGACATAGGACGAGATCATCTTGTCGATCTGGCGCGTCTCCAGGAGGCGCCCGAGGCCGATGCCGTCGATGCCGGCATTGTTGGAGATGACCGTGAGGCCGCGAACGCCGGATTCACGCACCGCCTCGATGAGGGTTTCCGGAATGCCGCAGAGCCCGAAGCCCCCGGCCATGATGGTCATGCCATCCTTGAGCAGCCCCGCCAGGGCCGCTGTCGCATCACTATAGACTTTCCGCATGCTGCCTCCCGCAGAGCTGATTGCGAGAAGAGAGGCTACATCTTGAACCCGAGCGCGTGTTAGCAGTATTTCTACTGCATGACGCAATATGCCGCTTCCGTCAAAGGCTCCACCGAAAAGACGCATCTGCGCTTCGCGCTGGAGGAGATTCCCGTGCCGATGGTCTATGCGACGCATCGCATCATCCGCGATTGCAACGTCGCCTTCGCCGACCTCTTCGGCTACGACCAGGCCGACCTGATCGACCGCAGTTTCGCCATTCTCTATCCGAAGATTTCCGACTTCATCCGGACCGGCAGGATGTGGCTGGACCACCTGCCGGGCAGCCGCAGCTACTATGACGAGCGCATCATGATGTCGGTGACCGGGCAACGGTTCTGGTG
The DNA here is from genome assembly GCF_020535545.1 of Roseateles sp. XES5. NCBI lineage: Bacteria > Pseudomonadati > Pseudomonadota > Betaproteobacteria > Burkholderiales > Sphaerotilaceae > Roseateles > Roseateles sp. XES5. Next base: position 467,937 of record NZ_CP084754.1, read on the forward strand.
CCAGGTGACGGGCAAGAGCTTTCGCCACGACGACCCCTTCGCCCATGCGCTCTACTGCTTCCAGAGGCTCAACCGCCCAACCGCCGGCGCGCGGCTTTCCCTCAGCGAGCGGCAGCACCAGATCCTGACGCTGGTTTCCCAGGGAAAAAAGAATGCCGACATCGCCACCGAACTGAACCTGTCGGTGCGCACCATCGAATCCCATCGCGCCCGTCTGATGAAGATCGCCGGCTGCAGCAATGCAGCCCAGCTCATCACCTGGTTCATTCACGGCCCGTCCAAAGAAAACAGATGACGTTTATGTCGCCGAGCGTCGCCGGAGGAACGGCGTTGTGGTCAGAAGAGCGACCTAGAGTTTGTCAGGGAAAAGTGGGAACCGGTTTTCCCGAAAAGACAAACGAAAACAAAAGAAGTTAGAGCATGTCTGGTTCAATCTGAACCTGACATGCTCTAGTCGGCACGAATGATGGGTTGCGGCGCATCTTTTTCGAGCGGATCGACAGGAGCGGCGTTTTCCAATCTGCGAACATTCAGCAAATGGTCTTTGATGGCTTGTATTGCCTCTCGTGGGTTCTTTCCTTGAACCCTTGCCAGACGGGCGACATGCATCGCCATCCGGAGCTCGGCTTCTTCCTTGGAGCGCTGAGGCATAACAATAATCCGCAGGATGAGTCCCGCTGAGACTCGCACTCTTCCCTTAATTGTGTCAAGTCAAGCTGACTTGATCCGCTTGGCATCTGTGTGACTTTTCATATTCGCATGACGGAAGAATAGTCTCGTCGGCATGCTGGGGACAGGTGCGGGGAGCGCTCCCGCCAGCGTATGGAATACGCTAGGATGCGGGCAGCACCAACGCCCTCAACCAAGAAGCGCAAGCGGGAGGGGATCCTGTCTGTTAGACAAAAAAACATAATAAATTTAAGGGTATGCCTATCGAGAGCGTCAAGCTACCAGTGCAACGAATAGTCCTTGTATTTGAGATGGTGGAATGTCCGCGCGCGCCAATTTTGCCGACAACCTGAGACGCCTTTGTCTGACGAAAGGCAGCATCAGCGCGGCTTCGCGCGAAATGGGCGTCCACAGGGCTCAGCTGGAGAAATATCTCAGCGGCGAGCGCGAGCCGAGCGCCGCCGTCCGCAAGCACATTGCAGAGCATTTCGGCGTTGACGAGGCGACGCTCTTCCTGCCGCCCGAGCAGTTTACGATCGAACTTCCGAAGCCCAGCAAGATCCAGATCAGTGCCGAAGTGCGAAAAGCCGTGGCGCCGCTTCTGGACGAGCCTATCGCGTCGATTCCCAAGGGGATCTACCACATATACTTTACCGTCCCGGGCACCCCCGATCAACTTTACATGTCCACCATCGTTGTAACGCGGGTGGGAAATGCCACTCTGTTCAGGCGGCTGACGGGATGGGGGATAAAGCGGGATACCTATTGGGCGCGCTTTACCGGAGACCATAAAGGGATCGTCGTCGAACGCCTCAACGTTCTTTCCTTTGTCGCCGCCAATCAGCGCGGCCAGCATGAGCCGACATTGATGCGCTTGCACTGGCTTCCCGTCGCATCCCCGCTCCTGGGCGGCCACGCGATGGTCCTGACACATTCCGGGGCATCGTTTTCCGCTGTCGTGATGCAGCCCGTACCGCCGAACACGAAGCTTCGCGATGCGATACGGTCAGCACAACCGCGCGCCTCGAACGACCCGACCCTTCCGGTCCTCGTGCGGGAATTCATTCCGGCGATGCGGCGCGAACTCATCGAATGGATTCGCCGTGACGTCGCGGGATAGACCTTACTGGGTGTCCGTGCGTTTGCGCCCGGCGAGAAGGTCATCGGCGGCGGCCTTCGCCATGCGCAACATGTACTGAAGGTCCGAGGAATCCTCGTCCGCATATTTGGGTATGGCGCCATCGAGGAAGGCCACCAGCGCGCGAAGCTCCATGTTTTGTGCGTCGTCTATACTTGGCTCGCACTCCACAGGCTTTGCATAACGCCCATACGTCTTTGCCCAATAATCGCCTTCCATGGCTTCCCTCCACAAAGAGAATCATTTTCACTAAGCAATGATTCTAGGCGACGATAAGCCGTTCGCAATTAAATATTTGATAAAGCGCGAGTTAAGTCAGGTATATACATTTCTTGCGCCAAAATGGCTCAATATCTATTGTGAAGCACGTAATCTTATATTTCGGCAGTAACACATCATTATCGTTTGCCCGGCAGCATTTCTCTTGCGGCGATTGGTCCGCCCAAGCTTGAAAGAGGATGACGATGAGCACGAAAGTCACCAAGCCGATTCAGTCGAAGCCGAACCTCTCGGTAGCGCCGGTCAAGACGAACCCGAACTTCGTCACGCCGGGCATGATGTATCGCGCCGAATAGCCTTGGGAGGCCCGTCGCTTGAAGGCGACGGGCCGCCATCATGCGCATTAGAGCATCTCGAACTCTCGTTTTTCAGCCCGAAGGGGACAATCTCGTAGCCTGCAACTTTCTGACGAAGAAGGTGTTTGAATGCAGCTACGACCTTCTCGGCTTTCTCCGAAACCTCTCCGACTGGACATCGCTGAAACGGGTCCGAAGAGCCGTACCAGGCTACTCCCTGGCCGAGCTGCGGCAAACGGTCGATGCTCTTCTTGATATGTCGGTCGTCGTCGAGGAAGGAAGCGCGCTTGCCGCGCGCGAGCAGGCACTGAACACCCATTGGAGATGGGGCCTTCCCACGGCATTAATGCATTTCACGGTCCAGGATCCGGAATTCCTGTCGCTCGATCAGGCCGAGGACCTGCAGCGCCGCAAGCTTGCCGCGGATGGCGCAATACGCCTCTACGACGAAAACGATCCTTGCAAGAGTATCGAACTGCCGAAGGTCGCGGGCATGAATGAACTCCTGAGGCTCATGCAGGAGCGGCGCACCAGACGCCAGGGCAGCTCCCGCGCGGTGCCTCTCTCAATCCTTTCCGAGTGTCTGTTTGCAGGCATGGGCATCACGGGGGAGACCGAAAACTGCGTCGGAAAGCTTCCACTCGGCATGACGCCGTCCGGCGGCGCGCGCAATCCCTACGAAGCCTATGTCCTCGTACGCAACGTCGAAGGGCTGGCCCCGGGCATCTACCACTATTCCGCAAAGCAACATTCCCTGGAATGCCGGATGGCCGGCCCCGTTCCCTCGTTCTCCGAACTGGTCGGAGGACAGGAATGGGCCGACACGATGCCGTGCATGGTGCTACTTTGCGCCAAGATGGATCGCACGATGTGGAAATATGCCGATGCCAACGCTTACCGTGTCGTCATGATCGAAGCCGGGCATATCGGGCAGAATGTTATGCTGGCCGCGACGCGACATGGTCTTACGGCCTGCCCGACGGCGGCGCTCCGGCATTCCTGGATTTCAGAACTCCTCGGATGCGAAAATCCAACCCATGCGCCGGTCTACGCATTGACGCTCGGCTACCCGACCGACGTACCGGCAACGGGCGCGATGGCTCAATCCCTGTAAAGCCTTGCAATGGCCGCATCAGCGATGCGAGGCCCGGGAGGTCGGGAGCGGCTGCCCGCCTGTGAGGCCGTGCAGCGACTATTCGATGCGGCCAGCTAGGAACTCAAGGGTAAGCCGGTCAGGTTCGCCGGCGAAGAAGCGTTCGAGCGCGCGCCGGAATTGCGCCCCTCCTCCCGCCCCTGCAGCCTCACTGAACAGCGTCATCGACGAGCGAAACTTCAGATCGTCGGGCGAACTGAAAATCTCATGGGCGGAACGGTCGGGTATATCGAGAACCACACGGGTCGCCTGTGCCAATCTGCCTGAAAGCACGGGATGCCGGAGATAGGCTCCAGCCTCTTCGATGGAGCCGAGACCATAGAACGTCGCAATGGAGGATCGTCCGAGCGCGCGTAGCTGCGGAAAGACGAACCACATCCAGTGGGTTTGCTTGCACCCCGCCCTCAGCTCCGCGAGAACCGCATCGAAGACAGGATCTTGCGCCTCGACGAAGCGAGAAAGTTCGAAAGGGTCATCCTCTGCCATCATCATCGCCATCGACTACGAAATCAGACTGGCGGGCCACCGGTCCCGTCTCATTCCCGCCAGACGCTCTCGAAACGAGATGTCATGGATAAGTTCCGATAGTTGACTAATTCGCGAAAGTAAGGGACCCTTGGCATTATTCCTCCGCCGGGACCATCCGATGATCCGTCATACGAAGCATGAAGCCGAAGTAAGACTGTCCATGGGCGTCGCACGTATCGCAATGCGCGGAGGACGAACGCCGCAAGAGGCCATGCACGCGGTCAGAAATCATCTCGACCTGATGAAGATCCTGGATCGTCCGGCAGCGCACGACGATGACACCACGGCAACGTATCGCAAACGCAGCGTCGCCGACTGAGGAAATTACTTCCGCACCTGAGCGCGCGCCTCTTTGCGGTCGAGGTCGCTGGACACGACGGCTGCCATTTCAATGAAATAAGCAAGCTCGCCATCGCGCTGCTTGGCTTGAGCGGCAAGCTGGACCAACATCTGCGTGATGTAGCTGGCGCCTGAAGGCGCGTTGGAATTGACGGGGGTGGCGTCCAAATTCAACTTGTTAAGCATTTTGGCTCCCGAGTTGGTTGATGGGACTTCGACACACTCAACGATACAACAGGCCAAAGGTTGAGCAATTCTCATTAATCAATGATGAATACTTGCACGCAACATGCGGTACGCATAGCTGCATACAACCGGATTGATGCATTCGATTTTAGATCGTTAACAACCCTTCGTCGCATGCCCACCCTGAATCAGGGCAACAAATAGCACAGAACGATATTCTCGCCCGATGCCGGTGCGAGAAGGGCATTCAGCTTCCCCCTCAGGCGCCGACCGCCAAAACCGACGACAAAGCCGACTTCCAGGGGGCGATTTCCGTTGTCCTTCAGCGTCGCGGCAAGAGCGGCCACTTGCACATCGAGGGCAAGGCGAAGATCGCTGTTGATCAGCCCGGTCTCTCCATACGAGAACCGGGCCTGAATATAATCCAGCAGGGACTGGTTGTAGGCGAGGAGCCGCTTGTCCAGTCCGAGCGCAAATGCAGGGCTTGGCGATGCACGCACGAGGTTCACGACGCCGAGTGGATCGGTGACCTTCCGCTCCGCTGCAAGCGCATCGAGCGCCCAACGCAAACAGTAAACCCGCAGTAGCGACGTTGTATTCGCCGGTTCAGGTGCATCCGCCAGGACATCACCAATCACGGCACCGATCTTCTTCTGCTTGAGATCGGCGATCTCCCGCAGCACGCGCCAGTAGATCGCCTCAAGGCGAATACCACGGCGAACCTTACCGCCGTCGACGGCCCGGAAGACGAGTTCTGCATCGTCCGCCAACGGATGGTCGCTCACCTTGCTGGAGGAATGCTCCATCGACTACCGTTCCTGCATGGCCTCGGTACGCGCCTTGTTGATCGGCTTTAGTAGATACTGCAAAATGGTTTTGCGACCAGTCATGATATCGACGGACGCGACCATGCCTGGAATAATCGCATGAGATTTGCCGTCGCGGACGATTTCGGATTTTTCCGTCTTCACCTGCGCAAGATAATAGGTCTCGTTGGATTTCTCGTCGAACAGGGAGTCGGCGGAAACATTCGAGACTTCGCCATGCAGACCGCCGTAGATCGAGAAGTCGAATGCGGTGATCTTTACCAGCGCAGGCTGTCCGACCCGGATAAAGGCAATGTCCGTCGGAGAAATACGCGCCTCCACGAGCAGCGTATCCGATGTCGGCACCACTTCGGCAACAACCGTGCCGGGCTGCACATAACCACCGATCGTCGTGATCTCCAGCCGGTTGACCACGCCATCGACAGGCGAGCGCAGGTCGGTGCGCTCTACACGGTCGGAAGCCCCGCGGACGGTTTCGTTGACGACCGAGAGATCGGCGAGTGCCTTGGTCTTTTCCGCGAGCGCCTCCTGCTGGAAGGAGAGCATCAGTTCATCCACCTGAAGCGACGCTTCCTTGATGGCCGCACGAACGCGATCGAGCGATTCTTTCAGCAGCCTCAGTTGTCCGGTCGAATCGGTGAGTTCCTTCTGCACACGGAGCAGATCGGTTTGCGGCGCCAGCTTGCGCTTGACCAGCGGCTCCAGCAGGCCCACTTCCTTCTCCGAAACGGCGATGTTCTTCTCGAGCCGGTCGATGTTGACCAAAGCTTCGTCAAGCTCCTTGCGTCGCTGAAGGTGGCGCTCCTGCAGGACCGAAAGCTTGTTCTGGAACGCGTCGCGCCGCGCCTTTAGCAACTGGGATTCGTTCGCACAGACTTCCGGACTGGTCTTGCTGACCTCGGTCGGGCACGTCATTGGCGAGAGCAGATCGCCGGCCTGCTCCATCTCAAGACGCGCGATCTGTACGCGCAATGCCCGGGCGCGCGCTTCCAGTTCCCCCAGCGTAGAGGTTGTCGCCGTATCGTCGAGCCTGACGATAAGATCGCCCTTCTTGACGATCTGGCCGAGTTTGACCGCGATTTCCTGGACGACGCTTGCCTCGCTCGCCTGGATGAGCTGCGTTCGGGAAATCGGGATGACCTTCCCCTGCCCGCGCGCGATCTCGTCCACTTCCGTGATCGCCGCCCACACGACGAAGAACACGATCAGCAGAGCAACCGAAACGAGGCTCATCCGTGCCCAGAAGGGAGGAGCATCCGTCATGAGGGTCGGCCTGCTTTTTTCTGCAGTTCTTCAATGACTGCACCCTTTGGCCCGTCTGCGATGACACGACCTCCATCCAGGACGATCAGCCTGTCGACAAGCTCAAGCATGCTGTAGCGGTGCGTCGAGATGATAATCGTCGTCTCCGGGCCGAAAGCGCTAGACAGGTTGCTGATCAACCGGCGCTCCGAGGCAAGGTCCATCGCGCCTGACGGCTCGTCGAGAAAGATGATCTTCGGCTTGGCAAGCAGCAGCCGTGCGATCGCCACCGCCTGGCGCTGGCCACCCGAGAGATTGTTGCCACGCTCGCCGACCGGCATATCGTAGCCGCGGGGATGACGCGAAACGAACTCGTCGACCCCGGTGCGGCGTGCCACCTCGATGATATCCGTATCGCTCGCCTCCGGATTGGCCATGAGGAGATTGTCCTTCACGGAGCCGGAAAACAGGTCCGCGGACTGCGAAGCAACGGCAACGGCCGTGCGCACCACCGCCGGATGATATTGGCGAATGTCGATGCCATCGATCAGGAGGCTGCCCGCGCTGGGGGGATAGAGCGCCCCCAACAGGCGCCCGATCGTCGTCTTGCCCGATCCGATGCGGCCGATCACGCCGACGCGCTCGCCCGGCCGAACTGAAAATGTCAGGCCATTAAGAACCTTCTGATCGGAGCCCGGATAGGCGAAATCGGTTTGCTGGAAGCTGAATCCGCCTCTTTCGATATCGCGGTTCACGAACCCCGTCGCGCTTGGCAGATCCTCCGGCATCATCATGATCGAGTTCAGGATGCGCAACGACAGGAGCGCCTGACGCAGGCGCGCCAGCGTCATGGCGATCTGTCCCATCGGCGCGACCGCACGTCCCGACAGCATGACCGCTGCGATAATCGCACCCGAGGACATCCTGCCTTCGGAGAATTCATAGGCGCCGGCGAGAATAATGACCACGGATACGAGCTGCGCGACGAACTGCGTCCAGTTTGCCGCCGAAGCCGAGAGCTGCTTGATCTCTTCCGATGTCAGAGCCGCCTTCTTGGAGAGCTCGTGCCATCTGCGCAAAAGATTGCGCTCGGCCTTCAGCGACTTGACAGTCTCTATCGTTGAAATCGTTTCGACCAGCAACGACTGTTTCATTGAGGATTCGTTCGCCGCGGCCGCCACGCGACGACCGATCCTGTGCTGCGCGACAAGGCCGATCGCAAGCGCGAGAAGGAACGCGGCGGCAGGGATGACGACGATCCAACCCGCCACGAGGTAGATGACGATCAGGAACACGAAGACAAAGATCGTGTCGATGAGAACGCTGATGGTGTTGGAGGTGAAGAATTCGCGGACAAACTCGTATTGCGTGACGCGGTTCGCATATTCACCCGTCTGCATCGGACGCGCCGACATGCTCGCGTTCAGGACCTTCTCGAACAGCAAATAGGAAAGCTTGAGATCCGCACGTCGTCCGGCATAATCGATCAAGGCTGCGCGTGCCGTCTTGAGGACGAGGTCAAAGATCACCGCACCCGAAACGCCGATTGCCAGGACCCAGAGCGTGGCCTTCGCATTGTTCGGCAGAATCCGGTCATAAACGTTCATCGTGAAGAGCGGCGAGGTCAGCGCCAGCAGATTGATGAACAGCGCCGCAACGGCGACCTGCGCATAGGACCGCCAGAACGGGATCAGCGCGCTTACCAGCCAATGCTGGCGGACAATGGCGCCATCCATGCCGTCGACGGCGGATTTCATCGTATCCGCGCTGACGGCGCTAAAGGCAAGGATCGCCTTGACGTCATCCTTCTCCGGTCGACGCCCCTGCAACTGCGCGCGGAGCGCCTCGATATAGGAAGAACGCCCCGCGTCGTGGATCTCCAGCAACGTTGCCGCGGATCCGTCATGGAATAGAATGATGGCGGGAAGATCAAAGTTGTCGGCCGCCAGATCGCGCCAGCCAAAAGCGCGCACATCGAGACCGATGCGGTCGCTCAGACGCTGAACGTCCTCGAAGGATGGAAGGGTCTCATCAAAGGGGACCCCGGAGAACAGAACGACATCGGATCCAGGTCGACCGAGAAAGACCGCGATCCGCTGAAAGGCTGTTCTGAAAGTTTCCCTGCCGAACGGCATCGGCTCACGAATGTCGAACGCAGTGCCGGCCGCTTCCGGGGTCGGCTTCATCGCCATCGCCCACAAGATGGCGACGGCTCGAAGCGCTTTGCCACGACCAGCGAGACGTTCCAGTTCATACCAATCGGTCCGCGTCGAAGCATGCTTGCTGCTTTCGTACGGTTACTTCATCGTCGCCAGGAGATCCAACGGCAGGTCGTTCACTTGCCGCGAAGGCACGCGTCGATAGGTCTCTGCCGGAGCGGTTTCCGGGACATGGAACTCCGCACGCGCATAGGCTTCGGATTGCTTGGCGGGCGCAAGGTTCATGCTGCTGAGCAGCATGCCGCTGGCTGCCAGAATGCGGTACTCCGCGAAGCGCGCCGCATAGACGGCCGTGCGCGAGAGGACATTGACGGTGTAGCGTGAATTCTGCGCGCCCAGGACGTCAAGCAACGAACGGCTGCCGACCGCGAGCTGCTCACGATAGGACTTTACCAGGCTGCCGTTTGCAGCGGCCTGTTGTTGCAAGGTCGCGGCAAGCTCGGTTTGGCGAATGCGCCGGTCCCACGAAATACGGACGGCTTCTTCGACTTCGCGGTAGCTTTGGTGAAGCACCAGACGCTGCTCGCTGGCGCGACGGATCTGCTCCTGCTCGTTGGCGATATCGATGCCGCCACGGTAGAGATTCCACTTTGCAACGACACGCGCCTGAAGGCTGGTGCTGCGGCCGTCGCTTCCATCGATGTCCATGCCGGTGCGGGCGCGGCCTTCAAGCGATACGGTCGGCAACATGTCCGAACGCGCGGCCTTCACCATCGCGTCCGCCGCATCGATATCGGAGTTCGCGACTTTGATGCGCGCATTGTTCGCGCGGGCCAGACCGATGGCCTCGTCGAGGGATTTCGGCAGGGCCGCCGCCATGGAACCGGGCATCGTCGCATTGGAGAACGGCTTGCCAACGAGACGGAGGAACCGCGTCTTTGCGGCTTCCAGCTCTTCCTCGGCTTGCTTGATGCGCACCTTGGCAGCGAGCAGACGCTCCTCTGCCTGTTGGCGGTCGGCATCCGTCAAGGTGCCGCCGGAGATCAGCGAATTGATATCGCCGAGCATCTGCTGGTGAACCGCCGCGTTGTTGCGCGATTCCTTGACGATTTCGCCCTGAAGCATGATTTCGAGATATTCACGCACGACCTGAAGACCGATCGTTTCGGAGCGCTCGAGAACACGGAACGAGGCGCTGTCGACGCGGGCGGCCTGGCGCTCCAGCTCGGCCCGGCGCGCACCGCCGTCAAAAAGCTTCTGCGTTATGGAAAGACCGACATCCGCGGGATAGAGCGGGTCATCGTCGAGACCGCCGAGACGACGGGACGGATTGTCGAGATCCTGAATGCCGGCACCGGCTTCCAGATCGATGCTGGGCAGATAAAGGCCCCGCGCCTGGCGAAGTTCGAATTCGATCGCTTCGCGATTTTCCATCGCCTGCCCGATTTCAGGATTGGACTCCAGCGTTACCGCCATCGCCTCCTTCAATGTCAGGGCATGTGCGTTGAGCGGCAAGAAGGCCACCCCTAACAACAGCGCTGCCGAAACAGCTCCGATTACCGATTTGCGCATGCCCCCAACCCCACTCAACACGCGCCGCATGCAAGGCCCTCATGCAATCGGCAGCGAAAATTCACTCTTCTGGAGAGTAAGCAGGCCCCGCTATGCGCATCAATCAGCGAGAGGGAAAATATCAGTAAAATACAATATTATACACAACTCTGTGGCGATTCCGCCACATATTCCCGCGAACTAACGTACAATAACTGGACTGCCAATATCCACCTTATTGAACAAGTCGATGACGTCGTCGTTTGCCATCCGAATACAGCCGGACGAAACGGCCTTGCCCAAGGTCCAGGGCTCGTTGGTGCCGTGAATTCTGTAAAGCGTATCGCCAAGATAGATTGCACGTGCGCCGAGGGGGTTTTCCAGCCCACCCTCCATCGAGGCCGGCAGCTCTCTTCCCTTCAAAGCCTCTCGGCTTACCATCTCAGCGGGCGGCGTCCAGACCGGCCATTCCGCCTTGCGACTGACCCTTTCCTTTCCCTTCCACACGAAACCCTCTCTGCCCACACCGATGATATATGCGCGCGCGGTCCCATCCCCGTTGACATAGAGCAGGCGGCGCCTTTGCGTATCGACGATAACGGTGCCGCGCTTGAATTCTCCATCGTATACCACTGTCTGCGCGGCGACCGGCGCAGCGTTCAACCGTCCCGAAAGCTTATGGTTGTCGACAGATTTGACGATCCACTTTCCGGTCCTGGCATCGAACTGGCGTGCGGTCTGTCCGGACAAGGCAGGGGATGTGAAAATGAGGACCGACAGAACGGCGGCAAGGCCAGACCGGAAATTGGACCGAAACAGCTGCATGGAAGAACTCCCAGTAGACATGCCTAATTTACATCGCCTATCGGTAGAATCCTACACATATCCGCAACGGCCGTTTTACGCGACTGCCTTATAACTCTCGCCATACCGGAATGCGGGAGACATGTGAACGATGGGTATGCGCGAAATGCTGAACACCTTTTCCCTCCGTGGGGCCGCGAACACCTGGCTGGTCGGCGGCGGCGCGGCGGCACTCATGTTCGGCCTCGGCGCCGCGGTTGTCGGAAACGCATTCGGGCCAATGACATCCATCACGAGCGTTACCGCGCTTGCAGGAACAGTCGCCGTCGGCGTCGCCCTGCCGCTCCTTTACACCTGCAGCCGGATGGCGAGGCGGATCGCGTCCCTGCGCCTGGAAGTTCAGCGTGCTGGCCAGCGCGACGGGCTCACGGCCTGCCTGAATGAGCAGACCTTCTCCGCGCTCGTCGATACCTATGCCGACCGGCGCACTGCTGGAAAGGATACCACGCGCGGAACCGTGGTCCTCATCCATCTGGATGAACTTCAATCCATCAACGACCGTTTCGGCCACAGTTGGGGCAACGACGCGCTCGTCAAGGTCGCGGCGGCCATCCGCGGAACCGTTCGTCAAGGGGACATCGTGGGCCGCGTATCCGGAAACCAGTTTGGCGTCTTCCTGCCTGGCGCGAACGAAACGGATGCAAAAGGCGTCGCCGAACGCATCCACACGAGCGTGACCGGCATCGCGTTTTTCCCCACAGGGATCCGGCACCCTCTTTCGATCCGGGCCGGCGCGGTGATCGTCGCCGATCAGGCGAAGTTCGACACCCTGCTCAAGGCAGCGGAAAGCACCCTGGAGTTGGCCAGAGGGCAGGACCAGGACTGGATCGTGTACACATCGATTGGCGGATGGGCTGACCGCGAGCCGGTGCGGTTACAGTAGGCGCCCCTCTGGGCCCGGGCGCACGTTTCAAGCACCGCCGGGGTCAAAATCCTCTTGAAAGACAAAACGCACACCAACAAACACGTCACCGTCATCGTATGATCAACGAATGGAACCCCGCTGTCCGTCTTTGGGACGGCGGGCATTGAAAGCATCAGGCTGCCATTGTACTTAGAGTGCGGGCTTTCTAATGTTTTTGGGGGAATTCATGGCTTCGATACGCGACGTACTCGCCACAGCAATTCTGCTTGTCGGGGTCGGGTCTGCGACGGCGGCCGATCTCGGCAACTATTCTCAATGCACGCTGGCGACGGGATCGACGCTGCTGAGCCAGCAGAGCAATGCGGCCTTGAGCGATGATGTCGTCCGGCTGATGAACGAGGCCGTCGGTGTCGCCGACGATCCCAAGTGGATCAGTTCCCGCCAGCAGGCCTTTACCTGGGCGTCAGAGACGAAGGTCGCCTGCGGCAAGGCCTATGGCTATCTCCAGGCGAACTATCGCGACGAGGACTGGATCAACAAGTGCGAATGCTTCCATTCGCGCATGCTGCAATACATGAATTGATATCGTCCATGCGCGCTTTTTCTCGCTGTCGAGCTGTCCTCAGCGTTTGCCTGTTTTCGCTCGGGGTGCTGGCTGGCTGCCAATCCTCCGCACCCGACGTCCTTTCAAGCGCAGAGCAGGAAAACAAATCTGCAGCGTCCGCTTCATCGACCACGATGGGCAGCGGTAGCGCGCATATCGATCTCTTCATAGACCGCGCCATCGCAGGAAGCGCCAGCGACTACCGCGATGGCGCGATGCTGGCGGCGAAGGAACTCGGCGCCGGCGCACTGACGCTGACCGTCCATGACCTGCCGGCGGGATCGGCCGACCTTTCGGGGCAAGTCTCGAAGGCCGCGGCCGGTGGCACGAAGTTCTTCGTCGGCTCGCCGTTCCTTGCCAAGGCTGTCGCGAGCGGCGCAAGCGGATCGGCTTTCGTCCTTCTTGCAAGCGAACCGGAGAGCGGTGGCGTCGCCATCGTTTCCGATGAAATCGACGCTCTTGTCGAAGTGTCGGCCTATGCTGCAGGTGCCGGTCGGACGAAGATCATGGCCGTCGCCGCACGGCCCCTCAGCGATACGGAGACGCAACGCTTGCGGGGCGGCCTGAAAAAAGCCGGCGTGACGCTGCTGGACATCGTCATCGACCCCAGCTCGCCGGCCGGCAAGAAGAGCCTTGCGAAACTGGGCGAAGCACAGGCGGTGCTGCTGATCGGCGCCGATGCACCCCGCGTCATCGCCCCGATCCTGCGGCAGGGCGGCGCGCTCGCCGCGGGTATTCCATTCCTCGGCACCGCGGCCTGGCCGGTCAGCGGGTACGGCGAACCCGCGCTCGAAGGTTCGATGCTGGCGCTTGTCGACCAATCCGCATTGCAACGCATCTCCAAGCGCTTCCAGGCGGCCTACGGTCGCTCGCTGTCGCTTGAAGCGGCCTATGCATTCGACGCTGTGGCGGTTGCCGCCGGCATCGTCCGTGCGAAAGGAGACCAGGGCCTGAGCAAGGACGCCCTCTACGCTGCCTCGGGCTTTGCCGGAGCGACGGGCACTTTCCGCTTCGATGCTCAAGGTCGCGTTGAGCGCCGTTTTGCCATCTACGGCCTGAAGCAAGGCAAACTCAGTCTGCTCGATCCTGCGCCGACGGGCTTCTAGAGTTTGTCAGGGAAAAGTGGGAACCGGTTTTCCCGAAAAGACAAACGAAAACAAAAGAGTTTAGAGCATGCCTGGTTCAATCTAAACCTGACATGCCCCAGTGAGCGACCGGTCGTGCGACGCCCTTCCGGCTGGATCGAACAGGTGGGGTTTCTCACGCGCTCATGCACCGCCATCGGTTGACGACCGCTCGTAAAGCACCGTCTCGTTGGACGCATCGATGCCGGTGAGGGTCAAATCATATCCCCAGAGACGGCGGATGTGAACGAGGGTGGCGTCCCGTTCGCTCTCGTCCAGAAGAATACCGTTCTTGACCAGATGCCGCAGCCGAAGACGACGGTCGCCGAGAAGATCGACATCGACCACCTGGATATCGGGCCGCTGCGCGCCGGGATCGTAACTGCGGGCAAGTGCCGAGCGGACAGCGGCATAGCCGCGTTCGTCGTGGATAGAAGCGACCTCGCAGAACCGGTCAGTCGCGCGGTCGGAGAGATGGAACAGGCGGAACCTGCGGATGAGCGCCGGGCTCAGATACTGCAGGATGAAAGATTCATCGCGGTGGTTTTCCCAGGCATCGATCAGCGTGCCCATCGCGTCGCCGTTCCCAGCGATATCGGGAAACCAGTCGCGATCCTCCCCTGTCGGTCTCGTGCAGATCCGCTCGATGTCCTGCATCATCGCAAAGCCCAGCGCATAGGGATTGAGCCCGGAAAAGCGCGGATCGTTGAAACCCGGCTGGAAAACCACATTCGCGTGGCTCGCCAGAAGCTCCAGCATGGCCCCCTCGCTCATCTGTCCCTTGTCGAACAGCCGGTTCATGATCGTGTAGTGCACGAAGGTGGCCCAGCCCTCGTTCATCACCTGGGTCTGGCGCTGCGGGTAGAAGTACTGCGCGATCTTGCGCACGATGCGCACGATTTCGCGCTGCCAGGGCTCCAGCAGGGGCGCATGCTTCTCGATGAAGTAGAGCAGGTTCTCCTCGGGAAGATGCAGGACTTTCCTGCGCTCCAGCGCCTCCCGCTCCGCCTCCTCGATATCGGCGGCTCCGGCCGCCGCAGGCAGGGTGCGCCAGAGATCGCTATAGGCCTGCTCCTCATATTCCAGGCGCTCGCGTGCCCGTTCCGTTACCTTGGCCGGAGAAAGCCGCGGCGGCCGGCGGTAGTGGAAGACGCCCTGATCCATCAGCGCATGGGCGGAATCGAGGATTTCCTCCACGGCGGCAATGCCATGTCGCTCCTCGCATTTGGCGATGTATTTCTTGGCGAAGTCCATGTAGCCGAGGATCGCGCCCGCATCCGTCCACTGGCGGAAGAGATAGTTGTTCTTGAAGAAATGGTTGTGGCCGAAGGCGGCGTGCGCCGTCACCAGCGCCTGCATCGGCATGGTGTTCTCTTCCATGAGGTAGGTGATGCAGGGGTTGGAGTTGATGACCAGCTCATAGGCCAGGCCCCGCATGCCCTTGCGGTAGAAATGGCTTTCGAAGGCGAAACGCTTGCCGAATGACCAATGCTGATACATCAGCGGCATGCCGATGGAGGAATAGGCATCCAGCATCTGCTCGGAGGAAATGACCTCGATCTGGTTGGGATAGACGTCCAGCCCCAGTTCGCCGACGGCGATCTCCTCGATGGCCTCGTAGGCGCGCGACAGCGTGGCGAAACTCCATTCGGAACCGGTGAACAGCAAAGTGCCATCGCGTGCCATGGTCGCTCCCCTCACCGGCCGGGCCAGGCGGCCTTGTGCCGGGCAAAGAGTTTTCGGAACACCGGGTAGATATCCGCCGGCCTTGCGATGCGGGTCATCTGGAAATTTGCAATCGCGCCATCGACGACGCGATAGGCCCGCCAGAGCGCCGTGCCGTTGTCCGTCGCGCCGAAGATCTCGCTTTCCCGCTCGTCGATGATTTCGACATAGGCGTAGTACTGGCAGAGCTTCATCAGTTCGTCGCGCAAAAGCTGCGCGCAGCGTTCGGAATCGCCCGTCGCATTGTCGCCGTCGGAGGCCTGCGCGGCGTAGATATTCCAGAGGTTCGAGGGATAGCGATCAAGGATGATGCGCTGCATTTCCTCCAGCGCGGTGGAGACGACCGTGCCGCCACTCTGCTTGCTGAAGAAGAAGGTCTCCTCGTCCACCTCCCGCGCCTCGTCAGTATGGCGGATGAAGATGATGTCGATGCGCTCGTAGCGCCGTTTCAGGAAGAGGTGCAGGAGCACGAAGAAGCGTTTCGCCAGATCCTTCTCCCGTTCGCCCATCGAGGCCGAGACATCCATCAGGCAGAACATCACCGCATTGGCATTGGGAAGCGGCTGGCGTTCGAAGCGGTTGAAGCGAACGTCGACGGGGTCGACATAGGCGATGCGCTTGCGCCGCTTCTGCAAAATCTCCAGTTCGGCGCGCAGCGCGGTAAGCCGCCGGCGCGCCGGCGCGGAAAGCTCAACGTCCGTCTCCAGCAAGGCGATCTCGTCGGCGAGGGCCTGGCACTCCCGCTCGCTCGGGCGGTGCAGCGCAATGCGACGCCCGAAACTGTTGCGCATCGTGCGCCCGACATTGATGTTGCTCGGCGTTCCCGATGTCGTGAAGCCGACACGATGGGCCTTGTAGGTCACGGTCTCCTTGAGATTGAGCTTCACCATGTCGGGAAGCTCGAGATCCTCGAAGAAGAGATCGAGTACCTCGTCGCGCGAAAGCACGAACAGGAAGTCGTCTTCGCCTTCGCCCTGCCCCGGGCCGCGGCCGCTGCCCCTTCCGCTGCCGCTGCCGCTGTCGGGCTTGCCGATCCGGTCGCCGGCCGAAAAATGCTCGTTGCCGGGCAACACATATTGTCGTTCGCCGCTGGCGGAGGCGTTGCGGAAGCTCGGTTCGTCCGCACCACGTTTCGGCACCGGCACGCCATGGGCGGCATCGACGTCGGCGATCCTGTCGGATTTGACCCGGTCATTGATCGAGCGCTTCAGCTCGTCATGCACGCGCTTGATGAAGCGCTGCCTGTTGCCGAGGCTGCGATCCTTGGGGTTCAGCCGGCGATCGATGAAGTTCGGCATGGGTCAATCCCCGCAACAGCTCCGCGACGGCCCCGCACCGACCTTGTCAGCCGGCCTTGTTGACGCGCATATACCAGTCGACCAGCCGCCGCACCTGCCGCACGGTATAGCCCCGCTCGGTCATGCGCGCGACGAAGTCGGCATGCTGCTTCTCCGTGGCGCTGTCCTTCTTCGAGCCGAAGCTGATGACGGGCAGCAGCTCCTCGGTGTTGGAGAACATCTTCTTCTCGATCACCGTGCGCAGCTTCTCGTAGCTGGTCCAGGTGGGGTTCTTGCCCTGGTTGTTGGCGCGCGCACGCAGCACGAAGTTGACGATCTCGTTGCGGAAGTCCTTGGGGTTGGAGATGCCCGCGGGCTTCTCGATCTTCTCCAGCTCGGCGTTCAGGGCCGAGCGGTCGAAGACCTCACCGGTGTCGGTGTCGCGGTACTCCTGATCCTGGATCCAGTAGTCGGCGTAGGTGACGTAGCGATCGAAGATGTTCTGGCCGTACTCGCTGTAGCTCTCCAGATAGGCCGTCTGGATTTCCTTGCCGATGAACTCGGCATAGCGCGGGGCGATTTCCGAGCGGATGAAATCGATATAGTTCGCCTCGACCTCCTTGGGGAACTGCTCGCGGCGGATGGCCTGTTCTAGGATATACATGAGGTGGACCGGATCGGCGGCCACTTCCTTCGTGTCGTAGTTGAACGTCTCCGACAGCACCTTGAAGGCAAAGCGCGTGCTGATGCCGTTCATGCCCTCATCGACGCCGCCCGCATCGCGGTATTCCTGCAGGGACTTCGCCTTGGGGTCGGTGTCCTTCAGGTTCTCGCCGTCGTAGACGCGCATCTTGGTATAGGTCGGCGAATTCTCATGCGGCGTCAGGCGCGTGGCGACCGTAAAGCGGCTCAGGTTTTCCAGAACTTCGGGCGCGCAGGGGCTGTCGGACAGCTCGCTCTCGCGGATCAGCTTCTCGTAGATCTTCACTTCCTCGCTGACGCGCAGGCAGTAGGGCACCTTGACGATGTAGATGCGGTCCAGGAAGGCTTCGTTGTTCTTGTTGTTGCGGAAGGCCTTCCACTCGCTCTCGTTGCTGTGGGCCAGCACCACGCCATCGAAGGGGATGGCGCCAAAGCCCTCGGTGCCCTTGAAGTTGCCTTCCTGCGTGGCGGTCAGCAGCGGATGCAGCACCTTGATAGGCGCCTTGAACATCTCGACGAACTCCAGCAGGCCCTGGTTGGCCAGGCACAGGCCGCCGGAGTAGCTGTAGGCATCGGGGTCGTCCTGGGCATAGGTCTCGAGCTTGCGGATGTCCACCTTGCCCACCAGGCTGGAGATGTCCTGGTTGTTCTCGTCGCCGGGCTCGGTCTTGGCCACACCCACCTGGCGCAGCACGCTGGGGTAGCGCTTGACCACCTTGAATTTCGAAATGTCGCCGCCGATCTCATCGAGCCGCTTGGTCGCCCAGGGCGATATGAGGCCGGTCAGACGCCGCTTGGCGATGCCGTATTTTTCCTCCAGCAGGTCGCCCATGCGCTCGCGACTGAAGAGGCCGAGGGGAGATTCGAAGACCGGACTGATCTTGCCATCGATGGCGAGCACATAGATCGGCTGCTCCTCCATCAGCTTCTTCAGCCGCTCGGCAAGCGAGGACTTGCCACCGCCGACCGGCCCGAGGAGATAGAGGATTTGCTTGCGCTCTTCGAGGCCCTGCGCCGCGTAGCGGAAATAACCGACAATCCGCTCGATCGTATCCTCCATGCCGAAGAAATCGGCGAAGGAGGGATAGAGCTTGATCGTACGGTTGGCGAAGACGCGCCCAAGGCGTTCGTCCGTGCTGGTATCGACCAGCTTCGCCCCACCGATCGCCGCGATCATGCGCTCGGGCGCCGTCGCATACATGCCCGCATTGTCGCGGCACCCGAGGAGGTACTCCTGCAGGCTCAGCGTCTCGCGCGCTTCACTAGCGTAGGCCTTTGAAAACAGGTCGAAAACGTCACTGCCGTCGGTTCGCATGGAACCCTCCCACAGTCACTGGACCGAACCGCTTCGGATGATTGCGGCATCTACATATTATACGAGAGAAACATGACTTTTGTTCCCCTCAAGATCGAAAAAGAAATCAAATTCGCGTGCGCACGCCATGGCGACAGGATTTGATCGCCTGCAGGATGCACCGTTCGCGTGGACTGTTGGGGTTGCCCCCTATTCCTGGTCGACCGGCTTGCCACTCTTCGGATCGATGTTGATCTCGACCTTCGCCTTGTCGCGCGTGCGATACTCGATCTCGTAGTAGCCGCGCTCATTCCACGACATATGGACAAGCCGCAGGAAGTCGGGGCGCCCCTCCACCGCCGCCAATATCTCGGATGGCTTCCTGCCATCCTCGGCGCGCGGTTTTGCGTCCTCAGCCATTGCCGGCGTCAGCGAGAGGGCGAGAACGCCAGCGACAATTGCGGTCCGCATTTCCATATCGGCCTCCATCACATTGATCGGGATACCAAACGGAGCATCCGGCGGCAGGTTCCAACAAGAACCTATTGCCCGTTCCGGAACAGACGTTTTTGATCGCCATTGTTGATCATGTTGAACTGGAGCACGTTACTCGCTTCGAGCTGGGCCGCCGGCACCGGCATTCCCACATAATATCCCTGAAGCTGGTTGATGCCATACTGCTGCATCAGCCGCTGATGTTCAATTGTTTCAACGCCTTCGACGAGAATCTTCACGCCGCGATTGCGCAGCAGGCCGATGATGTCGAGCAACATCCTCTTGCCTTTCTCCGTGCCGCAGTCATGGAGAAAGGATCGATCGATCTTGACGGTGTCGAACTCGATCAGGCGAAGCCACGAGAGCCCCGCGAACCCGGTTCCAAAATCGTCGAGCCAGACCTGAACGCCCAGGCTTCTCAGGTCGCTGATGCAACGAACGACATCCTGGTCGATTTCCATCTCGGCGCCCTCGGTGATTTCGAGAGCAAGCCGCCCGCCGGTCAGGGAGAATTCTTCCAATGTGGCTTCGACATAGTGGGCGAAACCCGACTTCTTGAGTTCGATGGGTGAAACGTTGACGCTGGCAACCGGCACCAGATCGGTTGCCAGCAGGCTCTGGCACACCGTGCGAATGGCCCACCGGCCGAGTTCGATGATAGAACCTGTCCTCTCCGCAACCGGGATAAACTTGGCTGGCGATACGGGCGTTCCGTCCAGCATCCTCAAACGCATCAAGGCTTCGACCGCGTCCATCTTGCCGGTCTGGACGTTCCGGATCGGCTGATAGACGAGGGAGACAAGGTCTTGTTGAAGCGCGATCTTCAAGGTCGCGGCTATGTCCTCGCTGTCATCGGCAAATTGCGCGCTTTCAGGATCGAAGACCAGGAGGGTGTTGCGGCCGGCGGCCTTCGCGGCATAAAGCGCGCGGTCTGCTTCATAGATGACCTTTTCGACCTGCTTGGTCGCATCCCTCGTATAGGACACGCCGACACTGACCGTGATGACGGTGGTGCCGTCCCGCCTGTGCTCGTGGGGCCAGGCCAATGCCCGGACGGCGGCACACATGGTACCTGCCACCTCGGTGGCCCGTTCCAAAGTCTGCAACGGCGTGATGACGATGAACTCCTCTCCCCCGTACCGACCAATGATCGAGCCGGAGGCAGAGGCGACGCGCCGCAGAAGGTGGGATACCGCGATCAGGCACCGGTCCCCTTCCAGATGGCCATAGCCGTCGTTGTAGTGCTTGAAATAGTCGACGTCGATGAGCAGCACGGCAAAGGGTATCCTGTGATCGTGCCAGCGCTGCCAGTGGTCCTGCAGAAGTTCATCGATTGCCCGTCTGTTCTTGAGGCCGGTCAACGGGTCGGTATTCGAGAGGTGCAGAAGGGCCTTGCCTCTCTCTTCCGCCGCAGCCTGCTGCAGGCTGGCTTCGAATGCGTTGAGGAAAACCTTGTAGCGCTCCCTGTTAAGCTGCAGGTTCACGTAGGACGTAAAGACAAAACACGAAATACAGAATGCGCCGAGGATCAATTTGTGAAGAAGCAGCATGGGCGCGAACAAAGCGAGAGCGCCGATGAAGATGAGCATGTTCGTTGCGGAAGCCGCAAGAGCGACCGGAAAGCGAAAACTGAAGAACAGATTGACGCTCATCATGAAGATCGCGCCAAAAACCATATAGTATGAAAACGCCTCCTTGATCGAGGTCATCTGGGCGGTGAGCAGCCACACGAGATAGGCTGCGAGAACGGACACCGCCGCCGCAATATCGACCGCATCGGCCTTTGCCTTGCGGTAGAGCAGGAGCTCCAGCATGCACAGCGCGCTCACGCCCACCGCGCCCCGGCCGGCCATCGTGTACTGGACCACATCGCCGATAAACAGATAGTCCGTGAACGAGTAGGCAAGGTAGGCAGCGACTGCGATCCAGAGGCCGCTGCGCGTGGCGCTCTTTCGGCTGTCCTCGCTGTTCTGCTTGTACAGATGACGCAACTGTTCTTGCGAAAGCGGGGGCCGCGTGGTGGCGGCTGCGGTTTCGGCTAACACGTGCATCATGCCCCTGCCACCCACCATTTTTCAGCAGTTGCCCAACGCAATCCGCTCGCTGCTGGATAGCTGCACACGGGCACCACATCAACCGACAGCGCCCGAGCAACCCAAAAAGCTGGAAGAGTATCGCTCGGCTTCACTAACAGTTTCTAAAATTGGGATCACAAGGCGACCCTGACGCCAGCCTTGACGCTTGACCTCGACGAAAATGCTGAAGATTTTACCTAATCTTTTGAGTCTTTTTTCACGAGTGAGATTTCCATGGCTGAACCCCTCTTTTCCCTCGATGGCCAAAGCCTGATCACACCCTACGCCGTCAACAACACGCTGCGCCCATCCCCGAGCCCGGGCAACGAGAGTGACCGCCTTCGAACGGCCGAGGCCGAGTTTGCGATCGTCATCAACATCGCAATGCAGCGCTTCGATACGGGAAACAACCGGCCGCAAACGGTCAGGTGGTTGATCGACCAGCTACATGACATAAGGACGAAATTCGGCGACGCCGTATGGCAGCAGCTCATCCCGCTCATTCAGGCCCATTCCTCGGCGAAGATTCTGCAGCAATGCCCGTTCACGCGCTGGTCCTATGAAAAACCGCGCGGTTATTCCGGCGATGCAACGCTCATCGACTTTATCTATGGCCATCCGGCTGTGGCGGACGACGTGGCCCGCTCCACCCGTCTCGGCCTGGAGATCTTCGAATGCACGATCAACGCGCCCGGCCCGGTGGCCGTAAGAGAACGTCGCGACATCCTGACCCGCCACGTCGATGAGACGGCCATTCGCGCAGGGTCGGACGCCGAGATATTGGCCATCGCCGCCGGCCACCTTCGCGAGGCGGAAACATCGGTCGCCCTGGCCGGAGGACGTCTCAAGCGCTGGGTTGCCCTTGACCAGGATCCCCAAAGTATCGCCTCGATCCTCAGGCAATTCGAGGGAACCGCTGTCGAGCCGATCGATGGCTCCGTCCGCGGCTTGCTTATGCGCAAGCATCGGCTCGGCACGTTCGATCTCATCTATGCGGCAGGCTTGTACGACTACCTGACGGACAGGGTGGCGATCCAGCTCACGCGGATCTGCCTGGAAATGCTGAAACCCGGTGGCGTCTTCCTCTTTGCGAACTTTTCCAACGAGATGGCCGACGACGGCTACATGGAATCCTATATGAACTGGGAGCTTATCCAGCGGTCCGAGGCCGACATGTGGCGGATTGCCAATGAAAGTGCGGCGGGAAACGCCTTCACCAAGACGATCTGGTTCGGCGCGAACCGCAACATCCTGTACAGCACCATAACGAAGCCGGCGTAAGCCTCGCCGGACCGGGCTGGCCGTTTGCTTGCCAGCCCATGCCACGGGCGGAGCGACACCATCTTTCCGCGCCGCCGGGCATTTAGGAAATCGAAGCAGTTTTCCGGCAGATTGGCTATGCAATGGCAGCGCCAGCCGCAGGCCGGTGCAGCGACGATCGGGGAGGCTCTGCACGAGCTGGTCCCTTCGGAAAGGCGGAAAGGTTATCCGTGTTCACGCAGCAGCAACTCACGTCGATCCTGTCTTCGCTTCCCGATCCCGCATTCATCCTCACCCGTAGCGGCCGCTATGCCGCCGTGTTCGGAGGAAAGGACCTCAGGCACTATCACGATGGCAGCCACCTTGTGGGGCGCAGCATGTTCGACGTGCTGAAGGAGGAAAAAGCCCGGTGGTTCGCCGCGCAGATCGAAAAGGCGCTGGAAAGCGGCGCCCTCCATATCGTCGAATACGAACTCGGTGGTCGTGACGTGAAGGGGGCCGGCGACGGGCCCGATCATTCCATCTGGTTCGAAGGCCGCGTTCAGGCGCTGGATTTTCTCGTGGAGGGCGAGGCAGCTGTCGTCTGGGTGGCCAGCAACATCACCGACAAGAACGCAACCCAGCAGACGCTGCGGCAACTGAGCGAGACCGACGCTCTGACCGGGCTTTACAACCGTCGAAAGCTGATCGCGACCCTGGACGACCGGATGGCCGCCTTCGAGCGTGAAAAGGTTCCGACCTCCGTGCTGGTGTTCGACCTCGACAACTTCAAGCGCCTCAACGATGAAATGGGACATCACGCCGGCGATGCCGCGCTTGTCGAGATTGCAAGGCTCTGCCGCCAGCATCTGCGCGAAAATGACGTGGTCGCGCGATTTGGCGGAGACGAATTCGTGGTCGTCATGCCCGGCACGCATTGTCGCGATGCCCTGGAAATCGCCGAGCGGCTTCGCAAGTCCGTTCCGGTGAGCCTGCGGGAAGCCGTGCGCTACGAGTCGACGATCAGCGGCGGCGTCAGTGAAATCTGTCCACCGGATCGCACATCCGGCGACATATTGAAGCGCGCCGATGAGGGGCTGTATCTGTCGAAACGGTCCGGCCGCAATCGGGTATCGTCCCTCTGACTGCCTGACCCATCAGCTTCTGGCGACCGGAGCGATCTGGAAACAGACGAGGCGGCTCATCAAAGGATGAGCCGCAAGCGGACGCAAGGTCATCCGCGATGCAGGACCGCCAGCACCGAGCGATGCATTGCCTCGTTGGCCGCCATCAGCACCGTGTCGTATCGCGACGCGTCCGCCAGCGGCCGTCCCTCCCAGTCGGTCACGATGCCGCCGGCCGCCTCGATGATCGGCATTTGCGGCAGGATGTCGTAGTCGAAGACATTGCTTTCGACGAGAATGTCGATGCCGCCGAGCGCAAGCAGACCGGCGGCATAGCAGTCATGCGAGAAGCGGCTGAAGCGCACCTTTGCGGCGAGCGCCGCGAAACGGTCGTGACGCGTGCGGTCGAACTGTTCCAAGGCGGACGTATAGAGAATGGCCTCGTCAAGCCGGGTTTTGTCGCTGGTCCGGATCGGTTCGCCGTTGAGCGTTGCAGCTGCACCGGTGCCGAGCCAGCGTTCGCCGGTGATCGGCTGGTTGATCAGGCCGAGAACGGGTCTGCCCCGGTACAGCAGCGCGATCTGGGTGCCGAAGGCGAGCGAGCCGGAGAGGAAGGATTTCGTGCCGTCGATCGGGTCGAGCACCCATACCCAATCCGCATCGGCCCGGCAGACGCCAAACTCCTCGCCCCTGATGCCGTGCTCCGGGAACGCATCCTCGATCATGCGGCGCATGATCGTTTCCGCATCGCGGTCGGCGATGGTGACGGGACTGGCATCGGCCTTGGCATCGACCTCTATCCGCTTGCGGAACCAGGGGCGGATCGTCGCGGCGGCGGCATCCGCCATGGCATGGGCGAGCGCCAGAAAGGCCGGCGGGCAGGTGGTTTGCGCATTCATCCGTCGTTCCTTTCGGCTTCCTGGGCGATATCGTCGAGCATGGTCCGGACCGTCTCCACCTGCCGGTGGGCGGCGGCGGCCTCGCGGCTCAGGCGCGGCGCAAGGTCCCCCGGTCCGAGATCGGTGAAGCTTGCGGTGCGGGCGGGAATGAAAGGATCCGGCGCATCCGACGGGCGGCGCAGGGCCGGGGCAAAATAGCCCTCCTCCTCCTCCAGACCGAAGGCGAGAACCTGCGGGCGATCTTCGCCGAGCAGAAGCAGGTCCACAAACATCGCCTGCATGGGCAGGTGGCCCTCGCCCGATACGCAAGCCAGATGCGCCCAACCGCCGCGATCCGGCTTGACGAGGCAATCCTTGACATGAACCTCTGTAATATAGGGCCCCTGCATCGCCAGCGCCGGAATGGGCAGCTCGTAGGCGTTGATCATGTTGCCGAAATCGAAGAGCAGGCTGAGACGCGGATTGGCGACCGCCTTGACGATGTGCACCAGCTCTTCCGATTTCAGATCCTCGTGCTGCTCCAGCGTATAGCGCAGTCGGCCCTTGGGATCGAAATCGGCAAGACGCCGGAGGTCGGCGATCGTCCAGGCGATGATCTGCGACACCCGCCCCTCGTAACGGGGATAGCAGCGTAGCGAGGTCGCATCCGTGGCAAGCGCGATGCGCACGGCGTCGGAAAGACCGGACCCCTCGGTAGTGCTGGTCTCGACATGGAGTTCCAGCCCGCGCGCCTTGAGCTGCGCGGCGAAAGCCGCCAGCGCGTCGCCGTCCATGCGGCTGAGGCTGGTGTGCTCTCCGTCGTCGACGTGCAGCTTGAGACCGCAAAGGCGCTGATCGGCGGCAAAATCCGCAAGCTGCAACGGTGTCATGTCGCCGAAGCGCATGTTGAGATGAAAGGCATAGGCATGGGCAAAGAGCGGCGCGCTCCGCGCGCGCGACGCAAGCCGGGTGCGGCTTGCCGGGTCAAGCGCGGCGATCGACTTGCGCCAGTCCGGCGGGTCAAGGCTCCATGGCATTTCCGTCACGGTATCGGCTCCTCCGTCGTTCACGTTGCGCATCCTTCAGGCGGCGAGGACCAGCAGATCGCGATCCGAGATGCTGACCTCGACAGCCGCGCCGACGGCCGGCGGCGGCCGGTCGGGCTGGTTGAACGTGTCGAGGGAAAGGCTCTGGTCGCCGACCATGACACGAATGCGGATCACCGAACCCAGGAAATGCACCTCGGCGATGCGGCCGGCAAGCACCACGTCATGCCCCTCGGCCCGGCCGAGCGCCACCGTTTCCGGCCGAAGCGCCAGGCTGATACGCTCGCCGGCGCGCGCCGACAGCGGCCGGTTCAGCGCGACGGGCACTTCGCCGAGGCGAACGCGGCCATTGGCCGCCTCCACCACATCGGCATCGACGAGATTGAGCGTGCCGACGAACTCCGCCACGAACCGCGTTGCCGGACGATTGTAGATCTCGAAGGGCGTGCCAACCTGGTCGGCAATGCCCTGGTGCATGACGACGATGCGATCCGAGATGGAGAGCGCCTCTTCCTGGTCGTGCGTCACGAAGATCGTGGTGATGCCGAGTTCCTGCTGGATGCGGCGGATCTCCTCGCGCAGGCTGATCCGGATCTTGGCGTCCAGGCTGGAGAAGGGCTCGTCCAGCAGCAGCAGGCGCGGGGCCGGGGCCAGGGCACGGGCCAGGGCCACGCGCTGCTGCTGGCCGCCCGAAAGCTGGTGCGGCGCACGCTTGGCGGCGTGGGCCAGGCCCACCAGGTCCAGCACCTGGTGGATGCGGTCCTGGCGCTCGCCGCGGGCCAGATGGCGCAGGCCGAAGCCGATGTTGTCGGCCACCGAGAGATGGGGGAAGAGGGCGTAGTCCTGGAAGACCATGCCGATCTGGCGCCGGTTGGCGGGAAGCGTCGTCACATCGCGCCCGTCGATGCGGATCGCGCCCGATGTCGGCGTCTCGAAACCGGCGACCATGCGCAGCACCGTGGTCTTGCCGCAGCCGGACGGACCGAGAAAGGAGACGAACTCGCCCTTTTCGATGCCGAGGGAGAAGTCTTTCACGACGCGCAGCGCGCCGAAGGATTTTTGCAGGTGATGGATATCGAGAAAGGCCATGGTCAACGCCTCACGGTGGAGAATTTGGAAAAGCGGGTGACGAGCTGGATCAGCCCCATGCAGGCCCAGGTGATGGCAAAGGCGAGGACAGCGAGCGCCGAGGGCTCATAGGCGCGGTTGCCGCCCATCCAGACCATGTAGGGGCCGAAGGAATTGACGTTGAGCAGGGCGGCGAAGACATATTCGCCGATGACGATGGCGAAGGTCAGGAAGGCGCCCGACAGGACCGAGACGAAGACGTTCGGCAGGATGACGACGGCGAGGATGCGCGCCCAGCCCGCCCCGAGCGACTGTGCCGCCTCGGTGAGGCTGGCGATATCGATGGTGCGCAGGCCCGTGTCGACCGAGCGGTACATGTAGGGCAGCGCCAGCGTCGCATAGCCGAAGAGCAGCAGCAGGTTGGTGCCCCACCAGGTTCCCGTCAGCGGCAGGATCGAGGAGGTGTTGTAGATGCGGATATAGCCGAAGACGATGACGATGGGCGGAATGACCAGCGGCAGGAGCGTGATGAACTCGATGACGGGCCTGAGGCCGGGAAGCCGGAGCCGCACGAAATAGGCCGTCGGCACCACGAGCAGGATGCCGAGCACGATGGTCAGCAGCGCAAGCCCTACCGAATAGAGAAAGGTCTGCTGGAACTGCGGATCGGCGAGCACGATGCGATAGGCTTCGAAACTGTATTCGCCGCGCTTCATGCGCATCGAGAAATCGACCATGCCGGCAAGCGGCAGCAGGAAATAGAGGCCGCCGAGCGCGACGGCGAAGAGGGACCAGAAGCGCTTTCCCATCATTTCACCCACCGTTCGGCGCGCATGCGCAGCAGGATGTAGATGCCGTTGGCGACGGCGGTAAGCGCGATCATGCCGAAGGCAATGGCATAGCCGAGATGCGGATCGTTCAGCACGTCGCCGCGGATCTGCGCGAAGAGCACGATGGGCGCGATGGAGAGCGAGGAACCGGTGAGCGCGATGGCCGTGGCGACGGCGCCGAAGGCATTGGCGAACAGCAGCGCCAGCGTGCCGAGCAGCGAGGGCCAGAGCACGGGCAGCGCCACCATCCGCCAGTATTGCGCGCCGGACGCGCCGAGGCTTTCGGCCGCCTCGCGCCATTCGCGGCGCAGGCCTTCCAGCGCGGGCGTGATGATCAGCACCATCAGCGGGATCTGGAAGTAGAGATAGGTGAGCGCCAGCCCCAGGAACGAGACGATATTGAAGCCGGAACCGTAGAGATTGATGCCGAACCAGTTGCGCAGCAGCATGGTCACGAAGCCGAGACGGCCGAGCGTGGCGATGAAGGCGAAGGCGAGCGGCACGCCGGCGAAGTTCGAGGCGACGCCCGAGAAGGTGATGATGCCGTTGCGAAGCCAGCGCGGCAGGTCGCCGAGCGTGATGGCGGCGGCGATGAGAAACCCGAAGAAGCAGCCGAGCGCGGCCGTCAGCAGGCTGAGTTCGATGGAGATCCAGAAGGCCGAGCGGATGGAGGGCGAGAGCAGCTTGCCGAGATTTTCCAGCGTCACCTGCCCTTGCGGGTTGCGGAAGGCACCGATGACGATGTTGAGTGTCGGCAGGATCAGGAACAGCGTGGCGAAGAGGAAGAACGGGGCAACCCCGATCCAGTTGATGAGCTGCCGCGGCCGCAAGGCCGCCGGCAGAAAAGCGGCGCTTGTCGTCATCGGATGTTTCCCGGGGAGGTTTGGCCGGAGGCGCACGGGCAAGCGGCGCCTCCGGCTCTGAAGGTTACTTCACGTTGGCGCCGACGACCTTGTCCCAGCCTTCGACGATGGCGCTCTTGTTGGCGTCGAGCGCCTCGACGGACGGGAAGATCGCCTTTTCATAGGCTTCGGCCGGCGGCAGCTTGTCGAGCAGGTCCTGCGGGAACTTCCCGGCCTTCAGCATGGCGTTGAAGCGGGCGGGATGGCAGTAACCCTTCAGCCAGCCGGTCTGGCCCTCGTCGGAATAGAGATATTCCATCCAGAGCTTTGCGGCGTTCGGGTG
Organism: Roseateles sp. XES5; assembly: GCF_020535545.1. Taxonomy (NCBI): domain Bacteria; kingdom Pseudomonadati; phylum Pseudomonadota; class Betaproteobacteria; order Burkholderiales; family Sphaerotilaceae; genus Roseateles; species Roseateles sp. XES5. Next base: position 496,699 of record NZ_CP084754.1, read on the forward strand.
CGGTGCATAGGCCGAGATCGCCTGCACATAGACGCCAGCGACCACGCCCGTCGTCGGCACGATGACGTCCATCGGCGGGTTGCCGTTCAGCGCATCGCGCCAGGAGAGCAGGTTGTAGTCCCAGGCGGCGATGATCGGCGTCTGGCCCTGCGCGATGGTGCCGGCCTTGCCGAGGACAGGCACGAAATTGCCGGCCTTGTTCAGCTCGGCGAAGAGTTCCAGGCCCTTCTTGCCGGAATCCGCGCCCGGCTCTGCGCCGCGCGAAATACCGGCCGACATCAGCGCGAGGATCGCCTGCGCCGAGGACCGCGGATCGCCGGTGAGCGCGACGGAACCGGAATATTCCGGCTTGGTGAGGTCGGCCCAGTCGGCCGGCGGGGTCTGGATCAGGTCCTTGTTGATGCCGAAGGCCATGACGCCGTAGTAGTCGCCGTACCAGTAGCCGTCCGCGTCCTTGATGTTATCGGGGATCTCGTCCCAGGTCGCGACCTTGTAGGGCTGCAGCAGGCCTTCCTTCGTGGCCGCCGGTGCAAAGGCGAGGCCGAGATCGACGACGTCGGGTGCCTGAGAACCCGTATTGCCCTTGTTGGAACGGATGGCTTCCAGCTCGTCGGCCGTGCCGGCGTCCGGGTTCAGCTCGTTGACGGTGATGCCGGGATACTTCGCCTTGAAGCCTTCGATGACGGCGCCGTAGTTGCACCAGTCGTGCGGCAGGGCGATGACCGTCAGCATGCCCTCCTTCGTGGCGGCATCGACAAGATCCTGCGGGGCCTCGGCGCGGGCAAGGCCCGGCAGCGCGGCGGCGATGGCAAGCGTGGAAACGAAAGCCGAGCGGGCGGCATGGGATAGGCGCGTCATGAAGTCCTCCTGTTTACCGTCTGTGACGGATGGTGAGCATTGGCTGTCAGTCGGTCTGTGCTTCCGGCCGCAATCGCGGTCCGTGCATTCCGGTTCCCCCGCACTCTGTCTGCGTCCTGAGGGGCTGCATCGGTGCGTTTCGTGTAGGTGCAGCATGTAACAATTGGACAACAATAAAACGTCCATTATTATGCATTTGACTGTACCAATTTTGGAGCCCCCTTGGCCAAGCAGCTTGAAGGCCCGATCCTGCCCTTTCTCCGCCTGGACGCGGGCACGGCGCTGCCGAAATTCCGCCAGGTGCAGGACCAGTTGCGCACCGCGATCCTGCAGGGGCATCTGCGGGCCGGCACGCGCCTGCCGGCAAGCCGCATCCTTTGCGAGGAGCTGGGCCTGTCGCGCCAGACGCTGGTGCGGGTGCTGGAGAACCTGAAGGCGGAGGGATATCTGGAGGCGCGTCAAGGCGCGGGCACCTATGTTTCGGCGGCCCTGCCGCGTCGGCCGGCAAAAGCGCGTGTCGCGCCGATCGAAGACGATGCTCCGCCGAGACTGTCGCGGATCGGTGCCGCGTCGCGCGGGGTTTCGGCGGCGATCGGCCGCGTGGAGCCGAGGCCTTTCCTGCCCAACCAGCCGGCGCTGGACCGGTTTCCCTTCGCCGTCTGGCGCAAATGCTGGAATGCCGGCGCCCGGAGCGGCAGCGCGGGCATGGGCTATGGCGATGTCGGAGGAGAACTCGTGCTGCGCCAGCGGATCGCCGAATATCTCGCCCTGCACCGGCGCGATCCGTGCGATCCGGAACAGATCGTCATCACTCCCGGCGGCCATGCCGCCTTCACGCTCGCCGCACTGGCTCTCGCCGATCCGGGCGACGGCGTCTGGTTCGAGGACCCCGGTCCCGTCACCACGTCCAACCTGTTCCGCACGCTCGGTCTCGATCTCTGCCTTGCCGATGTCGACGCTGATGGCATGGACGTCGCGGGCGCAATGACGCGTTATCCCGATGCACGGCTCGCCTTCGTCATGCCGTCGCGCCATCATCCGCTCGGCGTGACGCTTTCCCTGCCGCGCCGGCTCGCGCTTCTCGAATGGGCGAGGGCAAACGACGCCTGGATCATCGAGGACGACTACGACAGCGAGTTTCGCTACGACGGCGCGCCCCTGCCCTCGATACGCTCCATCGACAGCCATGGACGGGTGATCTATGCGGGCAGCTTCAGCAAGGCGCTCTATCCCGGCATCCGCATCGGCTTTCTGGTGCTGCCGCCGCAACTCGTCGGCACCTTCCGCAATCTTTCCGGCCTGATTCATCGCAGCGTGCCGGTCGAAACGCAGCTCGCGCTGGCGGAATTCATCGGCGGCGGCCATTTCGCCAGCCACCTGCGCCGCATGCGCGGCCTCTATGCCGAACGCCGCAGCGCCTTCATCGATGCGGGGCAAGCCGCCCTCGCCGGGCTCGCCGAGATCGAATGCTCCGAAAGCGGGCTCAACGCGCTGGTCTGGCTCCGGAACGGGCGAAAAGACCGGGCGGTGCAACAGGATGTGCTGGACGCCGGCCTGCAATGTTATCCGCTGTCCGACTACACGATAGCGACCGCGAGACCGGACGCCCTCATCCTCGGCTATGCCGGCGTGCCGGCAGAGCGTATGCGCGCCTATCTCGACCGCCTTGCCGAGACGCTTTCCCGGTCCTGAGGCGGCTCTCGCCGGTCCTGACGGGCGCTCCGGCGAAACGGGCCAGGAGCCCGCGAAAGAGCGCTTCGATGAAAAGCGCCCAGTCGCGCGGCTCCTCGGGCCTCTCGGGATCCCGCCAGACAATCCCATGGCCGATCCCGCGTGGCATCGTCGCTGCCTACAGGCTGCGCATCGGCGTGCCGCTGCGCTGGGTGACGCCGACGCCGGGCGCAACGCCGACCTCCGCGTTCGAGGCGGCGAGAAGCGGCTTGCCGCGCACGATGTCGGAGGCGCGCTCGGCAAGCATGATGGTCGGCGCGTTGAGGTTGGCGTTGGGCTCGGCAGGGAAGACGGAGCTGTCGATCACCCGGAGACCTTCGAGACCACGCACCTTGAGGTCGCTGTTGACGACCGCCATGCCATCCTCGCCCATGCGGCACGAACCGCAGGGATGATAGGTGCTTTCCATCGTCTCGCGCACCCAGGCGTCGATCTCGTCATTGCTGCGCACGTCCTTGCCTGGCGCGATCTCCTCGCCGCGGAACCGGTCGAAGGCCGGCTGGGCGACGATCTCGCGGGTGAGCCGTAGACACCGGCGGAAGCCCTCGCGATCCTCCTCGCGATCGAGATAGTTGAAGAGGATGTCGGGCTGCTCATGGGCTTCCGGCGACCGCAGGCGCACATAACCGCGGCTCTTCGGCTTGTTCGGACCGGTCAGCACCATGAAGCCATGGCCGTCGAGCGGCTTCTTGCCATCATAGCGCATGGCGGCGGGCAGGAAGTGGAACTGGATATCCGGCCATTGCAGCGCGGCGTCGGAACGGATGAAGCCACCGCTCTCGAAATGATTGGAGACCGAAAGCCCCTTCTTGAACAGCAGCCATTCCGCACCGATCAGGGCGCGGCTCAGAAGTCCCATCTTGCCGTTGAGCGTGATCGGTTCCTTGCAGGCATACTGGATGTAGACTTCCGAATGGTCCTGCAGGTTCTCGCCGACGCCCGGCAGGTCGTGCAGAACCTCGACGCCCGCCTTTTGCAGCACGGCGGCCGGACCGATGCCGGAGCGCTGCAGGAGATGCGGCGAGCCGATCGGGCCGGAGGAAATAAGCACCTCTCGGCTCGCCTTGGCCACGACGCGCTGGCCACCGCCCAGTTCGTATTCCACGCCGACGGCGCGCTTGCCTTCCAGCAGCACGCGGCGCGTCATGGCATGGGTGACGACGGTGAGGTTGGGCCGGCTCATCGCGGGCTTGAGATAGGCATTGGCCGTCGACCAGCGCACGCCGTCCTTGACGGTCATGTGCATGGGGCCGAAGCCTTCCTGCATGTGGCCGTTCGGATCCTCGGTGGTGATGTAGCCGGCCTCATGGCCGGCATCGACGAAGGCCTTGTAGAGCGGGTTCTTCATCCTGTTGCCGGCATTGGTGGAAAGCGGCCCGGTGGCGCCGCGATAGGCGTCGCCCCCGTCCTGCCAGCTTTCCGCCCGCTGGAAATAGGGCAGGCAATTGGCATAGCGCCAGCCGCGCGCCCCCAGCTCCTCCCATTCGTCGAAGTCGCGGGCGTGGCCGCGCATGTAGACGAGCCCGTTGATGGAGGAGGAACCGCCGATGACCTTGCCGCGCGGGCAATGAACCCGCCGACCGTCGAGGCCGGGCTCCGGCAAGGTCATGTATTTCCAGTTGTACTTCGTGCCGTTCATCGGAATGGACAGCGCCGTCGGCATCTGGATGAAGATCGACTTGTCGCTGCCGCCATATTCGAGAACCAGGACCTTCGTGGCCGGATCTTCCGAAAGACGGTTGGCAAGCACGCAGCCGGCCGATCCGGCGCCGATGATGATGTAGTCGTAGGTCTCGGTCATGGCTGTCATCCAGAGGTTACGGGTAGAGGCCCCAGCCGCGCCCGCGGGCGAACAGTCGGGTCAGGACATAGTGGACCGCACCGGCCGCAAGGCAGGAAGGCACGGAGGCGGTGAGGTACTTGAAGGCCGGCAGGCTCGCGAGCGTCTGCGGATTGAAGACGAGCACATAGACCCCGAAGCCGACGGCAAGAGCGAAGAGGCCGATCGGATTGAAGCCGCCCCAGAAACGGTAGGGACCGTTTTCCTGCGGGCCGTGCAGGCTGCGCATGTCGAGCTTCTGGCGACGCAGGAAGAAGTAGTCGGCGATGCCGATGCCGGCGAGCGCGGAATTGAGCGCCGAGGTCCAGACGAGGAAGATGAAGAAGCCGTCATACATCTGCGGATAGAAGACGACGAGGCCCAACGGGATGACGCAGAACAGGAAGAGGATCGTGCCCCAGGAGATGGCGCGGATCGACGCCGTGCCCACCTGCCGAAGACCGACGATGGAGGTATAGAGGATGTTGGCCATCGAGGTCATGTTGGCGAAGGCGACGAAGAGCAGCGCGATGACGCCGATGACCGGGCCGGCGATCTTGGTCATCCAGATCGTCGGATCGCTGTCGCCGAGAGCGACGGCTGCGAGCAGGCCGACGATTTCCCCCAACGCGGCGGCGCCGAAGATACCGACGACGTTCGGCCAGAAGGCGGTGCGCTCGTTCTTCGTCAGGCGGGCAAGGTTGCCGATATAGGGCCACCAGGAGAAGCCCGCGGCAAGGTTCACTTCGATCGCGATGATGAAGTTGAGGGTGTTGTCCTCGAAGGGCGGCGCGAGCGCCGGCATCGCCAGCAGCTCGGAGAACGAGCGCTGCTGCAGGATGAGGTAGAGCATCACGCCCATCAGGATGACGAGCGCGGGCGACACGACCATATTGAAGAACTTGATCGAGGTCGGCCCCTTGGCGACGATGAACCAGGTGACGAGGATCGCGCCCACGGCGGCGATGATCATCTTGATGCCGGTGGGATTGGCCGCCTCGCCGGCGCTCAGCGCCGCAAGGCCGTCGATCGAACGGCCGAACATCATGGCGAGCACGGCAAGCCAGCCCATGGTGAGGATGACGACGGCCAGCACGTAGACGACGCGGCTGCCGTTGTAGCCGAACTGGCTGCGCAGCGCGACGAACTGCTCGATCCCGTAGCGGCCCGAAAGCGGCGTGGTCGAAAGCGCCGTCAGCATGACGCCGACGATATTGCCGATGATGATGGCGGCGATGCCTTCCTTCGGCCCGACGAACAGGCCGACCGAGCCGCCGATGAGGAAGGCCCAGGTGGCAATGGCCAGCGCGGAATTGGCGTAGGTGAATTCCCAGAAACCCCAGAGTCGCTCGGAGGGCAGCAGCGGCGCGTCGCCGCGCTCGGCGGCGGCGCGGTTGCGCTCGGCTTCCGCACGGTCGGTTTCGGCGGCGGCAAAGCCGCCATGGCTGACGTGATCGGTCATATCAGGCTCCCCAGATCCAGAAACCCAACACCAGCACGAGCGTCAGCGCCGTCATGCAGGCGTAGTCGATGACAGTCATCGTGCCTTCGAAGCGGTGCCCCGCCTCGATGTCCTCGTAGATGCGCGCGCGACGCGCGAGCTCGTTCTGCCAGGCGATATCGTTTTCCATTGTCGTTCCCCTTTCGCGCCGCGCCTTGAAGCGTCTATCCGCGATGAAGGCGGCTCCATCAGCCGCCGATGGTGTAAAGCGGCCGCCCATGGGCGGCGGCCGGCAGGCTTACGGCAGCGTTATCCACACCGCCTTGGTCTCCATGAGATAGTCGAGCTGTTCCGGCCCCAGATCCTTGCCGAAGCCGGAATCCTTGAAGCCGCCGAACGGCATGGATGGGTCGATGGTGCTGTGCGCGTTGACGTAGACGGAACCCGCATGCAGTTGCGGGATCAGCGTGTGCACGCGGGAGAGATCGTTGGAATAGATCGCGGCGGCGAGACCGAAGGGCGTATCGTTGGCCAGTGAGACCGCCTCCTCCAGCGTGTCGAACGGGCTCGTCACCAGCACCGGCCCGAAGATTTCCTCGCGCACGATGCGCATGTCGGGCGTGCAATGGGCGAAGATGGCCGGCTCGATGAAGTGGCCCGGGCCATCGGGATTTGCGCCGCCATGGACGAGTTTCGCGCCCTCGCTGAGGCCCGCCTCGATATAGCCGGCGACGATCTTCTTCTGCTGGGCCGAGACCATCGGGCCGATGTAGCAATCGCGGTCGAGGCCCGGCGCCATCTTGAGCGTTTTGGTGACCGCGACAAGTTCCTCGAGGAAGGCGTCATGCACCGAGCGCTGGATATAGACGCGCGTGCCGGCATCGCAGACCTGACCGGAATTGAAGAACACGCCGTTTGCCACCGCCCGCGCGGCGCTTGCAAGGTCCGCATCGTCGAGCACCAGCACCGGCGACTTGCCGCCGAGCTCCAGCGTCACGTGCTTGAGATTGCCGACAGCCGTACGGCCGACGTCCTGCCCGACCGGCGTCGAGCCCGTGAAGGTGACCTTGTTGATACCCGGATGGGTCGACATGGCCGCGCCGATCACGCTGCCCTTGCCGGTGACGATATTGACCACGCCTGCGGGAATGCCGGCTTCCTCGACCAGTTCGGCAAAGCGCAGCGTGGACAGCGATGTCAGCTCCGCCGGCTTGACGACGACGGTGCAGCCGGCCGCGAGCGCCGCGGCAAGTTTCCAGGCCATGGTCTGCAGCGGGAAATTCCACGGTACGATGGCGGCGACGACGCCGAGCGGTTCCTTGCGGGTATAGGCGAGATAGTTGCCGGGGATGGACGGCTCGACGGTGCGGCCATGCAACTTGGTCGGCCAGCCGGCGAAATAGCGGAAGGTATCGATGGTGCCCTGGATGTCGATCTCGCGGGCGAAGGTCACCGACTTGCCCATGTCGATGGCTTCGATCTCCGCCAATTCGTCGGCATGGGTTTCGATGAGATCGGCAAGCCGGTGCAGCAGGCGCTCGCGCTCCAGCGGCTTCAGGCGGCGCCACTCGCCGCCGTCGAACTGGGCACGGGCGGCCGCGACGGCACGGTCGAGATCGTCCGTCGTGCCGGAAGGGCCACGGGTGACCAGCCCCCCGGTGGAGGGCTCGAAAATGTCGAAGGTCGCCCCGTTGCTGCTATCGACCCAGGCGCCGCCGATGAACATCTTTTGCGGCTTTTCCAGAAACCGCCGTGTCGCATCGCTGACGCCGTATTGATCCAGATAGGTGCGGACGGATGCGTCCATGATGGTTCCTCCCGTTTCGGCCGCCGAAGCGCGCCGGTCTCCTGCGATGCGGACCCGCCGCATCGCCCTCCGTTGTTGTTGGATCAGCGCTGCTGCGCCTTCGCATGCATGATGCGGCCGATGAGGTTCATGAGAACCTGGGCGGCCAGGATGGCGGTACCGCCGGTATGGTCGTAGTCGGGCGCGACCTCGACCAGGTCGATGCCGACGATGTCGCCGCGCTTGGCCAGCGCCGCCAGGATCTCCAGCACCTCGTAGTAGATGAAGCCGCCATGCGAGGGCGTGCCCGTGCCCGGCGCAATCGACGGATCGAAGCCGTCGATGTCGATCGTCACGTAGTAGCGCGCACCGGCCGGAATACGGTCGACAACGCCGTCCGTGCCCAGTGCCCGGATCTGGCGGACCGACAGGATATCGGAGCCCATCCTGCGGGCATCCTCGTAACCTTCCTTGGCCGTCGAGGAGACGTTGCGGATGCCAAGCTGCGACAGGCCGCTGACATAGGACTTTTCCGCCGCGCGGCGCATCGGGTTGCCATGGCCGTAACGCACGCCGTGGCGCTCGTCGACGAAGTCGAGATGGGCGTCGATCTGCACGATATGGATCGGGCCGTTCTTCTCGCAATCCTCGGCAAAGGCGTTGATGCAGGGGATGTTGACCGAATGGTCGCCGCCCAGCACCACCGGCAGCGCACCGGCTTCCAGGATCTTGCGCACGCCGAACTCGATATTGGCATGGCTCTTCATCGTGTCGGTATGCACGATGTCGGCATCGCCGATATCGACGATGGAGACGTCGCCGCTCGGCAGATAGGTGACGTCGTCCTCATGGTCGTAGGCGCCGCCATGGCCGAAGGAGAACAGGGTGGAGGCTTCGCGGATGGAGCGCGGTCCGAAGCGGGTGCCGGCGCGCCACTGGGTGCCGCAGTCGAAGGGCGCGCCAAGGATCGCGACATCCGCGTCGATGGCGTCCCAGTTCGGCTGGTAGGGATATTTGCCGAAGGTGCAGATGCCGACAAACGGCAGGTTCAAACGTCCGGTCTCGTACGAATTGCTGGTCATGTGCCCTCCTCCAAAGGTGCGAAGGAGTGTGCCAAAGGCCAAAACATTTAAAAGTATCTATGATTGCATGTTTACTTGTGCATTAATCAATGAATGATCAACAAGGTCCGACACCGCGTCCTCAATCTCTCGCTTGGGGATGCCGAACTCCGGCTGCTCCGGGTGTTCGCCTCCGTCGTGCAGCATGGCGGCTTCTCCGCCGCGCAATCGGCGCTCGGCATGACGCAGGCGACGATCTCGACCCACATGCGCCATCTCGAGGAACGGCTGGCCCTGCGCCTGTGCAGCCGTGGCCGCGGTGGCTTTCTGCTGACGGACGAGGGACGGCTGGTCTACAATGCGGCGCTCGAGCTTTTCGGCTCGATGGAGCAATTCCAGAGCCGCATCGGCGAGGCGCAGGGGGAACTGACCGGCAGCCTGAGTTTCGGCACCGTCGATGCGATGATCACCAACCGTGAACTCGATCTCCAGGGCGCGCTTGCGAGTTTCCATGCCAAGGCGCCGCGCGTGCATCTGGAGATCGATGTCGCCGCGCCGCAGGTCCTGCACCAGGGCCTCCTGAACGGGTCCTATCAGGTCGTCCTCATGCCCTCGGTCGGCAGCGTCATGCCGAATTTCCGCAGCCAGCCCGTCTTCTCCGAGGTTCAGCAACTTTACTGCGCCGATGGCCACCCGCTCTTCGCCATCCCCGACGCGGAACTCACCGAAGACCTGCTCGCCGCCCAATCCTTCGCCGGGCGCACCTACATGCTCAACGAGACGATCTGCGGCGTGAACTTCAACTGGGCGGCAGCGACGCCGCATATGGAAGGCACCCTGCTCCTCCTGCTGTCCGGCGCCTATATCGGCTTCCTGCCGGATCACTACGCCGACGAATGGGTGCGGACCGGTCGCCTCCGGGTCCTTGCCCCTGACCGCATGACCTTCAAGGACATGTTCCACATCGCCTATCCCCGCAACAAACCATCGCGCGCCGCCGAAACCCTCGCGGCCGCCATTGCCGAGAGCGCGCACAAGCCGCGGTGACGCCACCGCTTCGCGCCGGCCGCCATTTCCTCTGTCGCAGAACGCCGCTTGACTCCCATCGGAAAGCGCTTTTATAAGTTGTAGGCCTAACCCTACAATTGGATGCCATGCAACAGCCCTCCCCGACATCAACCGCCACGCTTTCCCCCGCCGATCTACCCGGCCGGGACGTGCCCGTGCGTCGCCTGCGCCATCCCGGGCGCTGGATCAGCGGCGGCATCGTCCTGCTGCTGCTCGCCCTCATCGGCCGCGCTTTCGCCGTCGGGCAGATCCAGTGGGCCGTGGTCGGACAATTCCTGACGGCGGAGGTGATCATCGTCGGCTTCGGCTGGACGCTCCTAATTTCGGCCTGCGCCCTTGCCTTCGGCGTGGCGCTGGGTTTCGCCTTCGGCATCATGCGGCTGTCGGAAAACCCGATCCTGCGCTTTGCCGCCTGGCTCTATGTCTGGATCTTCCGCGGAACGCCCGTGCTGCTCCAGCTTCTCATCTGGTTCAACATCGCGCTCGTCTTCCCGCGGCTTTACATTCCGGGCCTCGTCGATGCGCGCATGGTCGATGTCGTGACGCCCTTCGTCGCCGCCGTGCTCGGGCTCGGCGTCAACGAGGGCTCCTATCTCACCGAGGTCGTGCGGGGCGGCATCAGCTCCGTCGACAAGGGCCAGACCGAGGCTGCGCATACCCTCGGCATGACGCCCGGCCAGACGATGCGCCGCATCGTCCTGCCGCAGACGCTGCGCCTGATCCTGCCGGTGCTCGGCAACAGCGCCATCGGCATGCTGAAATTCTCCTCGCTCGCCGCCACCATCGCCATGGGCGAAATGCTGAACGCGGCACAGCGCATCTACTTCATCAACGGCGCCGTCATCGAACTCCTGTTCGTCTGCGCGATCTGGTACCTGGCCGGAACCACGGTTCTGTCCATCGGCCAATATTATCTCGAACGCCATTTCGGCCGTGACGCCTCCAGCGCCACCGCCGGAAGCAGCTGGTTCAAGGGCTGGGCGCGCCGCCGGGCCGCCCCGGAGGAAGTATGAGCCTCGCAGTCAAGGCGGTCGGTATCCGCAAGAGTTTTGGCGCCCACGAGGTCCTGAAGGGGCTCGATCTGGACGTTACCCATGGCGAGGTGCTCTGCATCCTCGGCCCTTCCGGCAGCGGCAAGAGCACCTTCCTGCGCTGCATCAACCATCTGGAAACGCCCGATGGCGGCTATGTCTGGGTCGACGGCGCCATCATGGGCTACGAACTCCGCCGCGACGCCCTGCAGGAACTGCCGGTCAAGCGCCTGCGCGCCCAGCAGAGCCAGCTCGGCATGGTCTTCCAGCACTTCAACCTCTTCGCCCATCGCACCGTGCTCGGCAATGTCATCGAGGGTCCGATGGTGGTGCGCGGCCTGAAGCGCGCCGCGGCGGAGGCCCGCGCCATGGAACTCCTGGAGCAGGTCGGCATGGCCGGCAAGGCCGCAAGCTACCCCTCGCAGCTTTCCGGCGGCCAGAAGCAGCGCGTCGCCATCGCCCGGGCGCTCGCCATGGAACCGCGCGTCATGTTGTTCGACGAGCCGACCAGCGCACTCGATCCGGAACTCGTCGGCGAGGTGCTGGAGGTGATGCGCACGCTGGCGCGCGGCGGCACCACGATGATCGTCGTCACGCACGAGATCGGCTTCGCCCGCGAAGTGGCCGACCGGGTCGTGGTCATGATCGATGGCGAAATCCGCGAAATGGGCGTCCCGGGCGACATCCTCAGCAACCCGGCCGATCCACGCGTGCGCTCGTTCCTGAGCCGCGTGCTCGCCTGACCTTTTCCTTCGTCCAACAATGGGAGTACGGACAATGAAGACAATCCTGCCGATGGTTCTGGGGCTTGCCTCCGCCACCTTCCTCAGTCTTGCCGGCGTCGCGCAGGCGGCCGGCGACGAAAAGCTCGCCGCCGGCCTGCCCGAAGCCGTGCGCAGCGCCGGCAAGCTGAACGTCACGATCAGCCTGGCCTACCCGCCGATGGAATACAACGACGCCGGCTCGACGGAACTGAAGGGCTTCGACATCGACCTTGCCAAGGCGATCGCCGAGCGTCTCGGCCTCGCCGCGGAATTCCAGAACGTCGAGTTTCCACAGCTGATCCCGCAGGTCGTCACCGGCCGTTCCGACATGATCATCACGGCGTTCTCCGACAAGGTGGAGCGCCAGACGCAGCTTGATTTCATCGACTACTTCAAGACGGGCAACGTCTTCTATTCGAGCATCGACCACCAGGGCGACATCAAGACCGAAGCCGACCTCTGCGGCAAGACGGTCGCGGTCGCCACGGGCACGAGCTGGGTTACCTGGGCCGAAGAGCTCGGCAAGTCGATCTGCCCGGCCGACAAGCTGATCACCGTCATCCAGATCCCGACCCAGGCCGAGCACATCATGCAGATCCGCCAGGGTCGCGCCCAGGCCTCCGTCATCGGCCTCGAAGGCCTGCTCGACCTGATGAAGCAGGAACCGGGCAAGTTCTACCAGATCGGCGCGGTCGGCGACGTCAACCACTATGGCATCGCCTTCGCCAAGGCGAACGGCGAACTGCGCGATGCCGTGCATGCCACGCTCGACGCGCTGAAGGCCGACGGCACTTATGCACAGATCCTCGACCGCTACGGCTTGAAAGAAGCCGGTGTGGAAGAGTTCAAGATAAACGGAGCCACGAAGTAATCCAGCTGTTCCGGAGCCTGCCTTGATCCAGCCTTCCACACCAGACGCCAATGCCGCGGGTGACCGCCCGGACGACCGGCTGTCGCGCTTTCGTCTCGACGCCTATTCGAGCGAACAGCTCTACCGTCAGCTTTACCGGGCGCTGCGCGCCGCCATTCTCAGCGGCGATTTCTCCGAGGGGGAAGCCATCCCTTCGGAGAACCAGTTGCGCGACCAGTTCGGCATTGCCCGAACGACGGTCCGTAACGCCATGGCGCTTCTGGTGTCGGAGGGGCTGGTCCAGCAGGTGCGCGGTCGGGGCACGATCGTCTCGCACCGGCCGATCAGCCACAACATCTGGAACTTCGGCAGCTTCACGGAACTGGCGCGCCGGCAGGGCCAGCGCCCGGTGACGAAAGTGCTCGAGCATCGCGTGGAAGGCGGCGAGCTGCTTCTGGTGCGTGCTCGCGGCCTGGCGAACGAAGCGACGGTGAGCTGGCTCAACGTCGACACGTCCCAGCTCGACCTTGCTCTCTATCCCGGCCTCGAGACCTACGATTTCGCGGCGCAATCGCTCTATGAGGTGCTGCGCCGCGACTATGACCGCCATCCGCTCCGCTCGGAACTGCTGCTGACCGTCGTGCCACCGTCGGAGCGCCTGCGGGAGGTCTTCGGCCCGGCACCGGACGTGCCGGGCTACCTTTGCGCCAGCGGGGACGTCCTCGACGCCGACGACCGGTTGGTCGAACGCACGTCGATCGTCTACGCGCCGGCGGTCCAGATGAAATTCGCAACGCGCTGGGGGCGCGATACCGCGCCTGCCTGAGGGCGGCGCGACGCAGGAGAAACGACATGAGCCGTCTTATCGAGACCTTTGCCACCGTGAAGCCCATTCTCGGCATGCTGCATCTTGCCGGCGACGGCCCCGCGGCGAAGCTCGCCCAGGCCGAGGAAGAGGCACGCATCATGGCCGGTGAAGGCGTCGACGGGCTGGTGGTGGAAAACTACTTCGGCGATGCCGACGATGTCGAGCGCGTGCTCGACCGGCTGAGCGGCCTCGATCTTGGCGTGAAACTCGGCGTCAACGTGCTGCGCGACGACAAGCGCGCCTTCGCGCTGGCGAAGCGCTATCCCGTTTCCTTCATTCAGGTCGATTCCGTCGCCGGCCATCTGTCGCCGGACGACGACGCCGGCTTCGCGGCCGATTTCGCCGCGCGGCGGGCAAGCGTCCCGTCGCTGCTGCTCGGCGGCGTGCGGTTCAAGTATCAGCCGATCCTTTCCGGTCGGCCGGAGGAAGAGGACGTGCGCCTCGGCGCCGCGCGCTGCGACGGCCTGGTGGTGACCTCGGACGCCACGGGCCAGCCGACGGACATGGACAAGGTCGCTCGCTTCCGCGCCGCGACCGGCGGCGCCGTGCCGCTCCTCATCGGTGCCGGCCTTACCGAAACGAACGCCGCCGAACAGCTGGAACATGCCGATGGCGCCATTGTCGGTAGCTGGTTCAAGCACGACCACAAGGACACCGGCCGCGTCGAGGCCAGCCATGTCGCCCGCCTGATGCACGCCGTCCGCGCGGCCCGGAGCGCGGCATGACCCCCGTCCGCGCGCGCGCCGTGACGGCCGAAAACTTCGCCCGCTACGGCAGGGTCTACGACCTTGCGGGCGATGCCGATCCAAACGTGATCTGGACGCAGGGCGACGGCTGGGCCGACGGCTTCACCCGTATGCCGTTGATCGACGGTTCGGGCCATCTCGGCATGACGCGGGGCGGCAGCGCGCCCTGGCCTTGCACCGCGATGGAACGGCACCCGCAGACCGAGGAGGCGCTTTTCTGCGCCGGCGAACCGATCGTTCTTGCGGTGGCCGCCGCCTCAAAGGCAGACGCACCCCATCGCGACGACATCGAGGCTTTCGTCATCGCACCGGGACAGGTGGTGGTGATGCACAGGAACGTTTGGCATGACGCCTGCCGGGGCGCCACGCGCCCCACGTCCTATTACTGGATGGCGATCTGCGGCCTCGGCGAAAGCCCGTGGATCCCGGTCGCCGGCGGGCCACGTCAGGTCGAGGTGAAGAGCGAGACCGCAGCATGACGGCCTTCTTCATCGGCGATGTGGCGCTCGACGAATATTACACCGCCGACCGCTGGCCCGGCCGCGCCGACAAGGGCATGGTGCAGGAACTGCCCGCCGAGATCGGCGGCTCCATCGCCAATGCCGCGGTCGTGCATGCGGCGCTGGGCGGGGACACGCAGTTCATTTCCCTGCTGAACGACAGCCCCTTGTCGGGGCGGCTCACGGATGACCTCCGACAGAACGGCGTCGGTGTCGATCACATGCTGACCGATCCCACCCTTGCGGAATCGCGCAACCTGATCTTCCTGATCGACGGCGAACACGTCGTCCTGACGGTCGAGATGGGCGAGCCGCCGATGTGGCTGGCGCCGGCGACCCTCGCAACCCTGCGCCGTGAGGGCTTTCTCTATACGACGCTCTATCGTGCCCGCCGCCTGCACTGCCAGACGGAAACGGGCGTCCTGAAGCAGGCAGACCTTCTGGCCGATCTCAGCCACCACGGCCGCCGCGCGATCTTCGATCTCGATGTCGGTGGCTGCACACCCGAAGACATGCCCTATCTCTCGGGCGCTGCCGTCGTCATCTTCAACCAGGTCGGCTTTCGCGCCGCCTTCGGCCACGACGACATGGCCCGCATAGGCGAGTGGATACGCACGCACGGTATAGGCTGGGTGGTGCGCACGAAGGCGGCCGATGGCGCCGAGGCCTTCGACGGCGAAACACTGCTGCAGGCGGCCGGTTATCCCGTGGATGTGGCCGACGTCACGGGGGCCGGCGACACCTTCGGCGGAGCGCTGACCTGGTGCCTGACACAGGGGCACCCCTTCGCGGAAGCGCTGGATTTCTCCATCGCCGCCGCCTCCCGCTCCGTCACGATCCACGGCCCGCGCGGCGGCAAGGCCGACGTCGAAACCGTGCTTGCCTGGCGAAGGGAAAGGCGCGGCGTCTAGAGCATGTCAGGTTCAGATTGAACCAGACATGCTCTAAATTCTTTTGTTTTCGTTTGTCTTTTCGGGAAAACCGGTTCCCACTTTTCCCTGACAAACTCCAGGAGGAAGGATCGAGCGCTTTCGCCCTCAATCCTCGCGCCATTGCTGGCTCACGCCAGCATCCGCCGCAGGGAAAGCGGCAGATGCACGGTCAGGCGGCAAAGCATCCACCCTGCCCGGGAGGAGAGCACGCAGCATATCCCGCTCCCTCGCCTGACCGTTCCAGCGTTACCGGACCCGGACGGGCTCGGCATAGTACGGCAGGCGATCGATCCGCGGCGACCACAGGCCCTTGTCGACCACCGTGCGCACATGCGCGGCGATCTCTTCCATCGGAGCGAACCAGACATCCCCCCGCTGGCGAACCTGCTCGAGGAAGCGATGCACCACATCCCAGCGCGCGAGGCGGCCGGTGGCGAAGGGATGGACGACCGGCACCCACAACGCGCCGTAGCGATAGGCGGCCTCGAACTCCTGCGCGAAGGCGGCAAAGCCTTGCTCCGGCGCGCGGATCGGCATCATGTAGTCGAGATCCATCGACTGGACATATTGCGGCCAGTCGTCGAGACCCCAATGGGACGGCAGTTCGACCAGGCGGCCCGCGTCGCATTCCAGCAGATAGGGAATATCGTCCCCCATCAGCGAGGCATCGTATTCGAACCCGCGCGAGACGAGCAGATCCGCCGATCGATGCGAGAAATTGTAGAGCGGCGCCCGCCAGCCGCGCGGCCGCTTGCCGCTCGCCTTGACGATAACGTCGATGCTGCGGTCGAGCCAATAGGCCTCGTCCTCATCCGAGAGCTCGCGCGGATGCTCATGCAGGAAGCCGTGATGGGCGAGCTCATGACCGCCCTCCAGAATGGCTTCGATCGCCGCGGGATAGCGCTCGATGCACCAGGCCGGAACGAAGAAGGTCTGCTTGATGCCGAGCTGGCGGTAGCTTTCGACGATGCGCGGGATCGCCACCTTGGGCCCGTATTGCAGCATGGAAATACCCGCGACGCGGCTATGGCCATCCTCGGGATGGGCGATATGGATGAGGCTGTCCGCATCCATGTCGAAGGTGATGCAGGCCGCGCATTTCGCGCCGTTCGGCCAGGGAATGGGGTTCCTGATCATGGCATGATGCTCCCGCCATTGCTGCCGACGCCCTGTCCGGTGAAATAGCGCCCGCCGGGACCGGCGAGGAACAGCGCCAGTTCGCCGATCTCCTCCGGCTTGCCGAAGCGGGCAAGCGGGATCGCAAGTTCCTTTGCCCGCCATTCCGGGCTCATATTCGCCGCGCCGAGCATTTCGGTGTCGATCGGGCCGGGGCAGATGGCGTTGACGAGGATGCGGGGTGCGAACTCCTTCGCCCAGGAACGCACCAGACCGAGCACGCCGTGCTTGGAGGCGACATAGGGCGAGAAGGTCTCGCGCCCGTAATAGGCCATGTCGGAGGCGATCATGATCAGCCGCGCCGGATCCTCCGCCGTGCTGTCCATCAGACCGATCGCCATCTTTCCGACGAGGAAACTGCCGCGCAGGTTGATGCCGATCACCCGGTCGAAATCGGCGACCGGGGTTTCCAGCAGCGGCGCTTCATGGATGACGCCCGCGCAATGCACGACCACATCCAGGCCGCCGAACCTTTCCTTCACCGCCGCGCCAACGGCGAGGACGGCGCTTTCGTCGGACACGTCGCAGGCGAGCGCCAGCGTTTCCGCAGCGCCGGCCTTGACCGCCGCAGCGGCTGTTTCATCCGGCTTGCGGATATCGGCGAGCGCGACGCGCGCACCGGTTCCGGCCAGAGCGAGGGCGCAGGCCGCGCCGATGCCGCGATAGGCACCCGTAACGAGAACGCGCCGGCTCATGCCATCACCTCGCCACGGTCGAGCATCAGGCCCTGGCCCGTCATGTCCTTGGCCCCGTCGGAGGCGAGGAAGAGATAGGGCGCGGCAAGATCCTCAGGCTCCAGCAGGCCGGGCAGAACCTGTGCCCCGACGATCTCGGCCAGGAGGTCGTCTTCGCTGCGGCCGGTGCGCAGCGACATGTTCTTCAGGGACAGCATGGCCGCTTCCGTACGCACCCAGCCGGGGCAGACGGCATTGACGCGGATGCCCTTCGGGCCGAGTTCCTTGGCCATGACGCGCGTGAAGCCGAGATTGGCATGTTTGGAGGTGATGTAGGCGGCAAATTCCGCCACCACGACGCGGCTCCAGATCGAGGCCGTGACGATGATGCGCCCGCCCTCCACCATGTGCGGCACCGCGTTGCGCGTGACGTAGAACGTGCCGTTGGTGTTGATGTCGGTGATGCGGCGGAAGGTGTCCTCGACCGCCGGATCAGGATCGAGCAGCGGCGTGATGCGCTCCAGCCCGGCATTGTTGACGAGCACGTCGATGCGGCCGAGCGGCGCGAGCGCGGCCTTCACCGCGGCGCTGTCGGTAATGTCGCATTCGATCGCCGCGACCTTGCGGCCGAAGCGCTCCGACATTTCCTTCGCCGTGTCGTGAATGCCCGAACCGGAGGACAGGATCGTCACATCCGCGCCGGCGGCGGCAAAGCCTTCCGCCACCGCCCGGCCGATGCCGCGGCTTGCGCCCGTGACCAGCACGTGCTCACCGGAAAAATCGTATTGGAGTCGTCCCATGGGTCAGCCTTTCTTCGCATGCATGATGCGGCCGATGAGGTTCATGAGAACCTGGGCGGCCAGGATGGCGGTTCCGCCGGTATGGTCATAGTCGGGCGCGACCTCGACCAGGTCGATGCCAACGATGTCGCCGCGCTTGGCCAGCGCCGCCAGGATCTCCAGCACCTCGTAATAGATGAAGCCGCCATGCGAGGGCGTGCCCGTGCCCGGCGCAATCGACGGATCGAAGCCGTCGATGTCGATCGTCACGTAGTAGCGCGCACCGGCCGGGATACGGTCGACAACGCCGTCCGTGCCCAGCGCCCGGATCTGGCGGACCGACAGGATGTCGGAGCCCATCCTGCGGGCATCCTCGTAACCTTCCTTGGCCGTCGAGGAGACATTGCGGATGCCAAGCTGCGACAGGCCGCTGACATAGGGCTTTTCCGCCGCGCGGCGCATCGGGTTGCCATGGCCGTAGCGAACGCCATGGCGCTCGTCGACGAAGTCGAGATGGGCGTCGATCTGCACGATGTGGATCGGGCCGTTCTTCTCGCAGTCCTCGGCAAAGGCGTTGATGCAGGGAATGTTGACCGAATGGTCGCCGCCCAGCACCACCGGCAGTGCGCCGGCTTCCAGGATCTTGCGCACGCCGAACTCGATATTGGCATGGCTCTTCATCGTGTCGGTATGCACGATGTCGGCATCGCCGATATCGACGATGGAGACGTCGCCGCTCGGCAGGTAGGTGACGTCGTCCTCATGGTCGTAGGCGCCGCCATGGCCGAAGGAGAACAGGGTGGAGGCTTCGCGGATGGAGCGCGGTCCGAAGCGGGTGCCGGCGCGCCACTGGGTGCCGCAGTCGAAGGGCGCGCCAAGGATCGCGACATCCGCGTCGATGGCGTCCCAGTTCGGCTGGTAGGGATATTTGCCGAAGGTGCAGATGCCGACAAACGGCAGGTTCAAACGTCCGGTCTCGTACGAATTGCTGGTCATTTTCATTCCATTTCTGCTGGGTGAAGAGGAAGGGACGGCTATTTTCCGCCCCTGATGTATTTGATGCCGATGGCTGCCGGCGGCCGAACGCGTCCGGCGAAGACGACGAGTGCGACGAAGGACGCCAGGAACGGCACCATCGAGAAGAGCTGGTAGGGCACGTCCGGATTGTTGAACTGCAGGCGCAGTTGCAGGGCTTCCGAAAAGGCGAAGAAGATGCAGGCGGCAAAGACGAGCGCCGGGTTCCAGCGGCCGAGGATCACCGCCGCGAGCGCGATCCAGCCCTTGCCCGCGCTCATGTTCTCGGTGAAGACGAAGACCTGGCAGAGCACGAGATAGCAGCCGCCGAGCCCGCCGAGGACGCAGCTTGCGATGACGCAGAGCGCACGCACCGCCGGAACGCTGACGCCCACCGTATCGGCGGCGATCGGGTAATCGCCGATGGCGCGCACGATCAGCCCCCAGGGGGTGCGGTACAGGAACCAGTAGGTCAGCGGAACGGCGAGATACATCGCGTAGGCCAGAGGATCCTGGTTGAAGAGGACCGGCCCGACGACGGGAATGGCCGAGAGGACGGGGATTGCCAGCGGCGTGAAGCCCGGCAGGGTCGAGGTCGCGTCGGCCCCGAGGATGAGGCGCGCCAGATAGGATGTCAGGCCGAGCACCAGGATGTTGATCGCGATGCCCGTGACGAGCTGGTTGATGCCGAGGCTCACCGCAAGTCCGGCAAGGATGCAGCCGATGGCGGCGGCGGCGAGAAGGCCGACGAGAAGGCCGCCGACGGGCGTTCCCGTAAGATAGGCTCCCGTCGCCGCGCCGAAGGCGCCGCCGAGAATGCAGCCCTCCAGAGAGACGTTGAACACGCCTGCCCGCTCCGAAAGCACGCCGCCGAGCGCGGCGAAGACGATGGGGATCGATAATCTGAGAACGGTGGAGAGAAAATCCACCAGGGCCGACATATCACCGAGCAGGGTCATGGCTTGCCTCCGACATGGTTCGTTGCACCCTGGGCGAGGCCGGCGTCCAGCAGCCTGCGCCGTTCGAGGAAGCGGCGCCAGTTGCCCCGGTCGAAACGGAAGGCAAGGCTTGCCGCGACGAAGATGATGACGAGGCCCTGGATCGCCTCGACGACGGTGCTCTCAAGCCCCACGGCGCGCTGCATGATGAGACCGCCGACCTTGAGGCCGCTGAGGAAGAAGGCGGAGATCGGCGCCATCAGCGGCGAGAGCTGCGCGAGGAAGGCGACGACGATGCCGTCGAAACCGTAGCCCGGCGAAAACAGATGGTAGAGGCGATGCTTGAGGCCGAGCACTTCGAAGGTGCCGGCGAGCCCGCCGATCGCGCCGGCGACGAACATCACCGCGACCACGTTGCGCCGCACATGGAGGCCGGCATAGGTGGCGGCGGTCGGGTTCTTGCCGATCATGTCGAGGCCGAAGCCGACCGTGGTGAAGCGGAAGACGAACCAGGCCACGAGGCAGAGAGCAATACCGACGAGAACGCCGAGATGCGCATCGGTCTGCGGCATGATGTAGGGCAGCCAGAGCCCTTCGCGGATTTCCTCCGAATAGGGATAGGGCGCGCCCTCCTGCATCATCGGCCCGCCGGCGACATAGCTCACCAGGTTGATGGCGATGAAATTGAGGAGAATAGTGATGATGACCTCGTTGATACCGCGATAGGCCTTGAGGTAGCCGGGGATCATGCCCCAAAGACCGCCGCCCAGGGCGCCGGCGATGACGCAGAGCGGCACCTGCAGGTAGGGCGACATCTCCGGCAGCAGCAGGGCCGCCATCGAGGAGAACAGCCCGCCCATGTAGATCTGGCCTTCCGCCCCGATATTGAGCAGGCCGACCCGAAGCGGCACGATGACGGCCAGTCCCGCGAGCAGGATCGGCGACATCTTCGCCAGCGTGCTGGCAAGGCCGTAATAGTCGAGGAAGGCGCCGCCGAAGAGGGCGCCATAGGCATCCCACGGATTGACGCCTGCGACGGCGATCAGTCCCGCGCCCGCAAGCAGGGCGACGAGTACGGCCCAGACCGGGCGCAACACATAGAAATACTGGATGGCTCGCAGCATCACGCCACCTCCGCCTCTGCAAGTCCGCCAAGGAGCGCGCCGACGCGTTCGGCCGTCGCCTCTTCCGGGGAAATGATGCCGGTAATCCGCCCCGCGCACATGACTGCCACGCGATCGCAGACGCTCAGAATGTGCTCCAGCTCCGTGGAGATGTAGAGGATCGCCGTGCCGCGCTCCCGCTCGGCGATGACGGTTCGGTGCACGGCCTCTATCGCGCCGACATCGAGCCCCTTGCAGGGCTGCATGATCACCAGCAGCCGCGGCCGGCACTCGACCTCGCGGGCGAAGATCAGCTTCTGCTGGTTGCCGCCGGAGAGAAACCGGATCGCCTGATCGACCGATTGCAGGCGCACGTCGTAACGCTGCACCCAGTCCGCCGTCACGGCCTTCGCATTGGCGGTCCGCAGCATCGGGCCGGAGGAAAAGGCGTCTTCCCGAAAATCGCGGATCATGGCGTTCTGGTAGACCGGGAAGTCGAGGACGAGACCCGTGCCATGACGATCCTCCGGCACGAAGGAGATGCCGAGCCGATGCCGGCGATCGGAAACGCCCGCGGCCGTGATATCCTCGCCGCCCAGTTCCACGGCACCGCTTTCAGCGCTGCGCAGACCCGTCAGGACCTCGGCAAGCTCGGCCTGGCCGTTGCCGTCGACACCGGCGACACCGAGGATTTCCCCTGCCCTCAGATCGAAGGAGACGCCCTTGAGCGCCTGGTTGCCGCGGGTGTCGCGCGCCTTTACGTCCCGCACCCGCAGCAGAACGGTGTCCGATGTCAGCGGGGATTTTTCAAGCGTGGTGAGAACGACATCGCGCCCGACCATCATGCGCGCCATTTCACGCGGGGTCGCCCCTTCCATGGGAAGGTCGGCGGACACCGCGCCGCGGCGCAGCACCGCGATGCGGTCGGAAACGGCCAGCACCTCGTCCAGCTTGTGGCTGATGAAGATGATGGACAGGCCCTCGGCCCGCAGCCGGCGCAGCCCCTCGAGGAAGCCTTCCACCTCGTTGGGCGCCAGCACGCTGGTCGGCTCGTCCAGAATGATGAGACGGGCATCGCGATAGAGCACCTTGAGGATTTCCACCCGCTGGCGCATGCCCATCGGCAGCTTCCACACCTCCTGGTGCGGATCGATATCGAAGCCGAAGCTGTCGGCCAGCACCGCCAGCCGGCGTGCATGTTCGTCGAGGGAAAGCCGCAGGCCCTGCCCCGGCAGGCCGAGCACCACGTTCTCGACGACCGTCAGCGTTTCCACCAGCATCAGGTGCTGGTGGATCATGCCGATGCCGAGATCCATCGCCTTGCGCGGCGAGGCAATCCGCTGCGGCACGCCATCGAGGAGAATGCGGCCCCCGTCGGGCTGGTAGAGCCCGTAGAGGATGTTCATCAGCGTCGTCTTGCCTGCGCCGTTCTCACCGAGAATGGCGTGCACGGTGCCCTGCGCGATCGTCAGGTCGACGTCGTCCAGCGCCTTGAAGTCGCCGAACGTCTTGGTGATTTTTTCCAGCCGAAGTCCTTGCGCAGTCATGGCACAATCCAGGATTCTTGCGAGTGGCGAAGGGTTGCGCGAGGAGGAACGCCCTCCCCGCGCGAAAGCGCGGCGTCCTAGTGGACGTCGATCTCGCCGGCCTTGATCTTTTCGATGATCGCGGCGGCTTCGTCCTGCACTGCGGCCGGGACGGAGGCATGGTAGGTGCCGATGCGGGTCGCCTTCGGCGTTTCCAGGCCATAGATATAGGCCTTGCCTTCCAGACGGCCTTCCTTCGCCTCGGTCAGCGTGGTCAGCAGCGCGCCCCGCATGTCGAAGATGGCGGACTGCACGACGGTATCAGGCCAGTCGGAAATGGCGTCGTAATAGATGCCGATCGCCTTCTTGCCCTTCTCCTTCACGCCCTGAAGACTGCCGACGACGGCATTGTCCATGGAGGGGAAGATGACGTCCGCGCCCTGGCTGATTTCGTTGAGGGCGGCTTCCTTGCCCTTGGCGACGTCGTCCCAGTCGTTCGTCCAGGCGGTCAGCACCTCGCCGTCCGGGCGGGCGGCCTTGAAGCCCTTGGCATAGCCATTGCCGAGATCGACGTAGAATTTCAGTTTTTGCGCGCCGATATAACCGCCCTTGCCGGTCTCGGACACCTTGCCGGCCACATAGCCCATGACATAGCCGAGCGCCGGGAAGTCGAAGCTCATGACGGCGACATTGCCGCCCGGTTCGGTGCCGTTCACGACGACGAACTTGGTGTCGGGAAAGCGGGACGCGACCTTCGCGACGGAATCCTGGAATTCGCCGCCATGGCCGATGACCACGGAATAGCCGCGCCGGGCATAGTCGGCGAGCGCTTCCGGCTGGTCGGGCTGGGCGACCTTCTCGCTATAGGCGAATTCGAAGCCGAGTTCCTTGGCGGCGTGTTCCACGCCTTCGTAACCCGCCTGGTTGAACGACTTGTCCGTCTTCACGCCCGGCAGGACGATCGCGACCTTGGGGTTTTCGGCAAAGGCCGGCGCGGACAGGGCAAAGCCCGTCAAAACCGTCGCCGTTGCCAGCAAGCAGAAAGAACGTCTGGAAATGCTCATGGTTGGTTCCCCTAATTTTTAGAGCATAAAAAGTTTATGTCACTAAAAAATCTTGTCAACACCAATTTTGGTTGCGCATCCGGGAAATCGGGGGCAAAAGCCATGGAGGGAGGCGGACGGGTGGCATGGCCTTGATGGGACTGAGAGAACGGCAGAAAGCAAATCGTCGGGAGCGTATCCTGGAAGTCGCAAAGGCTCGATTCCAGACGGATGGCTATGCGCTGACCACGATCGAGCTGATCGCCAAGGACGCCGACGTCTCCGCCGTCACCGTCTACAACTATTTCGACAGCAAGGCCGGTCTCCTGCTCGCGCTCGTCAGCGAAAGCGACCAGCTGCTGATCCGCCAGCTCAAGGCCATGATCGCACAGAAGCCGACGGATATCATCGACGCCGTCGCCACCTTCGGCCAGATCCTGCGTCGCCACGCGATGCGGTACCTGGCAAAGTCGACCTGGCGCGAGGTTCTGTCCGCGAGCATCCAGGAAGGCAGCAGCGATTTCGGCCGGACCTATCTCGAACTGGACCGCGTTCTCGTCGAGCTGATGCGCGCGATGATCGTCGATTTCCAGGCGCGAAGCCTCGTACCGCAAGCCGTCGACAGCGCCGCGCTGGCCGATTGCCTGTTCTCGCTGCAGAACATCCGCTTCTTCCAGTTCATCGCCGATGACAACCGCGACGACGACGATATCGACAGCCGCCTGCGCAGCGACCTGACAGCGCTCAGGAGCCTCTTCGGCACACCGTGATCGGGTCATCAGCTATCCTTTGATAGTTGAAGTGCAAAGGCCGCCGCATGGCGACGCCGCCTAACCGGCGGCACTCTCCAGTTCCGCCCCATCCGGCCGAAAGAGCTGATTGCGCTGCTGCCAGGTATCGAGAAATTCGCGCAGCCTTGCGCTTTCCGGCCGGTTGAAGAGCTTGCCCGGCGCGCCCTCTTCCACCACCCGGCCCCGGTCCATGAACACCACCCTGTCGGCGACCTGGGCGGCAAAACCCATTTCATGCGTGACGACGACCATGGTGATGCCCTGGCTGGCCAGGTCCTTCATCGTGTCAAGGACCTCGCCGACCAGCTGGGGGTCGAGCGCCGAGGTGGGTTCGTCGAAGAGGATGACATGCGGCTCCATGGCCAGCGCCCGCGCAATGCCGACGCGCTGCTGCTGGCCACCGGACAGCTGGCCCGGATAGCGATGCGCGAAGTCGGCAAGGCCGACCTTCGCCAGCGCCGCCCGGCCCTGGACCTCAGCCTTTTCAGGCGCAACGCCCTTGGCAAGGCGCGGTCCGAGCGTGACATTGTCGAGGATCGTCATGTGGGGCCACAGGTTGAAGTGCTGGAACACCATCCCGACATTGCGCCGCACCGCGTCGATATTCCGCTCGCTCTCGCGCACCAAGCCGTTATCCGTCCTGCGGTATCCCAGAAGCTGCCCTTCGATCTCGATTTCACCGCCCGTATATTCCTCCAGGAAGGCGGTGCAGCGCAGCAGCGTGCTCTTGCCCGATCCGGAGGGGCCGATGATGCAGACGACTTCCGACGGATTGATGTCGAGCGAAATTCCCGACAGGGCCGTGAATGCGCCGTAGCTCTTCATCAGGTTGTCGATCTTGATAATAGGCTGGGGGGCTGCACGCTTCATCTTGCATATCCTGATCGTTGTTTAGAACCTGACCCTGCGCTCGACGAGCCTGCCCAGCACGGCGACCGCTTCGACCAGCAGCCAGTAAAGCAGGGCGGCCGCGAGGTAGGGGCCGATGACGGTGTAGGTTTCGTTGACGAACTGGCCCGTGTTCTTGGTCAGTTCGGCGACCGTGATGACGGAGAGCACCGCCGATTCCTTGATGAGAATGATGATCTGGTTGACCATCGGCGGCGTGATGACGACCAGCATCTGCGGCAGTTTGATGTGCCGGACGATCTGGCCGGCGGAAAGGCCCGCCATCCGGGCGGCTTCGACCTGCCCCTTCGGGATCGACAGGAAGCCTGACCGAAAGATCTCCGCGAAATAGGCCGCTCCATAGAAGCCGAGGCCGAGCACGCCGACGGTTTCGGCTTTCAGGCGCAAGCCGATGCTCGGCCCGCCGTAATAGAGAACGAAGAGGAGGATCAGGATCGGCAGGCCGCGCATGATCTCGACATAGATGCGCACGCCACGCCGCACGGGTGCGGGACCCGCCATGGCCAGACAGGCCAGGAGGAGCCCGACCGCAAGGCCGATGAGGGTGGCAAGGGCACAGATCCAGGCGGTCGTCGCCAGGCCTTCCAGAAGCATGGGCGCATACTGGCGCCACTGTTCGAGTATTCCGCTCATGGGTCAGGCTCCTTGCGCAAGGCGCTGTTCGACGGCGCGACCGGTCAGCGACAGGAGGAAGTTGATGGCGATGTAGATGACCGCGGCGGCGATGTAGATCTCGAACGGCCTGTATGTCGTCGCCACGATCTGCTGGCTCACCCGCATCAGTTCCGTCACCGCGATGACCGAGACCAGCGAGGAGTTCTTGAGGATGCTGATGGTCTCGTTGACGAGCGAGGGGATCACCAGCCGGAACATCTGGGGTATCAGGATACGCCGGCGGGCGGCCCATTTGCGGATGCCGACCATGCGCGCGGCCTCCATCTGCCCACGCGGCACCACGAGAAGCCCGCCGCGGAAAATGTCGGCCTGGAAGGCCACCGTGTTGAGGGTCAGGGCGACGATGGCGGCCAGGATCGGCGGCACGTTGAGGCCGAAGACGGGCAGCAGATAGTAGATGATGAGCAACTGCACGAGGATCGGCGTTCCGCGCCAGGCGCTTTGATAGACAAGCGACAGGCCGCGTATCCAGGGACGCGAGGATGTCAGGCCGAAACACAGAAGGAGCGCAAGCGGCATGCCGAGAACGATGGCCACGCCCGACACGAGCATGGTGATGCCGGCGCCCCACAGCAGCATCGGCAGACTGTCATAGATAAGGGAAAGGGCTGCCATCTGGCTCACCTTCGCTGGTTGACCGTGCTGGAAGAAGACCCCCGCATCCGCGCCGAAGCACAGGATGCGGCCGGGTCCGGAAAGGTCGGGCAGAGGGCATGTCCTGCCCTCCTCCCTCCGGCGTCAGCCTTGCGGCTCGGGGAGCGCGTCGGTCGGCAAGGCCGTCGCGGAGCCGAACCACTTTTCCTGGAGCCGCTTGACCGTTCCGTCTTCGGAAAGGGCGCGCAGGCGGTCGTCGATGAAGTCGGCCAGCGGCTTGCTGTCCTCGTCCTTGCGGAAGGCCCAGCTGAAATAGGCGGCCGGTCCGAACGTCGTCGACGCGGTTTCGAAGGCGTCGCCGCGCTGCGATTGCAGATAGAGCAGGTTCGGCAGGGAGTTCACCACCGCATCGATGCGTCCGGCGCCGAGATCCGCATAGGCCTCGTTGAAATCGACATAGGTCTGGATCTCCTGAAGGGGCGCCAGGCCTTTCGCCTCAAGCGCGGCCGACAGGTCCTGCGTGCTCTTGAGCTGGGCCGATCCGGCCTGCGAGCCGACGATCCGGCCGCTCAGGTCCTCCGCCTTCGTCAGTGACCCGTCTCCCTTGCGCTTGACGAAGGTCACGGTCGCATCGGCGATCGGCAGCGACAGGCGATAGGTCTCGTAGCGCTTCTTGTTGACCGCGACCGACGTTACGATTGCGTCGAACTTGAGGGCCTGAAGACCGGGAAGCAGGCCCTGGAAGGGCAGATCCAGCCGCTCGACCTTGACGTCCGGCAGGCCCTTCATGACGGCCTCGAAGAGATCGACGCTGAAGCCGACGACCTTGCCATCCTCGACGAATTCGAACGGGGGATAACGCGCCTCGGTTCCGATGACGATCTCTCCCTTGTCCTTGATCTGCTGCAGCAGATCGGCCGCGTCGGCAAGGCCGGCGGTGCCCAGGGACCAGGCGGCGACAACGAGCGCCGAGGCACAGGTGCGAATGATGGATTTCATGTTCCCTCCCAATGGATCGATCCCGTTGGCGCGCGCCGTCGTTTCCGGCGATGCTTCGCCGGATGGCTGCAGGGCGGCGCCCTGGATGATCGGATTTCGGTTATCCGCCGGGGCCGCATCCTCCCAGATCGCCGACGGTGACCGGCAGCTTACGTGGCCGCATGCATCGATCAACACCGACTTTCTGATGTATGTTTCGATAATTTCGAAGTTTCCTTCAAAGACACCTCGGCCGACGCATACAGCGAAGGTGGACGACTGCTGTCTCCGTCCCGATGGCGGCAACGGCACGCTGGATGCCTGGAGGCGCCGCTTCCTTTCCGCAAATAAATCGATAGGATCGATGCATTCCGCTTTCAGGGAGAGATGGGTATGCGGTTCTCACCCTCCGATCTTCGCGGCCTCGCCGTGTTCCGTTCCATCATCGAAAACGGCGGTTTCGCCGGCGCCCAGATCGCCCTTGGGATGAGCCAGTCGACGCTGTCGTTTCATCTCAAGGCGCTGGAGGAGCGCGTCGGCTTCGAACTGTGCCGTCGCGGCCGGCGCGGCTTGCAGCTTACGGAGAAAGGCCGGGAGGTTTTCGAGGCCTCCAACAGCCTCGTCGCCGCCGTTTCGAATTTCGAAGGCCGGCTCGGCGAATTGCGCAAGGAGATTGTCGGGACGCTGCGCGTCGGCGTCGTCGACAACACGATCAGCGACCCGAAGCTGCCCATCGACGCGGTCATGGACGCCTGCCTGCGTCAAGTGAAGGACGCCAAGATCGAGCTTCTCGTGACGCATCCGCAGGCGCTGATGACCGAGCTGTCGAAAGACGGCATCGACATCGCCCTGACGCCGCCGATGCGCATCGGCCCGGACTTCCGCGAGCGCCTGTTCTATCACGAGATGCACTCGCTCTATTGCAGCCATCATCACCCCTTGTTTCACGTCGATCGGGCAGCGTTGACGAGCGAAGCCATCGCGCGCCACGATTTCATCGTGCGGTCCTATGCCAACAAGGCCGAGATCGACTTCTATCCGGACGCGCAGGTCCGCATCCAGTCCTCCACCATGGAGGCGCAGGCCATCCTGATCCTGAGCGGTCGCGTGATCGGCTACCTTCCCGAACATTTCGCCAAGCGCTGGGAAGACAGCGGGCAGATGCGGCGGCTGAGCACGCCTGCGCAACGCTATGCATCGCCGCTCGTCATCGTATCGAAGCTGGATCAGAGAATTTCGTCGATCCAGCGGCTCTTCATCAAGGAGCTCACGCGGCGCTGCGTTCTTGAAAAAGCCATTGCGTGATGCGGCGTGAAGGCGCCGCAACGGGGGCTCACGCTGAGCCGACGCTACCCGCCTGGCCGAGATGCTCGGCTATGTAGGTCTCGAGATAATCGATCGCCTCTTCCGATTCCGCGGTTGCCCGGCGGTGCAGGCGCACATCGAGATGGCCGAGCGGGGAAAGACCATCCGCCGCCGCCAAGGGCCGGACATCGTCCGGCACGGTGCTCTGCGCCATGGCGGTGACGCCGAGCCCGGCCCTGACCGCCGCAAGCACGGCGCTATGGCTGGAGCTGAGATAGGCGATCCGGCAGGGCTTCGTCTCCCGGTTCAACTGCTGGAGCATGCGCCGGCGGTAGACACAGGGCGGCGGCGCCAGCACGAGCGGAAGCGGGCTTTGCATATGTCCGAAATGATCCGCGCTGGTGAACCAGATCAACGGTTCGGTATGGACGGGCTTGCCACCCCCGCCCTGGATGTCGTCGTGCAGGGCAATGACCAGGTCGAACTCGCCGTTCTGCTGGCGGGAAAGCAGGTTCTTGCTGAGGTCGCTGGTCACTTCCAGCATGACATTGGGATGGGCCTGCGCGAAGCGGCCCAGGAGGCGGGGCAGAAGGGAGTCGGTATATTCGCTCGGCGCGCCGAGCCGCACCCGGCCCGACACGTCCGGGCTCTGCATCAGGGCCAGCACCTCGTCGTTCAGGGCCAGCATGCGGCGGGCATATTGCGCGAAGGTGCGCCCCTGCGCGGTAAGCTGCAGATTGTGGGCGTGGCGCTGGAACAGCCGCACGCCGACCACATCCTCCAGCCGCTTGATCTGGAGGCTGACGGCCGATTGCGTGCGCCCGACCATTTCGGCCGCGCGCGTGAAACTGCCGCCGTCGATTGCCTTGACGAAGCTGCGCATCAGGTCTGTCGGGATATTGCGCACGGCCGCTCCTATCATGAACAATCCTCATGCTAGCATAAGAACTATGAAGTTCAACAATGCTCGTCCTTCGATATCCTCCCGCAAAAGTTCGGCCAGCCCGCGCTGCGCATCGTCATCTGGAGGAGAAAGACATGACCGACGGCACCACCCCGCTTTCCGTTTTCGACCCGGCCCTCTGGGCGGCCATTCAGGCCGAGGGCCGTCGCCAGGAGGGCGAGATCGAACTGATCGCCTCGGAAAACCATGCCAGCCCGCTGGTCATGGCGGCGCAGGGTTCGGTGCTGACCAACAAATATGCGGAAGGCTATCCGGGCAAGCGCTACTATGGCGGCTGCGGCGAGGTGGACGTGGTCGAACAGCTCGCCATCGACCGCGTCAAGCGGCTTTTCGGCGCCGAATTCGCCAATGTGCAGCCCCATTCCGGCGCGCAGGCGAATGGCGCGGTAATGCTGGCGCTGCTCCAGCCGGGCGAGACCATTCTCGGCATGTCGCTGGATGCCGGCGGCCATCTCACCCACGGCGCCCGGCCGGCGCTGTCCGGCAAGTGGTTCCGCGCCATCACCTACGGCCTGACGGCGGAGGGGACGATCGACTACGAGCAGGTCGCATCGCTGGCCGAGGCCGAACGGCCGAAGCTGATCATCGCCGGCGCCTCGGCCTATTCCCGCGTCATCGATTTCGCCCGCTTCCGGGCGATTGCCGACAGCGTCGGCGCCCTCCTGATGGTCGACATGGCCCATATCGCCGGCCTCGTCGCCACCGGTCATCATCCGAGCCCGATGCCGCATGCCCATGTGGTGACATCCACGACGCACAAGACGCTGCGCGGTCCGCGCGGCGGCATCATCCTCACCAATGACGAAGCCATTGCCAAGAAGATCAACTCGGCCATCTTCCCCGGCATCCAGGGCGGCCCGCTGATGCACGTCATCGCCGGCAAGGCCGTGGCCTTCAAGGAAGCCCTGCAACCCGACTTCACCGACTATGCCGGGCGGGTCGTCGCCAGCGCCAAGGCGCTCGCCGAAGTTCTCGTCACGCGCGGCCTGCGCATCGTCTCGGGCGGCACCGAGAGCCACGTCATGCTGGTGGACCTGCGCCCCAAGAACCTGACCGGCAAGGAAGCCGAGGCCATCCTGGGCGCCGCCCACATGACCTGCAACAAGAACGGCATCCCCAACGACCCGCAAAAGCCCATGGTCACCAGCGGCATCCGCCTGGGCACGGCCGCCGGCTGCTCGCGCGGCTTCGGCCCAGAAGAGTTCCGGCAGATCGGCCACCTGATCGGCGACGTGCTGGACAGCCTGCGCAACGGCCCGGACGCATCCGTCGAAGAGGCCGTGCACCAGAAGGTCTCCGCGCTCTGCCTCGCCTTCCCGATCTATGGAGGCAAGGCGAATGTCTGATTTCGACCTCGTCGTCATCGGCGCGGGACCGGGCGGCTATGTCGCCGCCCTGCGCGCCGCGCAAGCCGGCAAGCGGGTGGCCTGCATCGACGAACGCGCCACCGCCGGGGGCACCTGCCTGAATGTCGGCTGCATCCCGTCGAAGGCGCTGCTGTCGTCCACCCAACACTGGGCCGAACTGAAGACGCTTGCCGACCACGGCATTGAAATGGAGGCCCCCCGCTTCGACCTCTCGCGCATGATGGCGCGCAAGGACCGCGTGGTTTCCGATCTCACCAAGGGGATCGCCTTCCTGTTCAAGAAGGCGGGCGTGGACTTCATCCAAGGGCGTGCGACCATTGCCGCGCCGGGTCAGGTCGTGGTGGATGGGCGCACGATCGCCGCACGGCATATCCTGATCGCCACCGGTTCCGAGCCCGCCGCCCTGCCCGGCGTGCCCTTCGACGAAAAACGCGTCCTCTCCTCCACCGGCGCGCTGTCGCTGGAGGCGGTGCCGGAGCGGCTGGTGGTGGTGGGCGCCGGCGTCATCGGCCTTGAACTCGGCCAGATCTGGTCGCGCCTCGGCGCCAGGGTGACGGTGGTCGAATATCTCGACCGCATCCTGCCCGGCATCGATGGCGAGCTTGCCAAGAATGCCCAGCGGCTTCTCGCCCGCCACGGCATCGGCTTCAAGCTGAACACGGCGGTCACGTCCGTCACCCATGCGGGCGAGACGGTCGCTGTCGAAATCGAAAACCGCGCCTCCGGCAGCAGGGAAACGCTGGAAGCCGACGCCGTGCTGGTTGCCATCGGTCGGCGGCCGTACACCGGCGGGCTCGGGCTCGAGGCTTTGGGTGTCCAGCGCGACGCGCGCGGCTTCATCGCGGTGGATGCCGCGTTCCGCACCAGCGTGCCCGGCATCCTCGCCATCGGCGATGTCGTGCCCGGACCGATGCTCGCCCACAAGGCGGAAGAGGATGCCGCCGCCTGTATCGACGCGCTTGCCGGCAAGCCGCATGGCGCACCCGACTACGGCCTGGTGCCGGGCGTGGTCTATACGGCGCCCGAGATCGCAGGCGTCGGCCTGACGGAAGAGGATGCGGCGGCCGCCGGCCGCGCGGTTCTCACCGGCAAGGTGAGCTTCCTGGCGAACGGTCGCGCCCGCGCCATCGGCGCCACGGATGGCTTCGTCAAGGTGATCGCCTGCGCCGAGACCGGGCGGGTCCTCGGCGCGCATATTCTCGGCCACGGCGCCGGCGAACTCCTGCAGGAGCTTGTCCTGGCGCTCCGGCTCGGCGCGACCCTGACCGACATCGTCACGACGTCCCACGCCCACCCCGGCATGGGCGAAGCGGTGAAGGAGGCCTGCGCCGCCGCCCTTGCCGCCCGTCGCCCGGACTGACGCCCCCCGAACCGTTTCGCGCTTTTATCGGAGCCTTTCCATGACCTTGCCAGACGACCTGCGGCAAACGCCGCTCACCGCCTTCAACATCGCGCATGGCGGCAGGATGGTCCCCTTCGCCGGATACGAGATGCCGGTCCAGTTCCCGGACGGTGTGCTGAAGGAGCACCTGCATTGCCGCGCCGCGGCCGGGCTTTTCGATGTCAGCCATATGGGACAGGTCATCCTGCGCCCGAAGTCCGGCAGGGTCGAGGATGCGGCGCTGGCGCTCGAACGGCTGGTGCCGGTGGACGTGCTCGGCCTGAAACCCGGACGCCAGCGCTACGGCCTGTTCACCGCCGACGACGGCGGCATCCTCGACGACCTGATGATCGCCAATCGCGGCGACCACCTGTTCCTCGTCGTCAATGCCGCCTGCAAGGCTGCGGACATCGCCCATCTGCGCCGGCATCTCGCCGGCGACTGCGCGATCGAGGAAATCACCGACCGCGCCCTGATCGCCCTGCAAGGTCCCGAGGCCGAAGCGGCGCTTTGCGTCCTTGCGCCCGAAGTGGCGGCCATGCGCTTCATGGAAGTCGCCGACGTCACGCTCGCCGGCGCCCGCTGCATCGTGGCGCGTGCCGGCTACACCGGCGAGGACGGCTACGAGATCTCGGTCCACCAGGACCAGGCCGAGGCCCTGGCCCGCAAGCTGCTGGCCCACGCCGAGGTCAAGCCCATCGGCCTGGGCGCGCGCGACTCGCTGCGCCTGGAAGCCGGCCTGTGCCTCTACGGCCATGACATCGACACCACCACCACCCCGGTGGAAGCCAGCCTGACCTGGGCCATCCAGAAGGTGCGCCGCGCCGGTGGCGCACGTGCCGGCGGCTACCCCGGTGCCGATATCGTCCTTGCGGAACTGGATGCCGGTGCGGCGCGCCGTCGTGTCGGGTTGCGGCCCGAAGGCCGCGCGCCGATCCGCGAAGGCGCGCTGCTTTTCGCCGCCGAGACCGGCGGCGAGCCTATCGGACAGGTGACGTCGGGCGGCTTCGGCCCCACCGTCAATGCGCCGGTCGCCCTGGGTTATGTTCCCACCGCCCTCGCGGCAGCCGGGACGCCGCTGTTTGCCGAAGTGCGCGGCAAGCGCCTTCCCGTCTCCGTCTCGCCCCTTCCCTTCATCACCCAGCGCTACAAGCGCACCTGAGGAACCCGTCATGCTGAAATTCACCGAAGACCACGAATGGCTGAAGATCGAGGGCGATGTCGCGACCGTCGGCATAACCCGGCACGCCGCCGAGCAGCTCGGCGACCTCGTCTTCGTCGACCTGCCCGAGGTCGGCGCCGTGCTGGAGAAGGGCGGCGCCGCATCGACCGTGGAATCCGTCAAGGCCGCCTCCGACGTCTATTGCCCGCTTGCGGGCGAGATCGTCGCGGTCAACGAGGACGTCCTCTCCGACCCCTCCCTGATCAACAGGGCGCCCCAGGGCGAAGGCTGGTTCTTCAAGCTTCGCCTTGCCAATCCGGACGACGCCGCGGCGCTGATGGACGAAGCGGCCTACCTGGCGCTTGTCGGTTGAGGAGACACCCATGAGCTACACACCCACGGGCTACGCCCCCTACGACTTCGCGAACCGCCGTCATATCGGCCCTTCCCCGCGCGAAATGACCGACATGCTGGACGCGGTCGGCGCCGAGAGCCTCGACGCCTTCATCGACGCCATCGTTCCCGCCGACATCCGGCAGACACGTCCGCTCGCCTGGGGCAAGGCGCTGTCTGAGCGCGGCGTGCTGGAACGCCTTCGGTCCGTTGCGGCGAGGAACACGCCCAATGCCAGCTTCATCGGACAGGGATACCACGGCACCGTCACGCCGCCGGCGATCCAGCGCAACATCTTCGAGAACCCGGCCTGGTACACTGCCTACACGCCCTACCAGCCGGAAATCAGCCAGGGCCGCCTGGAGGCGCTGCTCAACTATCAGACCATGATGGCCGACCTGACCGGGCTCGACGTCGCCAATGCCTCGCTGCTCGACGAGGGCACTGCCGCCGCCGAGGCGATGGCGCTGTGCGAGCGCGCGTCGCGCAGCAAGGCGCGCGCCTTCTTCGTCGACCATCATTGCCACCCGCAGACCATTGCCGTCGTCGCGACCCGCGCCGAACCGCTCGGCTGGGAGGTGATCGTCGGCGATCCCTTCACCGATCTCGACCCGTCGAAAGTCTTCGGCGCGCTGTTCCAGTATCCCGGCACCCATGGCCACGTGCAGGACTTCACCGGCCCCATCGCCGCCCTGAAGCAGGCCGGGGCGCTCGCTGCCGTCGCCGCCGACCCGCTGGCGCTGGCGCTGCTCAAGCCACCGGGTGAGATGGGCGCCGATATCGCCATCGGCTCCAGCCAGCGTTTCGGCGTGCCGATGGGCTATGGCGGACCGCATGCGGCCTATATGGCGGTACGCTCCAACCTCACGCGCTCCATGCCGGGCCGCATC
Source organism: Roseateles sp. XES5 (assembly GCF_020535545.1). Lineage (NCBI taxonomy): Bacteria > Pseudomonadati > Pseudomonadota > Betaproteobacteria > Burkholderiales > Sphaerotilaceae > Roseateles > Roseateles sp. XES5. Next base: position 531,816 of record NZ_CP084754.1, read on the forward strand.
GTCGGCGTCTCCATCGATGCCCGCGGCAACCGCGCCTACCGCCTGTCGCTGCAGACGCGCGAGCAGCACATCCGCCGCGAAAAGGCGACGTCGAATGTCTGCACCGCCCAGGCGCTGCTCGCGGTCATGGCCTCGATGTACGGCGTCTTCCACGGCCCCGATGGCCTGCGCGCCGTCGCCGAACGCATCCATCGCAAGATGGTGCGGCTGGTCAAGGGACTGGAAACGCTCGGCTTCGATGTCGCGCCGACGACCTTCTTCGACACGATCTCCGTGGAATGCGGCCCGCGCCGCGACGCTATCCTCGCAGCCGCGCTGCGCGAGGGCATCAACCTTCGGCCGGTGGGCGAGACGCGGATCGGCATCGCCTTCGACGAGACGACCCGGCGCAGCCATACCGAGGCGATCTGGCGCGCCTTCGGCGGCGGCATGGCCGACGACGTGCTCACGCATGAATATCGCCTGCCCGAGGCGCTGCTGCGCACCTCCGCCTTCATGACCCACCCGGTCTTCCACATGAATCGTGCGGAAGCCGAGATGACGCGCTACATGCGCCGCCTCGCCGACCGCGACCTGGCGCTCGACCGTGCGATGATCCCGCTCGGTTCCTGCACCATGAAGCTCAATGCCACCGCCGAAATGATGGCGCTGAGCTGGCCGGAATTCGCCAACCTGCATCCCTACGCGCCCGCCGACCAGGCCGAAGGCTATGCCGAGATGCTGACCGACCTCGAGGCAAAGCTCTGCCAGATCACCGGCTATGACGGCTTTTCCATGCAGCCCAATTCCGGCGCGCAGGGCGAATATGCCGGCCTGCTGGCGATCCGCCGCTACCACGCCGCGCGCGGTGAAGGCCATCGCGACGTCTGCCTGATTCCGACCTCCGCGCATGGCACCAATCCGGCTTCCGCGCAGATGGCCGGCATGAAGGTGGTCGTCGTCGGGGTTGCGGCCGACGGCAATATCGACGTCGCGGACTTCCGCGCCAAGGCCGAGCTTCACGCCGCAAACCTCGCCGCCTGCATGATCACCTATCCCTCGACCCATGGCGTCTTCGAGACCACCGTGCGCGAGATCTGCACCATCACCCATGCCCATGGCGGTCAGGTCTATATCGACGGTGCGAACATGAACGCCATGGTCGGCCTTGCACGGCCCGGCGATATCGGCGGCGACGTCAGCCATCTCAACCTGCACAAGACCTTCGCGATCCCGCATGGCGGCGGTGGTCCCGGCATGGGGCCGATCGGCGTCAAGGCGCATCTCGTGCCGCATCTGCCGGGCAATCCGGCGGCGGGTGACTTCGCCGTCTCCTCCGCCACCTTCGGTTCGGCCTCGGTCCTGCTCATCTCCTGGGCCTATTGCCTGCTGATGGGCGGCGAGGGCCTGACCCAGGCCACCAAGACCGCGATCCTCAACGCCAACTACATCGCCCGGCGGCTGTCCTCGGCCTATCCGATCCTCTACGCCTCGGCGGCCGGTCATGTCGCGCATGAATGCATCCTCGACACGCGGGTTCTGAAGGAGCGGGCCGGCGTCAGCGTCGACGACATCGCCAAGCGCCTTGTCGACTGTGGCTTCCACGCGCCGACCATGAGCTGGCCCGTCGCCGGCACGCTGATGGTGGAACCGACCGAAAGCGAGCCCAAGGCCGAGCTCGACCGCTTCATCGCCGCGATGCTCGGCATTGCCGCCGAAGCCGAAGCGATTGCCGCGGGCACGCTCGACGCCGACGACAATCCGCTGAAGCGCGCGCCGCACACGGTGGAAGATCTCGTCGGGGAGTGGAACCGCCCCTACAGCCGCGAGGCCGCCTGCTTCCCGGCAGGCTCCTTCCGCACGGACAAGTATTGGCCTCCGGTCAACCGGATCGACAACGTGCATGGCGACCGCAACCTGGTCTGCAGCTGCCCGCCGCTGGAAAGCTACGCGGAAGCCGCCGAGTGAGATGATCGCCCCCGGCCTGCCGCCGGGGGCGATCCGTCAGGAATCCCTCATGTTTCTTTCCGTTTTCGACATCTTCAAGATCGGCGTCGGTCCGTCCTCCTCGCACACGATGGGACCGATGGTCGCCGCGGCGCGCTTTCTCGGCGCCCTTTCCACTCTCCCCGACCGGGCGGCATGCGTCCGGTTGACCGTTTCCCTGCACGGCTCCCTTGCCTTCACCGGCAAGGGTCATGCGACCGACCGCGCCGTGTTTCTCGGGCTGCTGGGGTTCCTTCCCGAAACGCTCGATCCCGATCAGGCCGAAGCGCTTGTGGCGCACTTGCAGGACACACGGCGTCTTGCCGTGCCGGGCGTCGGCCCCATCGGCTTCGATCCCGGCGCCGATCTCGTCTTCGATTACGGGCCGCCCTTGCCGGGCCATGCCAACGGCATGGTCTTCACGGCGCTCGGTCCTGCCGAAGACATTCTGCTGCGGCAGGTCTGGTACTCGATCGGCGGCGGCTTCGTCGTCAACGAAGACGAGCTTTCCGGCGCGCCGGCTTCCCGGGAGGCCGCCACGGATGCCGTTCCCTATCCCTTCACGTCCGCCGCCGAAATGCTGCGGATGGGGCGGAGCGCCGGCCTCACGATCGCCGCGATGAAGACGGCGAACGAGCGCGTCCGCCACGGCGCCGACCTGGAGCCGAGACTGGAGCAGTTGCAGGCCGCGATGGACGATTGCCTCGACCGCGGCCTTCGGCAGGACGGGATCCTTCCCGGGGGCCTCTCCGTGCGGCGTCGCGCCCGCGGCCTGTACCAGCAATTACTGAATGAACGGGGCAGCAACCAGGCCCAGCCGCATGCGGCCACCGACTGGCTGCTCGTCTATGCCATGGCGGTCAACGAGGAGAATGCGGCCGGCGGGCGCGTCGTGACGGCGCCGACCAACGGTGCGGCCGGCGTGGTGCCTGCGGTGCTGCGGTACTACCGCGACCACTGCATCGGGGCGAGCGCGGAAGGGGCGCGGCAATTCCTCCTGACGGCGGCCGCCATCGGCGGCTTGATCAAGCACCGCGCCTCCATTTCCGGCGCGGAATGCGGCTGTCAGGCCGAGGTCGGTTCGGCCGCCGCCATGGCCGCCGCCGGGCTGTGCGCCGCACTCGGCGGCAGCAATGAGCAAATCGAGAACGCCGCGGAAATCGCGCTCGAACATCACCTCGGCATGACCTGCGATCCGGTGGCGGGGCTCGTGCAGGTGCCCTGCATCGAGCGCAACGGGCTCGGCGCCATCAAGGCCGTCTCGGCGGCGAGCCTTGCGCTGCGCGGCGATGGGCAGCATTTCATGCCGCTCGACAATTGCATCGAGACGATGCGCCAGACCGGGCAGGACATGGCTGAAAAATACAAGGAGACGTCGATCGGCGGCCTCGCCGTCAATCTGCCGGAGTGCTGAGACCGTCTGCGTCCTGATCCTTACAGGAACAACAAAAACCCGCCGCTGATCCAGCGGCGGGTTTTCCGTTTCGGATCAGGTTTCGTGCTCAGGCGGTCTTGCGCCAGAGCTTCGACAGCGCCCACAGGGCGACGGCGATACCTGCCAGCACCAGCTCGCCGATCAGGAAGTCCGTGGTCTGCGTCACCAGGGCATAGCCGGTGAAACCGACGACGATGATGGGTGGCAGCGGCCAGAACGGCATCTTGAAGGGACGGTGGACATGCTTCTGGGAAATGCGGCTCCAGAAGGCGGCGATCCCGACGAAGAAATAGACGGTCGCGATCATGGTGCCCGCGAACATGATGAGCCAATCGAGGCTGGACATCATGATCAGGAAGACCGAAGGCACGAGCAGCGCGGCGACGCCCCAGCCCGGCGAGCGGAAGCGGTTCAGCTCGGCAAGCTTGTTGCCGATCGCCGGCGGCCAGAGACCGTCGCGCGCCGAGGCGAAGACACCGCGGGCGAAGTACATCTGCAGCGTCAGGGCCGCGTTGAAGAGCGCCGCGATGACGCCGATATTGACGATCGTGCTGGCCCACGGACCGAGCGCGCTTTCGACCGCCGAAACGATCGGCGCGTCGGATTGCAGGAAGGCGACGAGATCCGGGGCGGCAATGACCCCGGCAAAGAGCGGGATGGTGATGAGGATGGAGGCAAGGATCGCCGCATAGATCACGGCCTTGCCGACATCATGTGCGCCGCCCTTCAGCTCCTCGACGAAACCGCACACGGCATCGTAGCCGTTCAGCACGTTGAAGGCGGGGGCGAGCGTCGCCAGCGCGATGCCGAGCGTCAGCGGCACGAGCTGGCCATTTTCCAGCACGACCGGATGGAAGACGATATCGATAGGATTCTGCACCGGGGCGACGATGGCCGCCAGCACGATAAGCCCGACGACGACCAGCTGCACAACGAGAATGGCGATGTTCACCTTCGCGCCGATTTCGACCTTGGTGATGGCGATGGCGCCGGAAATGGCCAGCAGCACGAAGGCGATCACCTCGTTGGGCACGGTGATCCACGGCAGCATGTTCTTGAGGAAGATCGGAATCCCCAGAAGCAGCGATGCCGGAATGACGATGCCCTGCGTGACGAAATTGAAGAGCGTGATCCAGGCCAGCGGCTCCGGCAGGGCGCTGCGCACCATGGAATAGGAGCCGCCCGTCGACGGATATGTCGAGGCGAGCTCGCCAAGGCACATGGCGATCAGCACCACGACGACGCTGAGAATGAGCATGGCGCCGACGCCGAAGGTCCCACCCACCTGGAACACGCCCGCCGTCAGCAGCAGAACGGCCATGGCCGGCGACGCATCCGCCATGGCCAGGCATACAACATGCGATACTTCGAGCCGCCGCCGCAGCGTATGCGCCTCTCCCTCGGCCGGCGTCTCACGTCCGGGGCTCACCCCGGCCCCGCCGTCCAGCACTTTTGTCGACATCGTTCACTCCTCCCTCTGCGCACCCGATATGGATGCCCCAATCCGCGGACCGTGGCCGTCACCGCCTGCGTCACGTCCGACACTCCGCTCGAACGCGCATTCCGGTCCGATTAAATTTGTGCTTCTTAAATTTTTTATCGACTAAAAGTTTTAGTCACGGAAATTCCCTTCGTCAACGACGAAAACGTCGGGCGTGATTGGACTCTCATTTTGCTGCGATGTGTTGCGACACGCCAAAAGGCGCCGCGGAAAACGGGCCGCTGCACGATACCGCCCGCCCGGTCAAGGCACGCGCCGGTGGCTGGAAATTCGCCCGCGACGCGGCGCGCTCAGGACGCTTTCGTTTGCCCCGCGGACCGGGGCCTTGTCGACCGAAGCTGCACTATCCACGGATAGGCGCTGACGATGATGATGCCGAGAAGCACGCCGGCCGTGCCGGCGACGAATTCCGACGTCAGCGGCTCGCCGAGGACGAGCACGCCGAGGATGACGCCGAACACCGGCGTCATGAACGAGAAGACGCCGAGCTGGGAGGCACGATACTGGGTCAGCAGCCAGAACCAGGTCAGGAAGCTGAGGAAGGAGACGATGAAGCCCTGGAACGCGATGTTGAAGAGGAGCGCGGGCGCCGGAACGAACGTCGTCTCGCCGGCAAGCACGGCCGCGCCTGTCAGGACGATGAAAGCCATCGCCAGCTGGTAGAACAGGACATGGGTCGCGGGGATGCTGCTGAGCCGCGTCGTCCGGATCAGGACCGTCGTCAGCCCCCAGGCCGCCCCCGACATGAGCGCCAGCCCATCGCCCCACAGCATGGAACCGAGGCTTGCAGCCGTTTGACCCTCCTGCGGCGTCAGGAATGCAAGCGCGATGCCCGCCGACGCCACCGCGATCCCACTCCATTGGACCGCCGAAAGGCGCTCGGATGGCAGTTTCCAATGCAGGCCGAGCGCCGCGAAGATCGGCGCCGTATAGAGGAAGACGACGACATGTGAGGCCGAGGTGTGCTTGAGGGCCTCGCCGACCATGAAGAACTCGACGGTGAACAAAAGGCCGGCAAGTGCGCCGAGCCCGGCCGTCTTTCCGACAATCTCCATGGACTGCCCGCGGAGCCGGACGAGCGCGAAGACGCAGACGGCGGCAATGCCGGACCTCAGGCCGATCTGGAGAACGGGCGCCGCGAAGACCGATGTGGATTTCAGGCCGATCGGCTGAAAGGCCCAGATGAGGCAAATGCCGACCATGAGGCCGACGGCCGTGATATCGATGGATTTGCGGCTGTCCAAAATCATCGCTCCGATTGTGCAGGTCGCAATAGCATTTGGCAGGAATGGCCGATATAGTGATTTCATGACAGTCGGTATCGGAAACCTGACAGGCGGCAAGCCGGACGGGGTCGCGCATTTTCGCGACGTGCCGTTCCGGGATGCGCTTCCTCATCCCCTCTATTTCCGCTCCGCGCAGATGCCGGAAAACGCGTCCTATCCGCGGCACAGCCATCCATGGGGCGAGTTCGTCTATTCCTACAGCGGCATGATGGAGGTGAGCCTCAACGACGCGCACTATCTCGCGCCGCCGCAATATGCCGTCTGGCTGCCGCCGCATGTCGAGCATCGCGGCCTCAACCGGCATGCCGCCGTCCATTGCTCGCTCTATATCGAGCCCGCGCGCTGCACCGGCCTGCCGCAGGAAACCACCGCGCTGGAGGTCAGCCCGTTGCTGCGGGCGATGCTGGAACACCTGCGCGATCACACCAGCACGGATCATGGGGCCGCTGCGCATCTTCGCTTCCTGGAGGTGGTCGTCGATCTCGTCGCCACGGCGCCGAAGGTCGGCACCTATCTGCCCTGGTCGACGGATCCTGTTCTCGAACGGGTTCTCGCCCGGCTTCAGGAAAATCCCGCCGACAACCGCTCGCTTGCCGAACATGCAAGGCTTTGCGGCACCGCCGAGCGAACCCTGATCCGCCGCTGCCTTCGTGACCTCGGCATGCCCTTTGCCGAATGGAAGCAGCGCCTGCGCGTCGTCAAGGCCATGCCGATGCTGGAGGCGCGCCGGACGGTGGACCACATTTCCGCTGCGCTCGGCTACAGCAACGCCTCTTCCTTCATCGCCATGTTCAAGCGCATGACCGGCATGACGCCGGACGACTACCGGGCATCGACGCGATAGCACCGGTTCATGCGCGGTTTCCTTCGCGGTGCCGGCCGACAAAAAGCCGGCGTTTCCGCCGGCTTTTTCTCTTCCTATTGTCGATTGTGCAGCGTCTCAGAACTCTTCCCAGTCGTCCTGGGCAAGCGCGGTGTTGCCGGAGATCTGCGGGATGGCGCGGGCCGTCGTGCGCGGAGCCTGATAGGCAGAGCGCTGCGGCTGGGCCTGCGGACGGCTCGCCTGCTGCACCGGCTGCTGGGCGGCCATGGCGGCCGCACCGGCCCGGAAGCGCGCAACCAGCGACTTCAGCGTCTGCGCCTCGTCGTTCAACGCCATCGACGCGGCCGTCGTTTCCTCCACCATCGCCGCGTTCTGCTGCGTCACCTGGTCCATCTGGTTGACCGCCGCATTGATCTCCTTGAGGCCGACGGCCTGCTCGGAGGCCGACGAGGAGATCTGGCGGATCAGGCCGTTGATCTGGATGACCTGCTCGGCGATGTTCTCCAGCGCGCTGCCGGCCTTGCCGACGAGGTCGACGCCTTCGCGCACCTGCACCTCCGAGGTGTTGATCAGCGTCTTGATCTCCTTGGCCGCATTGGCCGAACGCTGGGCGAGTTCACGCACTTCCTGCGCCACGACCGCAAAGCCCTTGCCGGCTTCGCCCGCACGCGCCGCTTCCACGCCGGCATTGAGGGCGAGCAGGTTGGTCTGGAAGGCGATGTCGTCGATGACGCCGATGATGTTGGAGATCTCGTGCGAGGAGTGTTCGATGCCGTGCATGGCGGCGATCGCCTTCTGCACCACTTCACCGGACTTGCTGGCGTCGTTACTGGCCGTGTCCACCGACTTGGCGGCGACGCGGGCATTCTCCGCGCTGGAATTGACCTGCGAGGTGAGCTGGTCGAGGGCAGCGGCCGTCTCTTCGAGGCTTGCCGCCTGCTGTTCGGTGCGGTGCGACAGGTCCGCAGCGCCCTTGGAGATCTCGCCGGTGCCGCCACCGATATTGCCGACCGAGGCGTTGACCGTCTGGATCGTCTCTTCGAGGCTGGCGATGGCCGAGTTGAAGTCGGTCTTCAGCTTGCCGTAGTCGCCGGGGAAGTCGCCGGAGAGGCGGAAGGTGAGGTTGCCCGAGGAGAGCTGGGCAAGACCGTCGCCGAGGCGGGCGACGATATCGCGCTGGAGGGTGCTCGCCTCGGTGCGCTCGGCTTCGGAGCGGTTGCGTTCGGCTTCGGTCAGCTGGCGCTGGTTGGTGGCTTCGGCTTCCAGGCGCTTGGTGTCGGCGAGCTGGTGGCGGAAGCCTTCGAGCGCCTTGGCGACGGAGCCGGTTTCGTCCGAACGGTCCTGGCCGGCGATGGGCTGGGTATAGACGCCCTTGCCGAGCGTCGCGACATCGGCGACGAGGCCGGCGAGCGGCTTCTGCACGAAGGTGCGAACGGCGAAGTAGAGACCAGCCAGAACCGTCGCCAGAACGATCAGGCCGCCGATGATCATCATCGTGGTCTGGTCGTTGACGGGCGCGGCAATCGCGGCATGGGGAACGTCGACCAGCACGACCCACGTCGCGCCGACATCCGGCAGGGTGAAGGGATAGACGATGCGGTCGAAGTTGGCGAGGTCGTCGAAGGAGAGATTGGCGATGCGGTCCGGCTTGCCGGTGGCGAGCGCCTGCTTGACGACCTCGCCGCCATCCCCCTCGTAGTCCTTCATCAAGAGGTCTTCCGTCGGCCCGACGATCCATTTGCCGGACTGCGAAAGCAGCGTGACGCGGCCGGTTCCAAAGGGTTTCAACTGGATGAGTTTGTCGTGGAACGTCTTCAAGGAAATGTCGACACCGGTCACGCCGATGAGCTTGCCGTCGGCTTTGACCGGATAGGCAATGGACGCCATGGTGAAATCGACACCGGTCGAGCTTTCCACATAGGGCTGGGTTATGTTGCCTTTGCCGGTCTTCGCGGCGAGCGCGTACCATTCGGCCGCATAGTCGGACTTGAAGGTCGAAAGCTTGGCGGAACCGTCCGTCTGCCGGGTCCAGAACAGGTTGAACGAACCGTCCGCATAGGTGCCGTTTTCAAGCTGCTCGGGCGTTTCGCGCGATCTGCCGTCGAAGGCATTCGGTTCCTCGGCAAACCACGCGCCGAAGGCGAAGCTGTTCTTGTCGAGGCTCGATCTGGTGATATCGACGACTTCCCTGCGATCGAGATGTCCGCCGGCACGCCCCAGCTCGATGACGCCCGACATGGAGCGTGCAGCGCTGACGATCTGGCCGACATCGGTCGCGATATCGGCCGCGATCGCCTTCGCCTCGGTACTGGCCTGCGCATAGACGAGATCGGAAACGCGGTTCTGCGTCTGGTCGATCAGCACGGTGTTCGAGGCGAGCATCACCAGGGCGATCGTGCCGCCCGTGACCACGATGAGCTTCGTCGCGAGCGACTTGGCCATAAGCTTGAGCATGAAATCCTCACCATGAAAGACGTCTGCGGCGATGGCCGCGACGGGACACGTTCGTTGCAGAGGTCTCCATCATGGAGGGAGAAGCGCGCGACCGGCGCCGGAGTGGCAGCAGCTTTCAGAAGCCTGCCGCCAAATTCGTTTATTGTCTAAAATTATTAATAAACACCAAGTTTCAGGCTGTAGAAAAGGCGGAACGCAACCGCGCGCCCCGTCGAGGAAAGATCCAGCGATCGGGCGGGAACCCGCGAACATCAGCCGGAAACGTTTGGCCCCGAGGAAAACCCCTTGCGCTTGCCTCGCGAACGGCCTACAAACTGAACCACATGGTTCAGTATTCAAATCCTCCGCTCGACCTCTCCTTTGCCGCGCTGTCGGATGCGACCCGCCGCGGGATCATCGATCAGCTCGGGCAAGGCAACGCGTCGATCACCAGTCTGGCGGACAGGTTCAAGATGACGCTGACCGGCATGAAGAAGCATGTCCAGGTTCTCGAGCGAGCGGGGCTCGTCGTCACGCACAAGGTCGGGCGGACGAGGACCTGCCAGCTTGGACAACGCGGGCTCAAGGCGGAGGCGGAGTGGATCGAGGCGCATCGTCGGCTCTTCGAGGCCCGCTTCAACGCATTGGACGACATCATCCTTGAAATGAAACAGGAGGGAAGCGATGAGCCAGCAGGGTAACGGCGCCGGTGGCGCACACAACCGCACCGCGGTCGAACGCAGAGGCGATCGCGAACTCGTCGTGACGCGGATATTCGATGCGCCGCCGAGCATGGTCTACAAGGCGTGGAGCCAGCCCGCGCTGTTCCAGCGCTGGTGGATGCCCAGATCGGTCTCCGGCATATCCCTCGTATCGTGCGACATGGACGTTCGCACCGGCGGGAAATACCGGCTGGAATTCGGCGTCGACGGTTCCGAGACCATGGCCTTCTACGGCAAGTATCTCGAAGTGGTGCCGAACGAGCGCATCGTCTGGACCAACGATGAGGGCGAAGAGGGCGCGGTCACGACCGTGACCTTCGAGGACCAGGGCGGGACGACGCTACTGACCTTTCATGAGCTCTATCCGTCCCGGGAGGCGCTCGAGGAAGCCCTCCAGGGCTCGGCCGCCGCAATGCCGGAGCAGCTCGAGCAGCTTGAAGAGCTGCTTTCCGGCATGGGCGCGTAGCGGATCGGAAACACACGCCTCGGGAGCGCGTTCGCTCCCGGAGGGGCTTCTGAAAAACGCCTGCTCGCAGGCTGTTTTCCGGCCGGCGGAAACGGTCCGGAGAACATCCTTCACAAAAGCTGCCGCCTGAGCAGCGTCTCGAGCCAGTCGGCAAAAACCTGCAACCGGCGTGAAAGATGCTGGCGATGCGGATAGAGAAGGGTCATCGGCATCGGTTCCGCGCGATAGGAAGGCATCACCTCGACGAGCTCGCCGGCGTCGAGATGGTGCCGGACGTCGTAGGCGGGAATCTGGATCAGACCCAGGCCGGCCACGCAGCAGGCGATATAGGCTTCGGCACTGTTGACGGCGACGCGGCTGCGCATCGGTCTTGTCCTGCGCGCGCCGTCTTCGACCCATTCCCAGGCCTCGATACGACCGCTCGATGGCGAGGCGTAGTTGATCGCCAGATGATCGTGCAGCGCGTCCGGCGTTTCAGGCACGCCATGACGCCGGAGATAGGCGGGGCTTGCGACATTGATCAAGGGAAGGTCGCCAAGCGTACGCGCGATCAGGCCGGAATCGGCGAGCGGCCCGACGCGCAACACGCAATCGACACTGTCCTCCACCAGGTTCACCGCGCGGTCCGTGACGCCGAGATCGATGTCGATCTCGGGATAGGCATCGAGAAATTCCGGAAGGGCCGGTGCAAGGACAAGCCGTCCGATGCGGCCCGGAACATCGATGCGAAGCCGGCCCGAAGGGGCAGCGGTCTGGCGGAAGACGTTCTCGGCCTCCTCGACATCCGCGATCAGCCGCAGGCAGCGCTCATAGAAGGCCGCGCCGTCCTGCGTCGGCGAGACCACCCGTGTCGTCCGGTGCAGCAGCCTCGCCCCGACACGGCCTTCCAGCTCCTGCACCGCCGCGGAGACGGACGAGCGGGGCAAGCCCAGCATATCGGCTGCGCGCGTGAAGCTCGAACAATCGACGACACGGACGAAGATGCGGAACAGGTCGATACGGTCCAAGCAAGGCTCCCTATTGTCCAGAAATGACGACAAGTGATTTCAGAACGGTTGGCTTTATAGGACTGTTCTAGACGATATCGTGCAGCCTCGAAAGCGGTTGCATTGGCGCGACCGCAGACAGCACGGAGGCGCACGCCATGACCGACCACAGCATCAAGGGCAAAACCGTTATCATCGCCGGAGGCGCGAAGAATCTCGGCGGGCTGATCGCGCGCGATCTCGCTGCGCACGGGGCCAAGGCAATCGCCATCCACTACAACAGCGCCGCCACCAAGGCCGACGCGGACGCAACCGTCGCCGCCGTGAAGGCCGCGGGCGCAGAAGCGGTCGCCTTCCAGGCCGACCTCACCACGGCCGGTGCAATGGAAAAGCTCTTCGCCGACACGCTCGCCGCCATCGGCAAGCCGGATATCGCGATCAACACCGTCGGCAAGGTGCTGAAGAAGCCGATGGTCGAAATCTCGGAAGCCGAATATGACGAGATGAGCGCGGTCAACGCCAAGTCGGCCTTCTTCTTCATCAAGGAAGCTGGCAGGCACCTCAACGACAACGGCAAGATCTGCACGCTCGTCACCTCGCTGCTCGGAGCCTTCACGCCCTTCTACGCCGCCTATGCCGGCACCAAGGCGCCCGTCGAGCACTTCACCCGTGCCGCGTCGAAGGAGTTCGGCGCACGCGGCATTTCGGTGACGGCGATCGGCCCCGGACCGATGGACACGTCCTTCTTCTACCCGGCCGAGGGCGCCGACGCGGTTGCCTATCACAAGACGGCGGCCGCGCTCTCGGCATTCTCCAGGACCGGGCTCACCGATATCGAGGATATCGTTCCCTACATCCGGTTCATGGTTTCCGAGGGCTGGTGGATGACCGGCCAGACGATCCTCGTCAATGGCGGTTACACGACCAAGTGATGGCATTGGACGGCCTGACGGTGAACCGTCGGGCCTGTCCAGCCGAGGCATTTGATGGATGACGGACGTGCTTGACGATGGCTCTTGATCGCGCCGCGGTCCATGCATTCGCACGTAGCAGGCTCGACCGCCTATGCTGGTCATACGGCATTTCCAGCCGACGTCCACAGCCAAGAAGCGTGGCAAGGGAAATGCCGAGCCCCGTCAGCATCACCGAACGTGTTCCCTCTGCCTCCTGCATGAGCGGCAGTGACAGGCTGTCGAGATCGTAGATATTGGCAAGGACGGTGAAGCGGCCGGTCTCCGCGGCAAGATCCTGTGAACTTGCCGTGCCGATACGTGCATCCGGCAAGGGCACGCTGGGCGTGAGGAGAAGATCGATGCCTCTTGCCGCGGCCGCGTCCAGAAAGCGGGTACGGTGGTCGACAAGCCGGCGCTTTGCCGCGGCCGCTTCGTGCGAAGAAATCGCCTCGCCGGCGCGTATCGCGGCGGCGACGGCGGGCACGTAGATATCCCCATGCGCAGCCAGCAGCGGGGCGTGGAACGTCCAGTTGTCGAAGTTCATGGCGACCTGGAAATCTCGGCTCGCCGCCGCGTCGATCCATAACGGCACGGAAACGACGGCATGGCCCATCTGCACGAGCTTGCCGACGGCGGCGTCGAGCGCTTGCTCAGCCGAGGGCGCGATGGCCTTGCGGGCAAAATCGGGAACGCCGATGACAAGCGGACCGAGCCGCTCCGCCCCCAGTGGAGCACGCAGAAGTGCGGGACAACGCTCGAAAACAGCGGCGATATCCATCGCGCGACGGGCGATCAGTCCCGTACTCTGCCCGAAAAGCCCACCATTGACTTCGCCTTCATCGCATATCGTCGCCTTTTTCGGACGAAGGCCGGCCACACCGGCAAGGGCCGCCGGCTTGCGCAGCGAACCCGCGCCATCCGTTCCGAGTGCCAGTGCCGTAAATCCGGCGGCAACGGCGACAGCCCCACCGACGGTCGAGCCGCCGGCATAATAGTCCAATCCGCGCGGCGAACGTGTGGCAGCCGGACCGGCGCTGGATCCGAACTGATGCGTCGCCTGCTTGGCGACCACCACCGCGCCCGCAGCCTGCAGCGCCGCGACCGCGGCGCTTGGTCTCAAGGACAGAATTTCACCAAGATCGACCGCCGTTCCCGCCCGCGTCGGCAAGCCATCAACGACGATCGTATCCTTCACCCCGAGGGAAACGCCGGCCAGAGCATGGCCCGCCCCCGCATTGAGGCGCGCATCGAGCCTGGCAAGCTCCTTCTCTATCCAACTCCAGGCAGGATCAAGAAGCGATCGCAGTGCCGAATCCTCACGCACGATCTTTTCGAAGAGCACGCAATAGGCCGCCGGCAGGCGCTGTCTTTCAGCCAGCATTCCTTCAGCGATTTCATCTACCGGGAGGTTAAACATGACGGTGAAGCGATACCCGCTTTGCTTGCTGCTGTTGAAGGAGCCACAAGCTCGACCAACAGCAGCCGTTGCTGCGCCGCATACCTCAAGGGAATGCGGTTTGCTCCTGCCACGCTTGCAGCAGGAGCAGATGAATCACGGAGCCACGCGATGCGTTTCGAGCGGCGTGTGGCGGCTCAAGTTTTCAAAGCCGTCGGCGGTCACGAGGTAGAGATCACCAACATTGCAGCCGGCCGACTGCGCCTCCAGCCATTGCGTGTGCAGCACGAAGATCATGCCCTCTTCGAGGTGGTCGTAGTTATGCGAGGAGATGTTGAAGCTGTTACTGCCTCCGGCCATACCGACCGAATGGCCGAGATTGGGATTGTGCGGGCCACTCACCGCCGGATAGACATGCATCAGCTTGCGCCCCTGCGCTTCCCAGTCAGCATCCGGCACATGCTGATACGGCACGAGACGGGCGCCGCCGTCATCGCCGGAGGCCCAGTTATAGGGCATGGTGCGGGCATTGGGCGATGTCAGCAGGCCATGCTCGATATAGGGCTCGAAGGCGGCGTTGTTGATGTCGCTCATCAGCGCGCCCGGACGGATCAGCTTTTCCGCCCGTTTGACGCCTTCCGTGCACACCGCCAGCACCTTTTCCTGGCGGGCGGTGATCTCTCCGACCGCGATCATGCGCGCCGTCTGCGCGGTATAGCCCTGGTAGGTGACATTCGAGATGTAGAGATTGATGAGGTCGCCGGGCCGCACGATGTGGCCGTAGGGTTTCCCGCAGTGGGTACCGTACTGGTTGATCCCGATCTGATAGCCGTCACCGGTCTCACCGCCGCGCGCCATCTGGGCGAACGTAAAGGCGGCGAAGATCTCGGTGTCCGTCACACCTGGCCGGGTCACATGATAGGCCGCCTCGGTGCCGATCGAGATCAGTTGCGCCGCCGCACGTGTCATCGCCACCTCGCGCGACGAACGGATCTTCTGCATGCGGTCGATGATGCTGTTTGACGCGACGAACTTTGCCTTCGGCATCATCTCGTCGAGGTGGCGGAAGAGCTCCGCACTGTTCTTGTCCCCGAGACGGCCGATCTGGCCGGCCTTCAGGCCAAGACCGTCCATGAGTTTCGTCACCGCCTCGGCGGCCTTGGCGATGGAAGACCCCGGCCGGTCGGCATATTCGCGGCCGAAGGCACCCACCTGCCAGATCTGCTCGACACCCACCGGCTCGCCGCCCGGCGGCATGATCACCGACTGGGTGAAGAAGGAAACCAGGATCATTTCCTTGTCGCTGTCGCTGGGGACGATCAGGATGCCTTCCCGCATCCAGTCGCAGATGTAGCGGAGATAGATGTTCGAGGTATGGAACCATCCCACCGTGCCGGTATGCACGATCAGCGCATCATGGCCCGCTTCGACAGCTTCCCGCCGGATACGGCGCACGCGCTCGGCGAATTCGGATTCCGGTAGCGGCGGCGGGGCGATGAACTCGAAGCTCGGCTCGAAACCGTCGAGCAGCTTTTCGATACGGCCCGAGTAGCGGCTTTCTTTCACACGCATGTTCATGGCGAATAGTCCTCTGTCTATTTTTGCTTGGGAACGAGATTTCCGAAGAGGGACGCGGTGACGACCAGCAGGAAGGTGACCGCGATGACGACGCCGGATATGGCGGCGACGCGAACGTCGAGGGATTCCTCGATCATGCGCCACATCCGGATGGGCAGAACGCTCGTGCGCGCATCGGCAAGGAAGAGCGAGACCGAGACATTGTCGAGCGAACTCATGAAAACCAGCAGCGCCCCACCGAGAATGCCCGGCATGATCAGCGGCAGGGTGATGCGGCGCATCGTATGGGCGCGGCTTGCCCCGAGGATCATCGAGCTCTCGCCGAGCGTCGGGCTGAGCTGCGAGACCACGGCGACCGTCGTGCGGAAGACGAGCGGCGTGAAGATGACCGTGTGACCGACGACGACCAGCCAGAAGGAGGGGTCGACGCCGAGCTTGACGAAGAACATCAGGGCCGCGATGCCGAAGACCAGCGTGGGCAGAACCATCGGCAGCATGAAGAAGGGTTCGAGGAAGGCAAACCGACGACCTTCCCGCGCCATGCCCAGCGCAGCCGGCACGGCGATCAAGATCGAAAGCATCGTTGCAAGGCAGGCGATCTTCAGGCTGGTGAATGCCGCGGCATGGATACGGCCGGACTGCACGGGATCGAACAGATTGGCGTACCATTTCAGCGAGAGCCCCTGCGGCGGGAACTGGATGGTGTTGCCAGCGGTCAACGACATCATGAAGCCGACCACGACCGGCACCACCATGATCGCGACACCGAAGCAGCCGAGGACGATCACCACGAAATTGAAGGAGCGGCCCGCCCAGTCATTCTTGCTAGCGCTATGCATAGACATTGATCCTCCGGTTGCGGCCGACTGCGGTGAGCGCGCCCAGCACGATGCCGATGGTGGTCAGCATGACGATGGCGATGGCGGCAGCGAACGGCCAGTCGTAGAGCGTGTTGACTTCCTGGTAGATAAACTGCGGCAGGTAGATCAGCCGCGCACCGCCAACCACGGCCTGGGTGACGAAGTTCATGCAGGCGCTGGCGAAGACGAGTATCCATCCCGCGATAAGGCCGGGAACGCTGAGCGGCAGGATGACCCGCACGAAGGTCTGCCAGGCGTTCATGCCGAGCGAGGTCGAGGCCTCCCAAAGGCTCCGGTCGATCTTGGCGAGTACCGAGACGAGCGGCAGGACCAGCAGCGGCAGCTCGATCTGGCTGAGGGCAATGATCAGGCCGAGCTCGTTGTACATGAACTGCAGCGGCGTGGAGGTGAGGCCGATGCCGACCAGCGTGTTATTGACGACACCCTCCCGGCCGAGGATCGCAATCCAGGCGAGCGTGCGCACCACATTGGAGGTGAGCATCGGCAGAACCGTGCAGAAAAGCATGATGCGCCGCCCGGTCGGCCCCAGCAGCATGAAGAGCAGCGCGACGGGATAGCCTACGATCGTTGTGAAGACGATGACTTTGATGCCAAGATAGATCGTGTCGCGCAGCACCACCACATTGATCGGATCGACGAAGAACCGCGCATAATGTGCGATTGTCGCGCCACCGTCTCCACTGAAGCTCATGCCCACGAGGAGAAAGAGCGGGGCCAGGAAGAACAGCCCGTTGAGAATGACCATCGGTATTAGTTTCATGACCCCTGCTCCGTCTCCACGTCGGCAAGAAAAGGTGGTGCGTGCGCCTACTGGCGCACGACCTCATCGAACTTGGAGGTCCATTCCCCGCGCTTGGCGTTGATGTTGTTCCAGTCGAGGTAGACGAAGGTGGAGAGTTGCTCGCGGGTCATGTAAGCGGCGACACCAGGCGTGAGAGCCACCGTCTTGTTGGTCGGGAAGTTCTCGAGCGGCGCGCCCTGCAACGCCTCCTGTACCTTCGCCGAGAGAACGGCGTCGATATAGGCGTAGACGGCCTTCGGATCCCTCGCGCCCTTGGCAAGATGAATGTTCACCGGCGTTGCCGGCGCCCCCTCCTCCGGCACGACGAACTCGATCGGCACGCCGAGGCCCTTGAGACGCGCGACGTTGCTGGTGCTGGCGATCATCACGTCGATCTCGCCCTGCTGGAACAGCGACTGCTGGTGGTTCATGTCGTTCGCGATGGCGCCCACATGCGGCAGATATTCCTTCAGCTTCGGCCAGAGCGGATCGAGGTTCTGCTCCGAGCCGCCGAAAGCCTTGGCGGTCTGGATCCAGGCCATGACGGCGCTGTTGCTCTTGAAGCCGGTGAATGCCACCTTGCCGTAGAAATCGGGACTGAACAGGTCACCGTAGCCCTTGGGCTTGCGCACCTTCTGCGGATTGTAGGCGAGGCCGTCGAGCTGCACGGTGATCGCCGGTCCCCACTCGTTCTGGAAGGACGGCTCGGAAAGGTTGCCCCAATTGGGAATCTGGCTCGGATCGACCTTCTCGATGAGGTTGTTCTCGATGGCGATGGCCGACTGGCCCGGCGACATCAGCAGCGCGTCATAGGGAGGCGAGCTGGGTGAGGCCATCATCTTGCCGAGCTGGTCGGAAGCGAGCGCCGGCGAAAGCACCAGTTCGTTCCCGGAGGCGTCCGCGAGGGCCGGCGCGACGATCGATTGAAACATGTCTTCCCAGGCTCCCGGGAAAACGGCGGCGACAACCTCGCTTGCCGCATGGGCGCGCGTGGCGCGCAGCAATGTCGGGCCGGCGACTAAGCCGGCGCCGGCCAGAAGACCAAGTCGAATGAGTTCGCGACGGTTCATTTCCATGCCAGCCATTGTCTTTCCCCCTTGGGCTTGATTGGCGCTAGATAGGTGAACTGCTGTGGGTACGCTTCGCCGTGGCGCGACCCTCCCGGTCCGCGCTTCCAGCCTCTTTCCGATGTCGTATGCTTCAGGGCTCGATTGCCCGCTTCCCGTCTGCGAAGACCTGGCATTGGTCGGCAGGGACGATGACGGAAACGTCCGTGCCACGCTCCAGCGGGCGACTGCCCGTGGCTCGCGTCTGGCTGACCTTGACGGGCGTACCGTCCTTCAAGGCGATTTCATAGATGAAGACCGGGCCGACCGGCAGAACGGCGTCGACGATGCCGGGTAACGCTCCCGGCACGGTTCCGGCGCTGATGGAAAGGTGCTCGGGGCGAACAGTGACGGTCACACGGTCGCCCGCATGGGCCGTCGTGCGAGCGTTGACCGTCACCGTCTGCAAGCCGAGCAGGCGCACAGCGAAGGCGTTCGCCTCGACCGAGACGATCTCGGCGTCGAGTCGGTTCGTGCTGCCGACGAAACCGTTGACGAAGAGGGTCGCCGGTCGATCGTAGAGCGCGGCGGGCGCTGCGATCTGCTCCACCCGGCCACCGTTCAGCACGATCACGCGGTTGGCGAGGCTGAAGGCCTCTTCCTGGTCGTGGGTGACGATGATCGATGTGATGCCGAATTCCCGCTGGATGCGCTGGAACTCGATCTGCATGTCGAGCCGCAGGTTCTTGTCGAGAGCGCCGAAGGGCTCGTCGAGCAACATCAGCCGCGGCTGGGTGGCGAGCGCACGGCCGGTCGCCACACGCTGCTGCTGGCCGCCCGACAGATCGCGCGGCAGGCGGTCTGCAAACTTCGCAAGCTGGATCAGTTCCAGGATCTCGTCGACGCGCGGCCGGACCTCCTGGCGTTTCCTGCCCTGCGCCACCAGGCCGTAGCCGATATTCTCGCGCACCGTCATGTGCGGGAACAGCGCGTAGTTCTGGAAGACGAGGCCGATCTGCCGGCGGTTCGGCGGGATGTCGTCGATCGCCTTGTCGCCCATCAGGATGCGCCCTTCGGTCTGGCGAACAAACCCGGCGATGAGCCGGAGGATCGTCGTCTTGCCGCAACCGCTCGGACCGAGCAGCGCAACGGTCTCCCCGGGCTCCACCGTGAAATCGATGTCATGCAGAACACGCAGGGCGCCATAGGAATGGCTCATGCGTTCAATCGCCAGGCGGACGCCGCGACGCGACGACTCCTCGCTGGGGTTGGCGGGAAGACGTTCATGTTGATCGAGCATTGCATGCATATCGCGCAGTCCCTGTGGTTAGTCATTGCAGGGATCCGGCCCACGCTCCGCAGGCCGGCAGATCGAGCCGCAGCTCTCTGTTGCACAACAAGTCTCAAAGTTTTGTGCGCAAGTCAATATTATTTTGCGCACAATTTTCACGATGGATTCCAACAACGGCCTATCGTAAACAGGAGCAGGCTCGCCGGCGACCGCCGGAGGCTCTATCACTGGGTGCAGTCAGCTTGGACAAGCGATCTAACGTCGTGAGCAATCAGCAGAAGAAAAAAGAAGCGACACCGGGCGCCGAAGGCTTGCAGCCGGCCGGCCAGCGCGTGTTCGACGCCATCCTGAGGGCCATCTACGAGCAGCGGATCCGGCCGGGCACCAAGCTTGGCGAAGAAGCCCTGGCAACCTATTTCTCCGTGGGTCGCAGCCATATACGCCGGGCCTTCCTGGCGCTGTCGCATCAGAAGGTGATCGAGCTGATCCCCAACCGCGGCGCCTTCGTCACACGACCGACGGAGGCTGACGCGCGCGACATTTTCAGTGCTCGACGGTCGCTGGAAGACCTTGTCGTCCAGCGGGTTGCCGCCAAATTGGAGCCGGGCGCGCTGGAGACGCTCCGCGCGCATATCCGGGCCGAAGAGGAGGCGCGGAGCAACGGACAGCGCCGGGAAGCCGTTCGCATGGCGGGCGAATTCCACCTCGCGCTCGCCCGCCTTTCCGGCAGCAAGGTCTTTTACGGAATCCTTAACTCCATCCTGTCCCAAAGCTCGCTGATCATCAGCCTTTATGGCGGCGGCCTGACGTTCAGCCGCTCCGTCGAGGAACATGAAGCGATCGTCGATGCGATCGAGCGGGGTGACGCCGTCGCCGCGAGCGCCACGATGAAGCAGCACCTGGAGCATCTCGAGAGCACGCTGCGCCTCGACGACTACGACGTCGACGAGCCCAATCTGGACTACATCTTCGGGTAAGCCCCGATTCTGCCTTTACGCCTGTCTTCGATCACGATCGCCGCACCCGGCGGTCGGGAAATCTCGCGCCTCTTCCGTCTTTTACCGCTGCTGACGCATCGCGCCAGCGCCACGCGCCGAGATTCTTGTTTACAAGCCGCATAACTTTGTGCACAATAACGTAAATTATATCGCACAAAATATCCGCCCAAACATCTCTGCCGATGCAAGACGGTCGCAGGGCCAGACTTCGCCGGCAACATCGAAGGCCTGTAAGAATATTCTTGCGCATATCGTGTCGCAAGAAGAGTATACAAAAATAGTCGCACGGCATCAACCGTCCAAAAGCGGTCACCATAAAGCAGCGCTTTCACCTTCATTCCCGTCACGCATCTGGACCGACAACAGAAAAGGGGAGCACATGAATCGCATTGCTACAGTGAGACGAATAGGGCTGGTCGGCCTTGCGGCCGCACTATTGGCCGCCGCCAGCGGCACATCGGCCTTGAGCGAAGTGGCGACGATGGCGCCCGACGAGGGTGTCGCGAACCTGCCCGGCGTCACCTTCACACAGAAACTCGCCGACGGACTGCCACCCGCCCTGAAAGAAAAGGGCATCCTGAGGGTGGCGACCGATCTCACACCGCCGATCAGCTTCCACGCCGATGACGGCAAGCTGGTCGGCATCGATATCGACCTTGCCGCCGCGCTCGGCATCATACTCGGCCTCAAGGTCGAAATGACCGACGTGGGCGCCGGCGCGGCCATCGTACCTGCGATCCTGTCGAAGCGTTTCGACATGTCGATTTCCGGCATCAACGACGACCCGGAACTGGAAAAGCAGGTCGACGTCATCGACTACATGTACGACGCAACCACGATCATGACGATCAAGGACAATCCGCTCGGCATCAAGTCCATGGACGACCTGTGCGGCAAACGGGTCGCCGTACCGGTCGGCACATTCCAGGCTCGACTGGTCGAGGCCGCCTCGGCGAAGTGCGGGACACCGATGGACATCATGTCGATCCCGAAAATGCCTGACGTGCTCCAGGCGGTCCGCACCGGACGGGCCGACGCCACGGTCAACGGCTATGCCACCTCCGTCTATACGACGCAGAACCAGACCGGAAACGGCAAGGGTCTCCAGGCGCTCCCCGATGTCCGGCTTGCGATCGGCTATCTCGGCATGCTGACGGCCCGGGACAATCCTGGACTGCGGGACGCCATCGTCGCCGGCCTGCAGCAGATGGTGGACAGCGGCGCCTATGATGCGATCATGACCCGCTGGGGTCTCGGACCGCTCGCGGTCAAGACCGTCAAGGTCAACGATGCCGCCAGCATGCCCGTGGAGTGAAGCCATGTCCCTGCCCTCGGCCCCTTCGACCGCTCTGCCGCTTGCGCCGCCGCCTTTCATCCTGCAGATCCGCTGGGGACAGGTCACGGTCGCCGCCGCCGCCATCTTCGTGCTGGCCTCGTTCGGCGCCCTTGTCGCGCAAAGCCAAAGCATTCAATGGGCCGAGATCCCCCGCTACATGATCCACCCCTCCATTCTCTCGGGCGTGGTCCTGACGCTCGAACTCACAGCGGCCGCCATGCTGTTCGGGATCGCGGCGGGATGCGTCATCGCCATCATGGCGACCAGCCGGAATATCGTGCTGAAAGCCATTGCGGCGGGCTTTGTCTGGTGGTTCCGCGGCGTTCCGCTGATCGTGCAGATCTTCTTCTGGTTCAACATCGCCCTCTTCGTGCCGCAGGTCGGCGTGGGAAGCTATACGATCTCGATCAACGATCTCGTGACGCCGACGCTCGCCGGCTTCCTGGCGCTCGGCCTGCACGAAGCCGCCAACATGGCGGAAATCATCCGCAGCGGCCTGCAAGCCGTCGACCGAGGTCAACGCGAGGCCGCCCACGCATTGGGGCTGCGCCCGCTCCAGACCCTGTGGACCATCGTCCTGCCCCAGGCCGTCCGCCTGATCATTCCGCCGACGGGGAACCAGGCCATCGGCATGCTGAAAGCCAGCGCCATCGTTTCGGTGATCGGCATGCAGGATCTCCTGACCCAGGCACAACATATCTACGCCCGCAACTTCCTCGTCATTGAACTGCTGTTCGTGGCCTCGCTCTGGTATCTCGCAATCACCACCTTGGCCTCCATCGGCCAGCACTTCCTCGAACAGCACCTCACGCTGAAGGGGCGCTCGTCGTCGCCGTAACACCCCATCGCCGACGCCTCATCCATACGCCATTGCCCATCGCCGCAGGTCGCCGGAAGGCGCGTCTCGCCGGCAAACCATAAGGAGTGTCGAAATGAAACTTGGTATCGACGGACAAAAACTGCCTGAGGTGAAGAAACGCGGCCCGCTGGCGAGCCTCGACCATGTCAAGGAGCTCGGTCTCGGCGGCATTTTCTTCAGCACCATTCTCGATATGAGCCCGAGCCTTGACTCAGGCGCACTCCGGGACATCCGCGCGAAGGCCGACGAACTCGGCCTTTACCTCGAAAGCGGCCTTGGCAAGATCAATCCCTATTGCAGCGCAGAAGCACCGGAATTCAGGGCGGTCGGCGACGGCGACATCCTGTTGGGCTTCACCCGCATGATCGAGGCGAGCGCCGCCATCGGCTGCCGTGAAATGTGGATATCTCCCGGCAATTTCAAACCCGTCTATCGCGGCCGGCTGGCAAACGATCGTTTTCGCACCGACGTGACCTGGGAGGAGCAGCTGCTCGCCATCGAGAAGATCCTCCTGAAGCTTGCGCCCGTTGCCCGCGCGAATGGCGTGCACATGAACATGGAGACCCATGACGAGATCACCTCCTTCGAAATCCTCCGGTTGATCGACAAGGTGGGGGACGATTGCGTTGGCGTGGTACTGGACACTGCCAATATGCTCCAGCGCGGCGAGCACCCGGTCTTTGCCGCCAGGCGCGTGGCGGCCCATGTGCGCCAGACCCATATCAAGGACGCCTATGTCGGACACGCGCCCGGCGGCCTCGATTTCCAGACCCGGCCCGTCGGTCAGGGCATCGTCGATTTCGAGGCGATCCTTCCGATCCTTGCGCAGGCGAACCCTGACCTCAACCTCTCGCTGGAGGTCGCCCAATCAACCGCCGACAACCGTCGGCGGCCCAACCCGCGTCAATGCATCGAGATCGACGATCCGGTCTGGCGAGCGGCCCATCCGGACCTGACGGCCGAGGAGCTGGATGCCTATCTCGCTATGGTGGATGCCTTCGGCAAACGCGTGACCGCCGGCGAAATTCCGGACTGGGAAGCCTATGAGGCGAGCCAATACGGCTATCCCACCTACGAACAGCAGTCCTACGGCTATGCGGAAGCTGTCGTATTCATCAAAAACTCGGCGCGCTACATCGAAACCCTGTGCGCCGGGAAAGGCATTGCGCTCCCCTCCAGGAATGCCCAAAAGGCAGCCTGAGCGCAGGGCGCCGGGGTTGTGCGCCCCCGGCGCCCAATTTTATTGCGAAAATCAGCGGGATAATGTTGTCTGAAAGACGTCCTACCGGGAGAAGACCGTGAAGAAGACGCGCCGTCAAAGCGCCACTGCAACACCGAAGGCGAACGCCGCTCCGGAAACGGTGGACAGCACCGACGATGTCACCGAGCGCATTCGCACGACGCTTGCGGCGGCCATCGGCGAAGGGGCCCTCAAGCCGGGGACCAAGATTCTCGAAGAAGCGATCGCCGAGCATTTCGGGGTCAGCCGAACGGTCGTTCGCGGTGCACTGGGCATCCTTGAGAGCGATCATCTTCTCGACCGCCGGCGAAACCGTGGGACCTTCGTCGCCGAGCCGAGCGTCGAACAGGCGCGCAGCCTTTTCGAGGCACGCCGGAAAATCGAGCACAGCATCCTCGAACTCGTTCTGGAACGGGTGACGGACCGGGAGCTCGATATGCTGGAGAAACTCACCCACGAGGAAGAGCACATACACAGCCATAGCGACGACCGGTCAAAGACGGTGCTTTCCGGCCGCTTCCATCTGGAATTGGCCCGGGCGGCAGGCAACCCGGTCTTGACGGAAGTTTTGGCGAAGATCGTCGCGCGCCTGTCCCTCGTGATGTCCTTGTATGGCGAAACGCGGGAGGACGATTGTGGCGCGGATCATCACCGCATGATCGTGGCCGCGCTGAAGGACAAGGATCTATCCAGGGCACAACAGCTCATGGACCACCACCTCGCCGATATTGAGAGGCGTGTCCGCCTCACGGAGGGACAAGCGGAGCGGCACACTTTCCTGGCCGTTCTCGAGAATTTTTCCTGACGCGGTTTGCCGTCGAGGCCCGGCAAAGACCCTGTTCTTCAGGGGAGCCCAGTATGCAGGCAAGGAGAACAGAGCGATGGGCGACATTGACGACAGACCTGTTGGACGTCGTGCTCAGGCTATACACAGTTCCCTCAAGCGAGCCATCCTCGACCGAACGCTCGCTCCGGGAACGAAGTTACCCGAGGATGGGGTTGGCGAGCGTTATGGCGTGAGCCGCACTCTGGTGCGCGAGGCGCTCGTCCGGCTGAGCGAAGAAGGTTTGGTAGAATTGCGACCGAACCGCGGCGCCGCGGTCGCGCATCCGAGCCGTGAAGAGGGCCACAATCTTTTCATGACGCGGATAGCACTGGAAAAACTGGTCGTCGAAACATTGTCCGGGCGCCTGACCGAGAAGCAGCAGCGAGAGCTCACCGACCACATTGCCGCAGAAGAAGCGGCAAACAACAGCGACAGCGCCCCCCTCGGCCCGCTTGGCGGGAGAGTTTCATGTCGTCCTCGCCTCCATGACCGGCAACGCGACCCTGTTTCGATATGTAAACGAACTGGTGGCCCGCAGCTCACTTTTCCTGGCGCTTCATGGCCGCCCGCATTCTTCCGGATGCACCGCATCGGAGCATCGTGCAATTCTCTCGGCACTCGTTTCGGGAAATGACCAGGAGGCCGTGCAGTACATGACCGAACACCTGAACGCGGTGACCACGCAAAAACTGCTGACGAAGGATCGGGGCGGCAACACGCTAAAAGTATTGGCGCACTATGCCTCCGCCGAGGGCTTACTTTAGCCGACAGAGACTTGGCGTTGCCGAAATCCGTCGGCCGGTCCTCGGCGTACCGACCGAATGATCATCATCGACACGGCGGAAAACTTCTTTCATAAGAACGGGATCCGAAGCACCTCCATCGCCGAAAGCCCCTCTTGAGCCTCGAAGACGATCCGCGCGCCGATGTGCCCACCCCGCGCATGTTCTCCTGGGCGCGCAATTCGACGATCTACCGCATCGAACGACGCATGCACACGGAAAAGCAGCTCTTCGATGCCGTCGCCCGCAAGGCGCGGGAGAAATTCGAGGATATCTCCGACGCGCAGGTCAAGGCGCTGGCCGATGCCGCGGTGAAATTCGCCTATGACAACAAGGCCCTCGACGATACGGCCTTTGCTGAAATGAGCAGCCGCTCGGGCATGCGCAGCGGCCGGTCGAAGCGCGCGGTCGTCCGGAGGCTGTCGCAGAAGGGCATTGACCGCGAAACGGCCGCCGCCGCCGTGGCCGAAATGGACGACCTCTATGCCGCCGTCGTGCTCGCCCGCAAACGCGCCTTCGGCCCGTTCCGCAAGGTCGAGCTGGACGACAGGCGCAAGGCCAAGGAACTCTCCGCCTTCACCCGCGGCGGCTTCAGCTTCGAGACCGGCAAAAGGGTTCTTGCCATGACGCTGGAAGACGCCGAGGTAGCGCTGGACGCCGGCCGTCATCTCTGACGCCCGACGGCAGGCTTCAGGTCACGCGGTAGAAGGTCGCCCTCGCCAATGTTCCCGCCCCGTCGGTCAGCAGCGTGCCGACGAAGGCCGCATCGCGCAGCCACGCATAGGGACCGTCCGCCACTTCGAACGTCGGCACCGTACGCCCCCGGAAATCGCCATTCTCGTCGGCGCGTACCGTGCCCGCATTGATCAGCGAGATCAGCACGCCGTCATCGGTACGCAGCGTGTAGCGCGCCCAGATTTCGCTGACGCCGTCCGGCCGGGTCAGGCACCAGTCGGCGCCGCCGAGCAGGACCACGCCGGCAATCCCGGGTCCGGTGAAGCGCCCACCGGTGATCGGAATGATTTCGCGCACGCCGCCGCCGACTTCGCCGACGACAAGGGCCGGCGCGATCTCCGCCTCGATGCGCATGACAAGGTCCAGCCCCGGCTGATCCGTCTCCGCCATGATCTCGTCCCCCTCAAAGCCCGAGCGCTATGCCGTCCTTGCGCGATTCCGAACCGCCGGTCAGCGTGCCGTTTTCCCAGTCGATGCGGATCGCCTGCGCCCCGCCGATCGGCCCTTCGGCGGCAACGAGCGAGAAACCGCGCCGTTCGAGTTCGCTTGCCGTCGCGGCCGGCAGCGTCTGCTCGGCTTCGACAAGCGTGCCATCCGATTTCGGAATGAGGCGCGGCAGGTCGATCGCCTCCTGCAGATCCATGCCGTAGTCGAAGACCTTGGAAATGAGATGGGCATGGCCCATGGCCTGATAGTAGCCGCCCATGACCCCGAAGGGCATTTCCACGCGGCCGCCGCGCGTGACCATGCCGGGAATGATGGTGTGGAGCGGCCTCTTGCCCGGCGCGACGACATTGGGATGGCCCGGTTTCAGGGAGAAACTCTGGCCGCGATTGTGCAGCACGACGCCGGAGCGCGGCGCGACGAGGCCGGTGCCGAAACTGTCGAAGACCGAGTTGATGAAGCTGACGGCATTGCGGTCACGGTCGACGACGGAAATATAGACCGTGTCGCGGTGCAGCGGCATGTCGAAGGCCGGCAGGTCCGTCAGGGCGCGGCGAAGGTCGATCATGCCGGCCAGCCGGTCGGCAAGACCGTCCGACAACAGGTCCCCGACCGGCACATGCGCCTTGTCCGGGTCGGCGATCCAGGCATCGCGGGCGGCATAGGCAAGGCGTGTCGCCTCGATTTCCAGATGCAGTCTATCCGGCGATTGCGGATCGCCCTTGGCCTCGAAGCGGCTCAGGATATTGAGGATCAGCAGCGCGATGATGCCCTGGCCGTTCGGCGGGCATTCATGGATGGCGTAGCCCCGGAAATCCGTCGTGACGGGCGTCACGTAGTCGCCGCGCGCTTCGGCGAAATCCTCCAGCGTGTGCAGGCCGCCGAGCGAGCGGAGATAGGACACCATGTCCTCCGCCACCGCTCCCGTATAGAACCCGTCGCGCCCTTCGGCCGCGATCCGCCTCAGCGTCGCGGCAAGCTCCGGCTGATGGTGCACCTCACCGATTTTCGGCGCACGCCCCCTGGGCAGGAAGATGCGCGCAGCGGTCGGCACGGAACCAAGCAGCTCCTCCTCCAGCAACCAGTCGCGATGAACGCGCGGGCTGATCGCATAGCCCTCCTCGGCAAAGCGGATGGCCGGCGCCAGCACCTTCGCAAAGGGCATGCGGCCATGATCGGCATGCAGCCGCGTCCAGGCATCGATGGCGCCGGGAATGGTCACGGCCGATGGCGATTGCCGCGGGACTTCGGCAAGGCCCCGCTCGGTGAACCAGTCGAGCGTCAGCGCCGCGGGCGTGCGCCCGGACCCGTTATAGGCGACGACCTTGTCGGACCCGCCGGGCGCGAACAGCACGAAGCAATCGCCGCCAATGCCCGTCGAGCCGGGCTCGACGACGCATTGCACGGCCGAGGCGGCAATCGCCGCATCCATGGCATTGCCGCCGGCCTCGATGATCTGCAAGGCGGCGAGCGTCGCGGACGGGTGCGACGTCGCCGCCATGGCGTGGCGGGCGACGGCGACCGAGCGGGTCGGCCTTTCGAAATTGCGCATTCTTTTCGTCCTCCTCGAATGTCTCTTTGCGCTGCCGGTCGGCACGCCTTTTATCTTGACGGTCAGGGCACCGCGTTCACGGCAAAGCCCTTGCCGAAGCGCTCGCGGACCTTGCGGGAAAAAGCGGAAACGGTGGCGTGGTCGGCGGAGCTTGCCGTAACGAGCACGAATTCCACGTCCTCCAGCGCCGGAAGCAAGGGCGGGGCGATCTCGTGAAGGCCAGAAGGCGCGAGGCTGCGCGGCTGCACCAGCGCGCCCATGCCCGCGCGTGCCGCCGCCGTCAGCCCGCTCAGGCTCTGGCAGGAGCAGACGATGCGCCAGGGCGTGCCCGCACGTTCCAATGCTTCCATCAGCAGTATCCGCGTGAGGCTCGGCGGCGGAAAGACGATCAGCGGCAGGACGGGCTTGGCCAGGATCGCCTCGGGGTCGCTCGCCAGCCACACCAGCGGTTCGCGCAGGATGGCATCGCCGCGCTGCTCGCCGATCCGGCGTTTGGCCATGACCAGATCGAGCTCGCCGCGATCCTGCATGTCGGCCAGCGTCTTGGAGAGCGCGACGGAAAGCTGGAGATCGACGGAGGGGTGGTCGGCAATGAAGTCTTCCAGCAGGCCCGGCAGCTGCCCGCTTACGAGGTCCTCGGAAATGCCGAGGCGGAAGGGGCCGCGCGGCGCATCGGCATCGAAGCGCGCCACGGTCTGCCGCTCCAGTGCGAGAAGCTGGCGGGCGTTCGGCAGCAGCGCCTCGCCGTCGCTCGTCAGGCGCACGGCATGCGTATCGCGGTCGATCAACCGCCGGCCGAGACTGCGCTCGAGGCGCTGGAGGTGCTGGCTGACCGTGGACTGGCCGAGATTCAACCGCTCCGCCGAAAGCGTGAAGCTTTTGGTCTGGGCCACCATGACGAAGCTGCGGAGCTGGGCGAGGTCAAGCATATCACGTTTCTCGATAATCATTATCGATTGCATCGCAAAACAGGATAGCGCATTTTAAAGGCCTGTCGAGACCTCCCCGGACCGTGACCGATGAAACGCTTCCTCCCCGATACATTCACCCTGCTGCTTCTCGGCGCGGTGCTGCTCGCATCGCTCCTGCCGATTTCGGGCGAACCGGCGGCGTGGTTCGGCATTGCCACCAATATCGCGATCGCGCTGCTGTTCTTCCTGCATGGCGCGCGTCTTTCGACGGATACCGTCGTCGCCGGCTTCCTGCACTGGCGTCTGCAGCTCTTCATCCTGGTGACGACCTTCGCGATCTTCCCGCTGCTCGGCCTCGGGCTCGGCCTGTTCTCGCCCTGGCTGATCGACCAGCCGATCTATCTCGGCCTGCTCTTTCTCTGCGTGCTGCCCTCCACCGTGCAGTCGTCCATCGCCTTCACCTCGATTGCCGGCGGCAATGTACCGGCCGCGATCTGCGCGGCATCGACATCGAACATTCTCGGGATTTTCCTGACGCCGGCGCTGATGGCGCTGCTCTTCTCCACCGGCGGCAATGCCGGCATTTCCTTCGACATGATCTGGAAGATCATGCTGCAGCTCTTCCTGCCCTTTGTCGCCGGCCAGGTGCTGCAACCCTTCATCGGCAACTGGATCCGCTCGAAGAAGACGCTGCTCAATCCGTTCGACCGCGGTTCCATCCTGATGGTCGTCTACCTCGCCTTTTCCGAGGCGGTGACGGAGGGCATCTGGCACCGGCTGGCCATGGAGGATCTCGCGCTCCTCATCCTGGTCGACGGCCTGCTGCTCGCCGCCGTGCTCCTCATCACCAGCCTCGGCGGCAAACTCCTGGGATTCAACCGGGAAGACCGCATCACCGCCGTCTTCTGTGGTTCGAAGAAGAGCCTTGCCAGCGGCGTGCCCATGGCGAGCGTCATCTTCGCCGGCCAGTCGATCGGCGCCATCGTGCTGCCACTGATGCTCTTCCACCAGATCCAGCTCATGGTCTGCGCCTGGCTGGCGCGCGTCTACGCCGACCGGCACAAGGCCATCACGGCCGAACCCGCCGAGGCGCGCTGACAGAGAAGCGTCAGGCGCTCAGGAAATCCGCCATTTCGGCGTGGTAGAAGGTCTTGGTGCGCGGGCCGGCGAGGATCGGGTCGATCCTGCGCACGCATTCCTGATAGTGCGGGGTCTTGCGATGTTCGTCCAGCGCTTCCGGCGACTTGAAGACCTCGTAGATGATGAAGCTGTGGTCGTCTTCCGGGCTGCGCAGCACGTCGAAGCGCAGGTTGCCCGGCTCCTGCCGCGTGCCCTCGTAGTTGATACGGAACGCCTCCAGAAATTCGGCGGCATGGCCCCGCTTGACGTTGATGCTGACCATCTGGATGAGCATGTCTTGATCCCTGCTGTGTTGAATCTCGGGTGAAGAAGTTAGAGGCCCGGCGCTTTCCACATCGCCGTGGTGACGCCCTCGTCGACGAGCTGGCGCTGCAACGCGTAGGCGCGCGCCCAGCGTTCGCCGGCTTCGTCGTAGATGGCCTTGTGCTGGGCGTTCGGCTCGAAATGTTTGTCCCAGCGCACCCAGCTCCCGGCCGCCTCGACAAAATCGCGGCAAAGGCCGATGCCGATGGCGGCGGAAGCCGCGCATCCGAGCGCAGTCGCCTCCTTGACGACGGGCGTCACGACCGGAAGTCCCGTCGCGTCTGAGAGAATTTGCGACCAGTGGGCCGATTTCGATGCGCCGGCGGCGAAGACGATCTTGTCCGGCGTCTTGCCGGACAGCGTGAAGATGGCCGAAAGATTGCGGGCCGCGACGATGGCGGCATTTTCCTGCAGCGCGCGGAAGATCGCGGCCTTGCCGGACTTTTCCGGATCGATGGAGAGGTTCAGCAGCGATGGAGCGGCGTGATACCAGTTCCCGTAGTGCATGACGTCGGAGAAGACCGGGATGATGCCGTAAGCGCCGACGGGCACGCCCGCCGCCTTTTCCTCCAGCAGCCGGTAGGCATCGCCGCCCGGACCTGCGGCAGCCACCTCTTCCGCGCCAAAACTGTCGCGGAACCAGCGCATGACGATGCCCACGAAGAAGCTGATCGCCTCGGCCTGGTTGAGACCGGTCACGACATGCGGATTGATGCGCAGGTCCATCGACGGATCGGAGATACCGGGACCGACATTGACCACCTGTTGCCAGAAGGTGCCGCCGAGCACGGCGCAGTCGCCTTCGTTGACGACGCCGATGGCCGCCGCACCGCTCTGGCAGTCGCCGCCCCCCATGACCACGGGCGTACCGGCGGCAAGGCCGGTCTCGCCCGCCGCTTTCTGGGTGACGCGGCCGATGACGGTGCCTGGTTCGACGCTTTCAGGAAAGATGTCGTCCCGCATGCCGGCCCTTGCCATCGCTTCGGGCAACCAGTTGCGCTTCGCCAGACTGTAGAGCCCCGTCGTGCCGGCATTGGAGGGATCGCTGGCAATGACGCCGGAAAGGCGCGCCAGCACCCAGTCGGACAGCATGCTGATCCGGTCGATGCGGGCATAGATGTCCGGCAGGTTGCGCTTCAGCCAGAGAAGGCGCGGCAGAGCGCCCAGCGCGAAGGTCTGGCCGGTCTCGGCATAGAGGTCGCGCTCCAGGCCCGGGAATTCGCGCTTCAGGTCGCGCACCTCGCTGACGGCGCGGCTGTCGACATTGGCACAGGCCCATATTTCCCGGCCGCTGCGATCGTAGGCAACGATGGCCTCGCGCATGCTGGTGGCGCTGACGGCGCGAATATCGCCCGCGTTGATGCCGGCATCGGATATCGTCTGCCGGATGGCGCGCGACAACAGCGACCAGTTGCCTTCCACGTCGAAATCCATCGAGCCCGGAAAGCGCGGATCGGCCTTGTGCCACCATTCGTGCTGGGCGCTGGCGATCTGGTTGCCATTCTCATCGAAGATGACGGCGCGGCCGCTGCCGGTGCCGGCGTCGACGGCCAGCAGGTAGGAAGTCGTCATGGGTCAGTCCTTGATCTCGATGAGGCCGGCGGCCGTCGTTTCGTCGGTGATGAGAATGCCGACGAACTTCCCGCGCAGCGCCGCATGGATGGCCTGCACCTTCTGGATACCGCCCGCCGCCGCCACGACCTTCTCGGCGCGCGACAGCGCCGCGAGCTTCACGCCGATCACCCTGTCGTGCAGCGGCAGGTCGAGCGGTTCGCCGCGCTCGTTGTAGAACTGGCAGAGGATATCGCCGACCGCGCCCTTGCGGCGCAGCGGCTCCACCTCGTCGGGGCTGACATAGCCGGACCGCACGACGGTGGACGCGGCAGAAAGCTCGCCGATGCCGACGAGTTGATAGGTGGCGTTGAGCGCCATGTCGAGCAGGTTGGCCACGGCGGGCTCGGAGGAAAGGTTGCGCGCCACATCCGGATCGCGCACGACGAGCGGCGCGGGGACCAGATGCACGCCGCTGCCCCAGTTGGCCGTGCGCATGCCGTCGACATAGGTGCCGACGCCGCCGGTGAGGCTGACGAGACCGATATTGCGTTCGTTGGCGAGATGGCCGAGCCGCTGGATGGTGTTCGAGACCGTGGCGCCCCAGCCGACCGCGAGGAGGTCGTCCGTCTGAAGCCGCTGCATGAGGAACTGCGCGGCCGCCTGGCCGAGCCGGTCGCTCGGGTCCTGATCGGGGAGCTGCGGCACGACATAGGCTTCGAGCAGCCCGTAGCGTTCCTTGATCTGCCGCTCCAGCGCAAGGCACCCCTGGTAACGCGAGTTGATGCGAACCTGGATGATGCCCGAACGCCGGCCGCTTTCGAGCAGGCGCGAGACCTTTATGCGCGACATGTTGAGCTTTTCGCCGATCTCGTTCTGCGTCAGCCCGTCATTGTAGTAATACCAGGCGATGCGGGTGAGGATCTCCTCGTCCGTATCGGCGTAGCTCCATTCCCCGTTGTCCGTCGCCATGCAAGCGGCCCCCTCGGTCGATTTCTGATCATTTGAATAACAAAAAAACTTTTGATACGTCAACGGACCCGTACGACGAAAAATTCTTCGCGACCGCAATCCATTGATTTTCGCCGATAAATCATATTTTGCAGCGCAATATCCGCCGATCGCAGCTTTGTTGTGCGATTTGAGCATATTGACGGCCACAGATCACTATGATCACATGATTGCCATGAGTTACATATGAACAGGTGCAGCATGACGGGTAGCCCGGCGGCCGGGAGGGTCGCGAAGCTGACGGACATCTGGAAGTCCTACGGCGCCGTTCCAGTGCTGAAGGGCGTTTCGCTCGCCTTGCAGGCCGGGGAAGTGCACGCGCTTCTCGGCGGCAACGGCGCAGGCAAGTCGAGCCTCATGAAGATCATGTCGGGCATCATCCCGGCCAATTCCGGCGCGATCGAGATCAATGGCCGGGCGCTTGCCCATGCCTCTCCGGCGCATGCCCAGGAACTCGGCCTCTATCTGGTGCCGCAGGAAGCGCATATCCTGCCTAACCAGAGCGTCCTCGAAAACATCTGCCTCGGCCTCGCCGCGTCGCCAAACGCCCTGCGCCCGCGCGTCGAGCAGCTTGTTGGCGAGCTTTCCGTCTCGGTCGATCTCGACGCCCAGGCCGCTGCCCTGGAAATCGCTGAACGACAGATCGTCGAGATCCTGCGCGGCCTCGTGCGCGATGCGCGCGTGCTGATCCTCGACGAGCCCACCTCCGCCCTCACCCCGTTCGAGACAAGCGCGCTCTTCCAGCGCATGCGCAAATTGCAGGCGCAGGGCGTCGGCATCTTCTTCATTTCACACAAGCTGCGCGAAATTCGCGAGATCTGCGGCACGATCAGCGTGCTGCGCGACGGCGTGATCGTGCTCTCCGGCCCGCTCGACGGCTACAGCGACGCCGAGATCATCGACGCGATGAGCCGTGTGCAGATCACCGAGGCCTCCGGCAAGGATCGCAGCGGCCGCAAGGTTTCGCAAATCGGCCAACCGCGCCTCAGCGTGCGCGGCCTCAGCGGCGAGGGTTTCCGCAACATCAGCCTTGATGTCCGTGCCGGCGAGATCCTCGGCCTTGCCGGCGTCGTCGGTGCGGGACGGACGGAATTCGCCGAAACGCTCTTTGGCCTGCGCCCCCAGTCCGGAGGCAGCGTCGTCTTCGACGGCGCGGAACTGAAGAAGCGCTCGCCGCGCCTCTGCATCGACCGCGGCCTCGTTTACCTGCCGGAAGATCGCCAGCAGCATGGCCTCTTCCTCGAAGCCCCGCTCTTCTGGAACGTTTCGTCCTACCTCGTGCACCGCCTGCCGTTTTTCCTGCGCCCCGGCGCCGAGCGGAAGGCCTTCGATGACTTCCGGTCCAGCATGGGCATCAAGTGCACCGGCCCCGGTCAGGAGGCACGCGGCCTTTCGGGCGGCAACCAGCAGAAGGTGCTGCTGGCAAAATGCCTGTCCGCGCGGCCGAAGGTGCTGATCCTCGATGAGCCAACCCGCGGCGTCGACGTCGCGGCCCGCAACGACATCTACGATCTCATCCGCAAGCTCGCCGCCGAGGGTGTCGCCATCGTCCTCATTTCATCCGATTTCGACGAGATCGAACAGCTCGCCGACCGCGTCGAGGTCATGGCCTTCGGCCAGTCCGGTGGGGAATTGACGGACGACATTTCGGTCGACGCCATCGCCCGCCTCGCCTTCGGTGCCGCGGAGGTCCGCCATGCTTGACCTTTTCGCGCGCAACCGCGTCGCAACGCTCATTGCCGTTCTCGTCGTCGCCTATGCCGCGATCGGCGCCGTCGCGCCCGGCTACCTCTCCGGCGCCACGGCCTCCGTCATCCTGTCCAACAGCCTCGTTCTGATGCTGATCTCGCTCGGCACGATGGTCGTCATCCTGACGCGCAACATCGACGTTTCCAGCGGCTCGGTGCTGGGTTTGAGCGCCGCCGTGCTCGGCCTCTCGCTCAATGCCGGCGCCAGCCTGCCGCTGGCCGTCGCCCTCTGCCTGGTGACGGGAGCAGCCGCCGGGGCCTTCAACGGGGTGATGGTCGCCTATCTCGGCATTCCCTCCATCGTCGCCACGCTCGGCACGCTCGGCCTTTACCGCGGCTTCATGCTCGTGCTGACCGGCGGGCGCTGGATCGAGGACCTGCCGCAGAACCTGAAGACCCTCGCCGGCAATCTCGGCCTTGGCTTTTCGGCGCTCACCGTCGTCGTGCTCGCACTCGTGGCGGTGGTCTGGCTGGTGCTGCGCAAGACACGCTTCGGCCGCTATTTCTATGCCGTTGGCGACAACCGGGCCGCCGCGCACCATCTCGGCGTACCGGTGAAACGCGTGCAATTCGTCGCCTTCGTCGCAACCGGCATCTGCGCCGCGCTTGCCGGCCTCGTCTTCGCCGCGCAGATCGGCTTCATTCCCAACCAGGCCGGCAGCGGCATCGAGTTGAAGGCCATCGCCGTCAACGTGCTCGGCGGGGTCAGCCTGCTCGGCGGCACCGGCTCGGTCGGGGGCGTCTTTTCGGCGGTCGTCTTCATCACCTCGATCGACAGCGCGCTGGTCTTCCTGAAGATCCCCGCCTACTGGAACGACTTCATCGCCGGCGCGATCCTGCTCTCGGTGCTGCTGCTTGACGGACGCATCCGCCAGATCATCGACCGCCGCATCCGTGCCCGCCGCTACGCCGTGCACGATCGCAGCTCGGTTCAACCCGCTGAACCGGCAACGGCGCGTAGCGTGGAGGCCGGCCGATGAAGAAGCTCATCTTCCGCTGGGAGAGCGCGCTCCTTGCCATGCTCGTCGCCGAGCTTGCCATCTTCGGCTTCGTCAACCCGCGTTTCCTCAATGTCGCCAACCTGATCTACGGCACCTCGGACTTCGTGCAGATCGGCATCGTCGCCCTGCCCTTGACCCTCGTCATCATTGCCGGCGGCATCGACGTCTCCTTCGCCTCGGTGATCGGCCTTGCCGCAATCGTCTTCGGCGTCGCCACCTTCTACGGCGTGCCGCTGCCGCTTTCGATTTCGCTGGCGCTCGTCTCCGGCGCGCTCTGCGGCCTCCTCAACGCGACCGTCATCCATCTTTCGAAGATCCAGCCACTCGTCGTCACGCTCGGCAGCCTCTATCTCTTCCAGGGCACGGCGACGGTCGCCTCCGGCCTCGTCGGCGCGGGCGGCTATGAGGGCATCGGCAATTTCCCGGAAGCCTTCAACGCTTTCGGCTATGCGGAATTTCTCGGACTGCCAGCCCCGCTCGCGCTGTTCCTCGCGCTCGCCGTCGTGCTGGTCGTGCTGCTGCACTTCACCCGCTTCGGTCGCGCCGTCTTCCTCTCCGGCCAGTCGGAAAGCGCCGCGCGCTTCGCCGGCATCCCGGTCGGCCGCGTGCAGGCGATCACCTATGTCGTCACGGGTGTTTCGGCCGCCATCGCCGGCCTCGTCATGTCGGCCTATTTCGGCTCGGCGCGCGTCGACCTCGGTTCGGCGACGTTGCTGCCGGCCGTCACCGCAGCCGTGCTCGGCGGCGCCTCCATCTACGGCGGACAGGGCTCCATCCTCGGCACCCTGATCGCCACCTTCGTCATCGGCTACCTGCAGCAGGGCCTGCAGGCGGCCGGCGTCCCCAGCCAGATTTCCAGCGCACTTTCGGGAGGGTTGCTGGTTGTCGCGGTCGCGTTGCGCCACGCAAGCGCAATGCTGGCCGATTTCATCGCCGTCGCCCGGCAAAAGAGACAGAACCGGGCGGCAGTCACTTCAGGAGGAGAATGAGAATGATCAAGACTGTTCTGAAATCCGGCGCCATCGCTGCGGCGCTTCTTGCCGGCACCATGCTCGCTTCGGGCGCAGCACGCGCCGAAAACCAGATCGCCTTCATCCCCAAGCTGGTGGGCGTCGGCTTCTTCACGTCCGGCGGCGCCGGGGCGACGAAGGCCGGTGAGGAACTCGGTGCGAAGGTCACCTATGACGGTCCGACCGAGCCCAGCGTTTCCGGCCAGGTGCAGTTCATCAACAACTTCGTCAACCAGGGCTACAACGCGCTCGTCGTCTCCTCCGTCTCGCCGGACGGTCTGTGCCCGGCGCTGAAGCGCGCCATGGAGCGCGGCGTGCTCGTCATGACCTGGGACAGCGACGTCAACCCGGATTGCCGCAGCTACTACATCAACCAGGGCACGCCCGAGCAGCTCGGCGGCCTGCTGGTCGACATGGCCGCGGAAGGCGTGACGAAGGAAAAGGCCAAGGTCGCCTTCTTCTATTCCAGCCCCACCGTGACCGACCAGAACGCCTGGGCGGAAGCCGCCAAGGCGAAGATCGCCAAGGAGCATCCGGGCTGGGAGATCGTCACCACCCAGTACGGCTACAACGACGCGCAGAAGTCGCTGCAGACGGCGGAAAGCATCCTTCAGACCTATCCGGATCTCGACGCGATCATCGCACCCGACGCCAATGCCCTGCCGGCCGCCGCGCAGGCTGCGGAAAACCTGAAGCGCGCCGAAGGCGTCACCATCGTCGGCTTCTCCACGCCGAACGTCATGCGCCCCTATATCGAGCGCGGCACGATCCAGCGCTTCGGCCTGTGGGACGTCACGCAGCAGGGCAAGATCTCGGTCTACGTCGCCGATCACGTCCTGAAGAACGGCCCGATGAAGGTCGGCGACAAGCTGGAAATCCCCGGCGTCGGCACCGTCGAGGTTTCGGCCAACAAGGTGCAGGGCTACGACTACGAGGCCGACGGCAACGGCATCATCCTGCTGCCGGAGCGCACGGTCTTCACCAAGGACAATATCGCAAACTTCGACTTCTGATCACGCAGGAACGGCGGGCGGCTCCGGCTGCCCGCCGCACGCATTTCAAAAAGGCAGGACATCCGCATGAAAAGCCGCTGGAACGACGAAGACGCAGCCCGCTCCATGGAGGCCGCGCTTGCGGCGGGACAGAACGAAGCGCTCGGTCTTCGCATCTACACGTCCCGCATCATCGGCGGCGACCCGGACCTCGTCCTGCACGGCGGCGGCAATACCTCCGTCAAGGTGACGGCACCCGATGGCACTGCGCTCATGCACATCAAGGGCAGCGGCTGGGACCTCGACACCATCGAGGCGCCGGGCCTGCCGGCCGTGCGCCTCGCCCCGCTGCTCGAGGTGCGCGACGGGCCGAAGCTCTCCGACCCCGACATGGTCGCCCTCCTGCGGGCAAACCTCGTCGAGCCGGATGCGCCGAACCCCTCGGTCGAAGCGCTGCTGCACGCCTTCCTGCCCTTCGCCCATGTCGACCATACCCATGCGACGGCCATTCTGGCGCTGGCGGACCAGCCCGACATGCAGGGTGCGGTCAAGCGCATCTACGGCGAGCGCCTCGCCTATGTGCCCTATGTCATGCCCGGCTTCGATCTTTCCATCGTCGCCGATCGCATCTACCGCGACCATCCGGGCTGCGAGGGCCTTTGGCTGGAGAACCATGGCCTCTTCACCTTCGCCGACGATGCCCGCGTCTCCTATGAACGGATGATCGAATTCGTCACGATGGCGGAAGACGAACTTGCCAGCGCCGGCGTCACGCTCGCCGGCCCCCAGCAAAGCGACGACAGGGAAGACACCACGCTCACCGCACGCGTGGAGAAGGCGCTTGTGCGCGACGGCTCCCCCTTCGCCAAGGGCGTCGTCCTCGACTACCGCTCCACGCCCGCGATCCGCGCGCATGCCGGCAAGGAGAATGTGGAGGCCATCGGCCAGCGCGGCACCGTCACGCCGGACCACGTCATCCGCATCAAGCCCTGGCCGATGGTCATCGACGCGGATGCGGACGATGCGGCCATCGACGCGGCGCTCGCAGCCTATGCCGAGCGCTACCGGGCCTACTTCACCCGCAACGCCGCCCGCAGCAACGAGCCGAAGCGCATGCTGGACCTCTATCCACGTGTCGTTCTGGTCAAGGGCCTGGGCCTCTATGCGCTGGGCGCGACCGCCAAGGCCGCGAAGATCGGCGGCGATCTTTGCGAACAGGCGACGCGGGCGATCAATGCCGCCGAGGCCTATGGCCGTTTTACCCCGATCGGCGAGGCCGATCTCTTCGACATGGAATATTGGTCGCTCGAGCAGGCGAAACTACAGGTCGCGGTCCAGTAGAACCGGACCGCGTGCCGCCAACGGTTCAAGCCTTGCCTGCGGAGCCGTTAAGGTCGGAAACATCGTGTTGAAAGGACCCGGCTCAATCGCGAACCGAGTCCTCCCTGCAGCATCCACCCCCGGATCGCTGCGGCAGGTTCGCATTGGCGGCGGTCGCTCGCTATTAAATTTGACACAGCGCATGCGTGCTGAATCCATCGCGCGCTTGCACCGGCCTGCAGTCGGATATGCCGACGCTTTCCAGCCTCAACGGCCCGGCAGCGGACAGGCCTCCCCGCCGCCAAGGATGCGCGACCGGGTGAGGAAGCGTTTCTCCCGGCCGTTGTCGAGGGAAAACATGCCGCCGCGGCCAGGCACGACATCGATGATCAATTGCGTGTGTTTCCACGCAGCGAACTGGCTTTCGCTGATATAGACCGGCACACCGCCGATCTCGCCGAGCTTCACGTCCCGGTCGCCGACGATGTAGTCGTCCTGCGGATAGCACATGGGCGAGGATCCGTCGCAGCAGCCGCCCGATTGATGGAACAGGATTTTCGGATGATCCGCCTGGATCTCCCGGATGAGAACAAGGGCGGCATCGGTCGCCACCACGCGCGGCTCGGTCAGGCCATCGGACATAAACCCCTCCATGACGATATTTCCCTCTCTCCGGGGAGTGGAGAGAGGGAGGGCGAGAGCACGGCGGACAAACCGCTCCCACCCGCAGACGCCTTCTCCGCCGCGGGCGGAGAAGGCAGGCGGTCGCGGCTCAGAAGAAGCCCAGCGCGCTGGGCGAGTAGCTCACCAGCAGGTTCTTGGTCTGCTGGTAGTGGTCCAGCATGGCCTTGTGGGTTTCACGGCCGATGCCGGACTCCTTGTAGCCGCCAAAGGCGGCATGCGCCGGGTAGGCGTGGTAGCAATTGGTCCAGACGCGGCCGGCCTGGATGGCGCGACCCATGCGGTAGGCGCGGCTGCCGTCGCGGGTCCAGACGCCAGCGCCCAGGCCATAGGGCGTGTCGTTGGCGATCTGCAGGGCCTCGGCCTCGGTCTTGAAGGTGGTCACGGCCAGCACCGGGCCGAAGATCTCCTCGCGGAAGACGCGCATCTGGTTGTGGCCCTTGAAGAGCGTGGGCTGGATGTAATAGCCGCCTGCCAGATCACCGCCCAGCTGGGCCCGCTCGCCGCCGATCAGCAGCTGGGCACCCTCTTCCTTGCCCAGGGCCAGATAGCCCTGGATCTTGTCCATCTGCAGGGCCGAGGCCTGGGCACCCATCATGGTCTCGGTGTCCAGCGGATTGCCCTGCTTGATGGCCGCCACGCGCTTGATCGCCCGCTCGATGAAGCGCTCGTAGATCGACTCCTGGATCAGGGCACGGCTGGGGCAGGTGCAGACCTCGCCCTGGTTGAAGGCAAACAGCACCAGGCCCTCGATGGCCTTGTCCAGGAAGGCATCGTCCTGGGCCATCACATCGTCGAAGAAGATATTGGGGCTCTTGCCGCCCAGCTCCAGGGTGGCCGGGATCAGATTGGCCGCGGCCGCCTGAGCAATCAGCTTGCCGGTGGCGGTGCTGCCGGTGAAGGCGATCTTGGCGATGCGCTTGCTGCGCGCCAGCGGGTCGCCGGCCTCGCGGCCCAGGCCGTTGACGATGTTCAGCACGCCCGGCGGCAGCAGGTCGGCGATCAGCTCCACCAGCACCAGCAGGCTGATGGGCGTGCTCTCGGCCGGCTTGAGCACCACGCAGTTGCCAGCACCCAGGGCCGGGGCCAGCTTCCAGGCCGCCATCAGGATGGGAAAGTTCCAGGGAATGATCTGGCCCACCACGCCCAGCGGCTCGTGGAAGTGGTAGGCGATGGTGTGGCCGTCGATCTCGCTGAGCGCCCCTTCCTGGGCGCGCACGCAACCAGCGAAGTAACGGAAATGGTCCACTGCCAGCGGGATGTCGGCATTCAGGGTCTCGCGGATCGGCTTGCCGTTGTCCACCGTCTCGGCATAGGCCAGCAGCTCCAGGTTCGCCTCCATGCGGTCGGCGATCTTGAGCAGGATATTGGCCCGCTCGGCCGGCGGCACGGCCGCCCACTTGGCGGCGGCGGCATGGGCCGCGTCCAGGGCCAGCTCGATGTCCTCGGCGCCGGAGCGCGCGGCCTCGCAGAGCTTGCCGCCGGTGATCGGCGTGATGTTGTCGAAGTAGCGCCCGGAAACCGGCTCCTTCCATTCGCCTCCGATGAAGTTGCCGTATTTCGCCTTGTACGGATTCTCGACGATCTTCTGATGCAGCATGTCATTCCTCCCGTGAAGGACCCAGGATGGGCCGTCGGGAAGGATGGTGCTCTGCGGCGGCGGATCGCGGTAGAGGCCGAAGGACGACGGCGGCGGCAACTGTCTCAGAATTGAGACAGGCTGGCGCATGCGGACATGCTGCGCCGCAACATCAGTTGATCGAGAGCTTCTTCATCTTCCGGTACAGCGTCGCACGGCTGACACCGAGCAGGTCCGCCGCGCGGCTGACATTGCCGCTGGCACGGGTCAGGACACGCCGCAGCGCCGCCCGCTCCGCCTCGTCCAGGTCCCGCCGCCCGTCCGCCCGATCCTCCTGCAGCAGATCGGAAGCCGCGATACCCCCGGCGATACGCCGGTCATCGAGGTCGAGCGCCTGCCGGGCGGCACGGGTCGCCCCGAGCACGAGGTCGTCACGGTCGACGGCCAGCAAGGCCGGCATGGTCCGGTTTCCGCCCGGCACGAGCAGGATCCGGGCCGCGGAGAAGGCGCGACGGAAAAGCCCCGCCTCCACGCGGGCCGCGGCATCGCGCACCGCCTGCGAGAGGATCGACATGGTCATTTCGTTGGCATCGTCACGGCATGTGGAAATGTCGAGCGCTGCGGCGATGCGGCCCGTATGGTCGCGGATCGGCGCCGTCGTGCAGGAAAGGCGGGTATTCTGCGACAGAAAATGCTGGTCGCGCAGAATGACGACGGACCGCTCGTCCGCGAGCGCCGTGCCGATGCCATTGGTGCCGACGCTCGCCTCGCTCCAGACCGTGCCGGACCAGAGGCCGACGCCGCGGAAATCC
Organism: Roseateles sp. XES5; assembly: GCF_020535545.1. Taxonomy (NCBI): domain Bacteria; kingdom Pseudomonadati; phylum Pseudomonadota; class Betaproteobacteria; order Burkholderiales; family Sphaerotilaceae; genus Roseateles; species Roseateles sp. XES5. Next base: position 574,190 of record NZ_CP084754.1, read on the forward strand.
CGGTCGTCGCCCACCGCCCCCCGCCGCTCCAGCGCGATGCCCCTCTCATCCGTCAGAAGCAGGCAGCAGCCGCCCTTGCCGACCAGGGCGAAGAGCCGGTCGATTTCGCCGCCCGCCTCCTCGATCAGGACGCTGGCGCGCGCCCGAGCCTGCCGAAACTCGGCTTCCGTCAACCGGCCCGGCGTCCGGTCCTCTTCCGGAGAAAGACCATGAAGGGTGAGGCAGCGGCGCCATGAGGCCGCGACAGGGGAACTCGCCGCCGCCGAAGCATCGGCCGCAACGGTGTGCACATGGTCCGCGTGAAACCGCATCGACATCCGCTTTCCTCCTGAACGTCCGCCAGGCCAAAAGACCGGACGAGATGTGGAGCGCTCGACGCTCTGCTGCCGGCAACCAGTCCGACAGGGATAAACGAAGAGCTCCCGACGGGAGCAGCATTGAGGTCCCGTCCGATCGGGCAACCGCTCGTTTCGCCAGACTAAGCCGATCCGACAGCGAAAGTCCATTGATCGAAGGTATCAGGGAGAAAGACGGACGTAGGAATGCAGGCGACGCGGCGCGGAGACTTCAAAGTCGCACGCATGGCTCATCGGCACCGCACGGGTGGCGCCCGGCGGTGCGACAAACGCCATTTCCTAGAGATCGTAGCGACGCAGGATTTCCGCGATCCGGGCATCCTGCTCGTCGTTCGGCAACAGCGCCGGCTGACGGCTCGCCCCAACGGACGAATCCTGCAGGAAGAGGGCGCGCTTGACCATGGCGGGGGCAAAGCCGAGGGCGTAAAGGTCCGTACGGAAGGCGGCAAAGATGGCCTGCTGCCTTTCCGCTTCTGCTAGGTCGCCCGCATTGACCGCCTTCAGGATCCCGGCCAGAACCTGCGGCATGGCATTGCCGAGGCCGGAAATGCATCCCGCGGCGCCATTCTGCAGCGCCCAGAGCACCAGGTGGTCGGGGCCGGAATAGACCTCGAAGCCATCGATATCCCTGGCGACAGCGAGATAGGCCTCCAGCGTCTCCTTCGCGCCCCCTGAATCCTTGATGCCGGCGATGTTGCCGTGGCCGGCGAGCGTGCGGGCGGTTTCGGGCTCGATGTGGTTCTGCGTGCGAGCCGGAATATCGTAGAGATAGACCGGCGTCTTCACGGCATCGGCGACCGTCGAGAAATGGCGGATCAGGCCATCCTGCGTGCAGGCGATGAAGAAGGGCGTGATGACGGCGATGCCGTCGACGCCGATGCGGTCGAATTCGCGCGCCAGCTTGATCGTCTCGAAGGTCGCGGGCATGCCGGCATTGACGATCACCCGCGAGCGGCCGCCCACCTCGTCGACGACCTCTTCCGTCAGCCGCACCTTTTCCTCGAAGGTCAGCGCGCTGAAATCGCCGTTGGTGCCGGCGCACATGATGTTGTTGCCGGCCTCGACCTGTCGGCGGACCTGCGCGCGCGTCGCCGCGTAGTTGATGGTCTCGTCCGCGTTGAAGCAGGTGACGAGGGCGACGAAGGCTTGTTTGCTCATGGGTATTCCTTTGTTCTGGCGCTCAGGAGACGCGTTGAAGACGGGCGGCGCGATGGGCGGCCTGGACGTCGGGATCGGGATCGAGGCCGGCGGAGAGCAGGGCGCGGGTGTAGTCCTCCCGTGGCGTCTCGAAGACCTGACGCACCGTGCCGAGCTCCACGACGTTCCCCTTCTGCATGACCATCACATGGTCGGCGAAGTCGCGCACGACGGGCAGGTCATGGGCGATGAAGATGAAGGCGATGCCCATCTCCTTGCGCAGCTTGTCGAGCAGCGCGATGACCTGCGCCTGTACCGAAACGTCGAGCGCCGAGACCGCTTCGTCGCAGATGATGAGCTGCGGTTCCAGTGCGAGCGCCCGGGCAATGGCGATGCGCTGACGCTGGCCGCCGGAAAACTGGTGCGGATAGCGGCCCATATGTTCCGGGCCGAGCCCCACCTGCACCAGCAATTCGCCGACGCGCTCGCGCCATCTGGCCTTGGGCAGGATATCCGGGTGAATGACCCAGGCCTCGGAGATGAGCTGGTAGACCGTCATGCGCGGGTTGAGCGACTGTGTCGGGTCCTGGAACACCATCTGCAGGTCGCGGCGCAGCTTGTAGAGTTCGGCCGGCGACAGGGTGAACAGGTCGCGGCCTTTCCAGTGCGCCGTGCCCCCGTCCGGCTCGTCGAGCCGGATCAGGATGCGGGCGAGCGTCGACTTGCCCGAGCCGCTCTCGCCGACGACGGCCATGGTCTCGCCGGGCATGAGATCGAAGGAAACGCCCTTCAGCGCGTCGAAGGAACCGTAGCGCTTGCGCACGTCGCGCACCGACAGGACCGGCTCGGCGCGGGCGACCGGCGCATGCATCTCGCCCTTGCCGGGCGCCGCGCCGATCAGCTTCCTGGTATAGGGATGCTGGGGGTTCTTGTAGACCTCGCGCACCGTGCCGGCTTCCACCAGCACGCCCTTCTCCATCACCACGACACGGTCGGCGATTTCGGCGACGACGCCGAGATCGTGGGTGATGATCAGCACGGCCATGCCGGTCTCTTGCTGCAACTCCTCCAGAAGGGCGAGCACCTCCGCCTGGACGGTCACGTCGAGCGCGGTCGTCGGCTCGTCGGCGATCAGGAGATCCGGGCGCAGCGCCAGCGCCATGGCGATCATCACACGCTGGCGCTGACCGCCGGAAAATTCGTGCGGATATTTGCCGAGCGAGCGCTCGGGATCGGGAATGCCGACGCGGCCGAGGAGGCGCAACGCCTCGGCCTGCGCCTTGGCGGCATCCGTTCCGTGCGTGGTGAGCGCCTCGCGGATCTGCCAGCCGACGGTATAGACCGGATTGAGATGGCTCAGCGGGTCCTGGAAGACCATCGCGATGCGCCGGCCGTTCACCTCCCGCCGCTCGTGCGCCGGCATCGTCAGGAGATCGACGCCGTCGAGCAGGATTTCGCCCGAACTGATGCGGCCCGGCGGCATGTCGATGAGGTTCATGATGGCGGAGGAGGAGACCGACTTGCCCGATCCGCTCTCCCCGAGGATCGCCAGCGTCTCGCCGCGGTCGAGGTGGTAGGAGATGTCGCGCACGGCCTTCACGACGCCGGCGGCGGTATGGAACTCGACCGAGAGGTTGCGCACTTCCAGAAGATGGTCAGCCATTCTTGCGGCCCTTCATTTCGAGGCGCCAGCGCTGCACCGGATCGAGCGCGATGCGCAGCCAGTTCGAGAGCAGGTTGAGCGACATGGTGGTCAGGATGATCGCAAGCCCCGGCCAGAAGGACAGCCACCAGGCATTGGTGAGATACTGCCGGCCCTGCGAGATCATCAGGCCCCAGGTGATTTCCGGCGGCTGGATGCCGATGCCGAGGAAGGAGAGCGCGCTTTCAGCCAGCATGACATAGGCGAAATCGAGCGTCGCCAGCGTCGTCAGCGTCGGCAGCACGACGGGCAGGATGTGGCGGAAGAGGATGCGCTTGCTCGATGCGCCCATCACGCGGGCGGCCTGTACGAACATGCGCTCGCGGATTTCCAGCACCTCCGCCCGCGTGGTGCGCAGATAGACCGGAATGCGGGTGATCGCGAGCACCAGCATCAGGTTGAGGATCGAGGAGCCCAGGATGTAGAGCACGATCACGGCGATCAGCAGCGAGGGGAAGGACATGATGACGTCCGCGAGCCGCATGATGACCTGGTTGACGCGCGGCGAGGAGAAGCCCGCGACAAGCCCGAGCAGCGTGCCAATGACGGCGGACAGCGCGACGGCGCCGGCGGCGACCATCAGCGTGTTCTGCGTGGCGACGATGATGCGGGCCAGCAGCGGGCGGCCGAGCGCGTCGGCGCCCATCCACCACACCCAGCCGCGCTGCCAGTCGAAGGGCGCGGCATTGCGGCCGCGCAGATTCTGCTTCGTCGCGAGATCGCCGAGCCATGCCGGGCCGACAATGGCGAGGATCAGGACGACGATGAGGAAGATTGCCGCGCAGAGCGCGAACCTGTCGGCCAGCAGCATGCGGAGCATGCGCCTGGCGAAGCTCGGCTCTTCGGCAATGACGGTGTCGGAGGTCTGAAGGGTCACGGCCGCCTCCTCAATGCCGGATGCGCGGATCGAGCAGCGCATAGGCAAGGTCGATCAGAAGATTCATGAGGAAGATCGCCAGCGCCGTGACGAGGATCGCGGCGAGAACGACGTTGAAGTCGCGTTGCAGGATGGAATCGATCATCAGCTTGCCGACGCCCGGAAAGCCGAAGATGGTCTCGACGATGACCGCGCCGTTGAGAAGGCTCGCCGCCTGGTCGCCGATGACGGTGATGACGGGCAGCATCGCATTGCGCAGGGCATGGACGAAGATGATCGGGCCCGACCTGACGCCCTTGGCACGCGCCGTCTTCACATAGGCCGACGAGAGCGCGCCGATCATCGAGCCGCGCACGACCTGCACGATGATGCCGAAGGGGCGGATGAAGAGAACCGAGATCGGCAGGATCCAGTGCAGGATCGAGCCGGTGCCGGATGTCGGCAGCCAGGCGAGGTTCACCGAGAAGACGACGATCGCCACGACCGCCAGCCAGAAATCGGGAACGGAGGCGCCGACCAGCGAAATGACGGAGGACAGGCGGTCGAAGAAGCCGCCGGCGCGGAAGGCGGCCAGCGAGCCGACGACGATGGCCGCGCCGGTGACGAGCGTCATGGTGATGAGGGCAAGCCAGAGGGTCCAGACGAAGGCTTCCAGCACGACATCGAGCGCCGGGCGCGCCTTGCGCAGGGATTCGCCGAAATCGCCGGTCACGACGTCGCCGACATAGCGGACGAACTGCGTGAGCAGCGGGTCGTTCAGGCCGTGCAGTTCACGGAACTGCTGCTTCATTTCCGCGGAGGCCTCGACCGGAAGGAACAAGGCGGCCGGGTCGCCCGTCAACCGCGAGAGGAAGAAGACCATGACGATCAGGCCGACAAGCGAGATCAGACTGGCCACAGCGCGTTTTCGAACGAATTTCAGCATGGCGCCCTCGGGGGAATCCGGCGGCGGGATCATCCCGCCGCCTTGATTGCTGTTGTGGCTGGCAAACGCGGCGTTCGCCAGCACCGGCTTACTTGATCTTGATTTCCGACAGCTGGAGCGTGCCGTTCGTCGCCATGGTCGGCTTGAAATCGAGACGTTCGGAAACGCGGGAGAAGCCGACCATGTGGAACAGGAGGACGTCGGCGACGACCTCGTCATGCACATAGGCGATCACTTCCTTCCACAGCTTGGCGCGTTCCTCGCCCACGGCGGCCGAAGCGCGCTTGATCAGGTCGTCGACCTTCGGGTCGGAGAAGCCGGACTGCGTGCCTTCGGTCGCATATTTGAAGAACATCGAGAACGACGGGTCGCCCTTCGCGTTGTCATGCATGGCGGCGACGATCTGCGGGCCGCGGCCTTCCTTGAAGGGCTTGGAATAGTACTGCTCGTGCTCGGCGACCTCGACGAATTTCAGTTCGACCTTGAAGCCGACATCCTGAAGCTGCGCCTGGATGGCTTCCATGATCTCCGTGACGTTCGGGAAGTTGGCCGAGCGGGCGATGATGGTGATCGGCGTGTCGACCTTGACGCCGGCGGCCTTGGCTTCCTCCAGCAGCTTCTTCGCGCCTTCGGGGTCGAAGGGGAAGACCTTGACGTCGGGATTCCAGCCGAGCGTCGGCGGCGGCACGATGGCTGTCGCCAGCAGCGCGCCCTCGGGAACCAGCGTGCCGATGAAGGCCTGGCGATCGATCGCAAGGTTCAGCGCACGGCGCACCCGCACGTCGTTCAGCGGCTCGATATTGTGGTCGATGCGCAGGTACACCGTCTCGCTGTCGAGATAGGAGAAGTCGGTCGCCGGGTTGGTGGCGTCGAGCTGCGAGATGGACGGCGAGAGATCGGCTTCGCCGGTCTGCACCATCGCGGCGCGAACGGACGGATCGGCGCGGAAGAGATAGGTCGCCTCCGTCACTTCCGGCTTCTCGCCCCAGTAGTCTTCCCGGCTCGTCAGCACGATCTGCTGGCCGGGCGTCCAGTTGGTCAGCTTGTAGGGGCCGGTACCGACCGGCTCGCGCACGAATTCGAGCGGCGTTTCCTCGGGTACGATGGTGACGAGCGACATCAGCAGCGGCAGGATCGGCTGGGCCGGATCGGCCTTGAAGTCGATCGTGTAGTCGTCGACGATCTCGGGCGTTACCGTCATGCCGCCGAAGTAGCGGCGCGATTCACAGGCGTTCTTGTCGCTCATGATACGGTCGAAGCTGTGCTTGACGTCCTTCGCGTCGAAGCCCGTGCCATCGGAGAACTTGACGCCCTGGCGCAGGTGGAAGCGCCAGCTTCCGTCGGCGTTCTGCTCCCACTTTTCGGCAAGGCGCGGCATGACGCCCTTGTCGCCGCGCACGTCGAGCTCGGTCAGTGTCTCGCTGACATTCTGCATGATGACGCGGCCGATATTCGAGCGCGTCGCCATGCAGGGCTCCAGGAGATCGGCCTCCTCGGGCAGGACGATCTTGATGGGGCCCGACCCGGCGAAAGCAGGCGACAAGGCGGAGCCCAGCATGAGGGCCCCCAGGACAAACATTCTCTTCACGGCATTTCCTCCCTAGTGAATTTCGTTCAGGCAGATGTCGGTTTTCCGGATCGCGCGGCGATCAGCGCCGCGCAACAGATGAGCCCGCCGCCGCAAAGCGTGGTGAGGGCGATGTTTTCGCCGAACAGTGCGAACCCGCCGAGCGCCACCAGCGGCAGGCGCAGGAAATCGACGGGGGCGACGATGGTGGCGGGGGCGAGCGAGAAGGCATGAGTCATCATGCCCATGCAGGCGGCGCCGACGACGCCTTGCAGCGCCAGAAGCCCCATCTCCTTCGAGCCGGGCATCGTCCAGAAGGGGACGGCGAAGAGCAGCGCGATCGGCACGGTCAGAAGCAGGTTCCAGATGACCAGCGTCGCGGTCCCGTCGCCCTTCGACATGGATTTCAGGATCAACTGGATGGCCGACTGAAGCACCGCGCCGGCAAGCGCGAGCACAATGGCGAGGCTGAAGCCGGTGCCTGACGGCCCGATGACGAACAGCGCACCGACGAAACCGACCACGACCGCGACGATCATGGCCGGCCCCGGCCGCTCGCCGAGGGTCAGCGCCGCGCCCAGCACCAGGAAGATCGGTGACGTAAAGGCAATGGCCGTCACGTCGGCGAGCGGGCCGGCGCTGAAGGCGGCGAAGAAGGCAACCATGGCCAGCAGCTTGAAGCCGGCGCGCACCGCATGCTGGCGCAGCGGATGCGTCGAGCGCAGCACACCGGGGCGCAGCGCGATCCAGGGCAGGAGAACGAGCGCGCCGAAGAAGGCGCGGAAGAAGCCGATGACGAAGGGATGAACGGCGCCATCGAGGGCGCGAACGATCACCGCGTCGGTCGCCGCAAGGATCGCAGCGCCCACCGCAAAGATAACGGCCGCCCTGGCCCGCTCCTGCCCGCCGAATACCGGCATGAAACCCTCCTCCCGGCATCCTCTCGCCGGCTGGCCCAGACAATCTCCTTTTCCGGCAAGTTTGTCAATTTCTTTCGCAATGTAAAATCATACGTTTTAATTTTGAAATTATAAATGCCATAAAAACAATATGTTAATTAACTTACTTGCCGCAATCATCAAATCAAGTAACATTCTTAAACTTGACAACTTTGGAAATTTTGCGATTTTCGAAGGCCTGCAGGAGGAGCCGATGAATCCAGAAGAAATAGCCAGCACCATGAATGGCCTGCTCACGACCGTCGCGCCCGGCCGCATGGAAGCCCTGCTGCCCTCGCCGATGATCCAGAACCATGCCGCGTTCCTGCACCTGCTGTCCGACGGTGCGCTCGCCTGCGCCTGGTTCGGCGGCACGCTGGAGGGCAAGTCCGACATCTCGATCTTCGCCTCCGTCCTGCCACAGGGCGCGGCGCAATGGGGGCCGCCGCAGCGCCTGAGCTTCGACCCCGCCCATTCGGAGCAGAACCCGGTGTTCTTCACCGCGCCGGATGGCCGGCTCTGGCTCTTCCACACCTCGCAGCCCTCCGGCAACCAGGACGAATGCCGCATCCGCATGGTCGAAATCCGGCGCAGGGCCGATCCCCTGACGCTGACCGCCGCCGAAGGCCGCTATCTCGACCTGCCGCGCGGCTGCTTCGTCCGCGCACCGGTGACGCTGCGCGACGACGGGGCCTGGCTGCTGCCGATCTTCCGCTGCATCCAGCGCCCGGGCCAGAAATGGAACGGCAGCCACGACACGGCCGCCGTCGGCGTCTCGCTCGACCACGGCGCGACATGGCGGCTGGACGATCTCGATCAGTCGATCGGCTGCGTGCACATGTCGCCCGTCCCGCTTGGCGAGGGCCACCTCGCCGCCTTCTTCCGGCGGCGTCAGGCCGACTGGGTCTACCGCACGGAAAGCCGCGACGGCGGCCGCTCCTGGTCGATACCCGCGGCCAGCGACGTGCCGAACAACAATTCCTCCATCGCCGCCGTCCGGCTTCGGGACGGGCGTGTCGCGATGATCTGCAATCCCGTCAGCGCCGCCCAGTCGGCGGAGCGGCGTGCCTCGCTCTATGACGAACTGGGCGAGGACGACAGCCGGCCCGACGCGGATCCGGCCGGCGGCTGCGTGCCCGTCTGGGGCGTTCCGCGTGCGCCGGTCGCGCTCTGCCTTTCCGAGGACGGCGGCCGGACCTTCCCCATCCGGCTGCTGGTCGAGGACGGGCCGGGCACCTGCCTTTCCAACGACTCGACCGACGGCCGCAACAAGGAAATGTCCTATCCCTGGCTGCTGGAGGGACCGGACGGCACCCTGCACCTCGCCTATACCTACCACCGCCGCGCCATCAAATATGTCTGCCTCTCCCCCGGCTGGGACGGCGCCGACGCACGGAGAATTTCATGAGCAATATCATCGGCATAACCATGGGAGATCCGTGCGGGGTCGGCCCGGAGATCTCGGTTCGGGCGCTGGCCGGCATGCCGCCGGAGGAACGCGACGCGACCCGCATCTACGGCAATCTCGCGACGCTCGAAGCGGCGCGGGCGGCGCTCGGCATCGATATCGACCTCGCACGCCATGTCGTCGACCTTCCCGTCGAAGGCGCACCGCTGCCCTGGGGGCAGCTCAGCCCGGTCGCCGGCGACGCGGCCTTCCGCTTCATCGAAAAGGCGGTGCAGGACGCGCAGGCCGGCACGATCGGCTGCATCGTCACCGCGCCGATCAACAAGGAGGCCCTGAACCTTGCCGGCCATCACTATGACGGCCATACCGGGATGCTGCGCAGCCTCACGGGCGCCAAGGCGGCCTATATGCTGCTCGCCTCGGACCGGCTGAAGGTCATCCACGTCTCCACCCACGTCTCCCTGCAGGAGGCGATCCGCCGCGCAACGACCGAGCGCGTGCTGGCGACCATCCGCGCGGGCGACGCCCATCTCAAGCGCATCGGCTATGCGGCGCCGAAGATCGCGATCGCCGGCATCAATCCGCATTGCGGCGAGAACGGCCTGTTCGGCACCGAGGACGACGATCAGATCGCGCCGGCCGTCGCCGCAGCGCGCGCCGAAGGTATCGACGCGCACGGCCCGATCTCGGCCGACACCGTGTTCCACCGCGCCTATTCCGGCGCATTCGATCTGGTCGTGGCGCAGTACCATGATCAGGGCCATATCCCGATCAAGCTCGTCGCCTTCGATACCGCCGTGAACGTCTCGGTGGATCTCCCGATCGACCGCACCTCCGTCGACCATGGCACCGCCTTCGACATTGCAGGCAAGGGCATCGCCAATCACGGCAATATGAATTCCGCCATCGCCTATGCCCGCAAGCTGGTGGCCGGCGGGGCAAAGCGAGGATGACGCCATGACGATCGCTCCCATCACCCTTCACCAGCCGCGCCGTCTTGCCGTCGGCGCAGGCACGATCGCAGAGGTCGGCGCCTGGGCGGCGGACGCCAGGTCCGTCCTCGTCATCGCGACGCCGATCACCGTCGGCTTTGCCGACCGGCTGAAACTGTCCGGGCGCATCGCCACCTTCGACGCCATCCCCGGCGAACCCGACATCGCAACGCTCGAGGCAGCCCTCGGCGCAGCGCGCCAGACCAGGCCCGACCTCATCGTCGGCCTCGGCGGCGGCTCGGTGCTCGACGTCGCCAAGCTCGTCGCCGTGCTGTGGGACAGCGAACAGACGCTTGCCGATGTCGCCGGCCCGAACCGCGTCGCCGGCCGGCGCACGCGGCTCGTCCAGGTGGCGACCACCGCCGGCACCGGCTCGGAGGCGGGCATCCGCTCGCTGATCACTGATCCGGAAAAGGGCAGCAAGATCGCGGTCGAAAGCCCGCACATGATCGCCGATTTCGCGGTGCTCGATCCGGAGCTCACCTATTCGGTGCCGCCGGCCGTAACCGCCGCGACCGGGGTCGATGCCATGGCGCATTGCGTCGAAGCCTTCACCAACCGCCGCGCCCATCCGATGATCGACGGTTTTGCCCGCATGGGCTTCCGGCTGGTCGGCAAGTATCTCGCCCGCGCCGTGAAGGATGGCACCGACACCGAAGCGCGCGAGGGCCTGATGCTCGCCTCCTATTATGGCGGTATCTGCCTCGGGCCAGTGAACACGGCGGCGGGACATGCCATCGCCTATCCGCTCGGCACCCGGCTGCGCCTGCCGCACGGATTGGCGAATGCCGTCATCTTTCCGCACGTCCTCGCCTTCAACCAGAAGGTAGCATCGGACAAGACCGCGGAAGTCGCCGCGGCACTGGGCCTTGGCGAGACCCTCTCCGCCGGCGCACTGCTGGACACCGCCTGTGGTTTCTGCCGGGAGCTCGGCATCGAAATGTCGCTGGCCGCCCATGGCGCGAAAGCCGACGACCTGCCGCTCTACGCCAGCGAAGCCCATGCCAACCGGCGGCTGATGGACAACAACCCCATCGACATGAGCGTCGAAGAGGTGCTCGGCATCTACAAGGCGGCCTTCTAGAGTTTGTCAGGGAAAAGCGGGAACCGGTTTTCCCGAAAAGACAAACGAAAACAAAAGAATTTAGAACACGCCCCACCGAAGCGGCATCGCTTCGGCGCCGGAGAATACGCAAAACCCCGGCATTACAGGGGTTTTTCCGTTCGAGCTACCTGGTCGCCTGGAACAGGCGGTCCCGCGAACCGGTGAGGTGCTCGAGCATGAGCTGGCGCGCCTTCACCCCGTCGCGGGCGACGATGGCGTCGGCGATCGCTTCATGCTCGGCGAAGACGCGCGTCAGGCCGGCAGCCTCGCGCTTGACCGAGGCACCATGGAATTTCATGCCGACGGCGATATGGTCCTTCAGCGCTTCCATGGCGGTGAAGAAATAGCTGTTCTGCGCGGCACGGGCGATGGCGAGATGGAACTGGAAGTCCGCATCCTCGCGGTGGGACTGCCGGTTGGTGGCGTCGCGCATCAGCTCCAGTGCCTGACGGATGGCGGCGAGCGTCGCCGCGTCATGCCGCTCGGCCGCCGCGGCCGCCGCGGCCGGCTCGACGGTCAGGCGGAACTCGTAGCAGTTGAGAAGATCGGCGACGTTTTCGAGTTGGCCGAAGCCGAGCGGTTCGCGCATGCCGACGGCGCGCACGAAGCTGCCGGCGCCGCGCCGCGAATAGATGAAGCCCTGCTCGCGCAACCGGCGCAGCGCCTCGCGCACGATCGGCCGGGACACCTCGAATTCGATCGCCAGGTCATGCTCCGTCGGCAGGCGCTCATCCGGCTGGTAAGCGCCTGACTTGATGGCCCGGTGCATGCGCTCGAAGACGAGATCGCCGAGGCTCTTGCGTGCTGTTCCGTTCTCCAGTCCCATCTGTCATCCCGTCTTGCGGAGGATCCTGTCCGCGATCTGCGTCAGCGTGTCCGGCTCACCGAATCCGCCCGATTTCGCGATGATGCAATGTCCTTGCGCATGCGCCAAGCCCAGACCCGGCAGGCACTCGCCCATGAGGCGGAAGCGCTCGATTCCCATCCTTGCCAGAACGGCTTCGGCCGTTGCCCCGCCGGAAAGAAGCAGGATCGATACGCCCTCGGTCAAGGTCGGGCAGACACTTTCGGCAAGCGCCTGTGAAACCATGTGCCCGCCTGCCTCCGTCGCACCGGGCACCGCCTGGACCAGCGTGAGCGGGCTCTCGTCGGGCTGCGCATCGGAAAGCACGCCGTTCGGCGCCGGCAGGTAGCGCGGGTCGCCGGCGGCACGCAACGCGTCAATCTGGGCAAGCGTGATCGGATCGCGCGAACCGATCACGAACAGGCCGCGTCCCGGCGGGATTGTCGCGAGGCCGGGCGCCCTCCCGCCGCTCATGCGCGCGGCGAGCGCATCGGCAAGGCCCCGCGCGCCGATGAGAAGGTCTATGCCCGGGATATCGAGGACCGCATCCATTGCGCTCTGGGTCGGCGTATCCGGCACCACTGCGCGCGCGGCGTGCGTGCCCAGCCGTTCCGCGACGGAGATCGGCGTGTCAACCCCGAAACCCTGGATATGGCCGTCCAGAACCACCCGGCCGAAATCCGGAATGGCCGGCGCGACCAGCGCGGAACGATAGCGCATCGCATCAAGCTCCGTTGCAATGTGGCCCTTGAGCCGCGAATCGACCTTTTTGAACAACCGTGCTGCCGGTGGAAGGGCAGCAAGCGCGGCGACCGTCCGCCGACGCGCCGCATCCGCGTCGATTTCGCGGGACGCGAGATTCACCGCCAGCACATCCGGTTTCTCCGAAACCGCTTGCGCGATGACCTCGATCGACAGCGCCACCTCGACATGGAAACCACGGCTGGCGAAGGGAGCGGCAGCGTCGAGCGTTCCCGTCAGATCGTCCGCTATGAGCACCAACATGCCGCCACCTCGAATTAGTTGTTATCTTTATAGCGGTATTATCGCTTGAAATACCAGTATAAAATTCAAAGATTGGACAAACTCCGCATAGTGCGCGGCTGTGGCTTGGGCAGTTCCCACCCCAGGTCGATCTGGGTACGCGATGATGATGTTCGGACTGATCGGGTTCACGGGATACCGTTGGCTGGCGGGCCCGGCGCACATGTCGGGCTGCCACGCTCGCGGACGATGATCCGCGGGCCGATGCGCCGTCAGGTGTTGCGGGGCGCTACCGCGCCGGCCTCTTGATCTGGCTTGCAGCGACCGTCCTGTCGCGGCCTTCCGCCTTGGCGGCGAGCAGGGCGGCATCCGCGCGGGCGAGAAGGGTTTCCACCGAGCCATCCGCGGGCGACGCCGAAACGCCCACCGAAACGGATACCATGCCGAGGATCTGCCCCGCATGGGAGAGCGCCGCGCCGCTGATCTTCTGCCGCAGCGTTTCCGCCAGCTCGATTGCCTGTTGCTCGCCGAAAGACGGCAGAAGGGCGGTGAATTCCTCGCCGCCGAAACGGAAGGCGTCGCCCGCCGTCGCGCAGGTGTCGCGTAGCGTCTGCCCGACGAACTGCATCACGAGGTCTCCGGCGTCATGGCCGAACTGGTCGTTGAAGCGCTTGAAATGGTCGATGTCGATCATCAGGCAGGCAAGCGGTTCCCCGCTCCGCTCGCCGACATGTCTGCGCAGCGTCTCATCCAGGGAGCGGCGATTGAAAAGCCCCGTCAGCGGATCGCGAGCGGCAAGGGCCGTCAGCTTCTCTCGCAGCTGCAGGTTGGCGATAGCAAGGCCGACATTCTCTGCGATCAGTTCGAGATAGAGCCGCGGCCCCGCAGGTCCCAGCGCGTCCTCCTGCCGTTCCTCCAGATAGAGAAGCCCGATCATGTCGCCCTGCGCGGTCAGGGGGACGCAGAGCGCGCCGACACCGGGCGGATCGAGATGCTGGCAGGGCACGTCCACGCCGTCGTCGCTGCTGCGATGGGCGCGGCCGCGCCGCAAGCCCCAGCATTCGGTGGCCGGAAACGCCGCCGCCGAGTGCTGCGGCTCGAGCCATGCCCCGGCCCGCACCAGCGTGGTATTGCTCTCGTTCAGGATATAGAGGCCGCCGGCAAGGCCGGGAAAGATCTCCGGCGAGAAGCGGACGATCACATCGGTCAGCTCGGCCTGGTTCTGGCACGCCTGGACCCGGTGCATCATCTGCAGGATGAGGTCCTTGGTATGCTGGTCGGCCCTGCGATCCGCATCCAGCTTCTCGCGTTCGATGAGATTGGTACGGAAGATCTCGATCGCCTCGTTCATTTCGCCGATCTCGTCCGCCCGCCGATCCAGCGGCACCTCGACGGTATAGTCCTGTCTGGCCAGCCGGCTGACAATTCCCGTCATCCGCCGCAGCGGCATCGCCACGCGCCGCCGCAGCACGAAATACAGCACCGCGACGAACAGGGCTCCGGTAACCGCAAGCATGACCTTGGCGGCAAGGCTCCACCAGTCGCTGCGCGCACGAGCCCTTTCGAGATTGGATTGTGTGCGTGTCGCGGTCAGGTCGCGGAAATGGGCGATCGTCTGGAGAAGCGCACTCTGGAGCCGCTCGTGTTCCGGGCCGAACAGCGCCGCCTGCGCGCCCGCCTTGTCGCCGCGCCGATAGGTTTCGATCGCTTCCGCCTCGATCTTGTCCAGGCCCTCCACATCCTTGACGATATCCGTCAGCACGGCCGCTTCCACCGGCTCCAGCCCGCGGGCAATGAGCTTGGCGGCGACCTCTTCCCGGCGCCGCTCCGTTTCCTCGTCCGCATGAAACGCCTGGAGATGGCGCTCCTCGCCGCGCATCACGTAAAGGCGCGCCTCGTCGCTTCGGACCTCGGCGCCCAGCGCCAGCTCCTCGGCCAACGTATCGAGCGAGAGATGTTCCTCGACCGCGGCACGCTCCTCGAGCGCGCTCCGGGACGACAGGATGAACGACGCGCCGGAAAGTGCCGTCAAGACGACCGTGATGCCATAGGCCCAATTGGTGATGGTGGTAATTCTCATCCCCTGACAATGCCACCGTCTGCTTGAGCGAGGATTAAGGAGAGGCTTTTTGCCGATTCGGCAACATCTCGCATCAATTCGCCCTTAATCCGGAAATTTTCGGCACGATTTGCGCACTACGGCTGAAATATTCTTGACATAATTCCGTTTCGGAAATTTACTTCCCGCAGTTGGCCGAAATGGAACCGCCCCATGACACAGCGTTACGTCGTCGACGATCTGGACCGTGAGATCATCCGCTACCTTTCCGAGGACGGGCGCCTCTCGGCAGCCGAGATCGCCGGCCGGATCGGCAGCGTGTCGGAACGCACCATCCGCAATCGCATCGCCGCCCTGCTGCAGGCAAAGATGATCGTCATCGGCGCCATCCCCGATCCCGTGGCGCTCGGGCGCGATGTGCAGGTCGAACTTCTCATCGAGGTGGAAGCGGGCAAGCTCGAGGACGTCGCCATCCAGCTCGCCGAATATGACGAGATCGGCTACCTCGCCGCGACCAGTGGGGCGGCCAATCTCAGCGCCTCGCTCTTCGTCGCCGATCATGCGGCGCTTCTCGAATTCATCGATCAGGAACTGGGCAAGCTGCCCGGCGTCAAGCACGTGACGACCTCGGTCGTCCTGCGGCTCTACAAGGTATTCGGCACGAGGACGACCGCGATCAGCCGCGGCACGGATCTCGGCGGCAAGAAGAAAGGGTAACCCATGCTGCGCATTGGGGTGGATGTGGGCGGGACTAATACGGACGCGGCGCTGCTGCGCGGCACCGAGGTTCTCGCAACGGTGAAGTCCTCGACCACGGCGGACGTGACCTCGGGCGTCGGCGCGGCGATCCGCACGGTTCTGGCCGAAGCCGGCATCGATGCGGCCTCCGTCGACGCCGTGATGATCGGCACGACGCATTTCCTCAATGCGGTCGTCGAAGGCCGCCATCTTGAAAAGGTCGGCGTCCTGCGGCTTTGCGGCGCGGCGACGCGCTCGCTGCCGCCAATGATCGACTGGCCCGATACGCTGCGCTCCATCGTCGAGGGCGGCGCGGCCATGGTGGGTGGCGGCGTGAACTACGATGGCTCCGAAATCGCCCCGCTCGATAGCGACGCCGTCCGCGCCGCCTGCCGCGAATGGCGTACCAAGGGCATTTCGGCGGTCGCGATCTGCTCGGTCTTCGCCCTGGTCGACCCGCGCATGGAAAACGAGGCGGCCGAAATCGTCGCCGAGGAAATGCCCGACGCCGCGATCAGCCTGTCGCACCGCGTCGGACGAACCGGCCTCCTGCCGCGCGAAAACGCCACGATCCTCAATGCGAGCCTGCACAAGCTCGGACACGAGACGGTCGGCGCCTTCCGCGCGGCCTTTGCCGCGCTCGGCCTTGCTTGCCCGCTCTACCTCACCCAGAACGACGGCACGCTGATGGCGGCGGACTTCGCCGAGCGCTATCCGGTCTTCACCATCGCCTCCGGCCCGACCAATTCCATGCGCGGCGCGGCCTTCCTCACCGGCCTTTCGGACGCCGCCGTGATCGACATCGGCGGCACCACCACCGATATCGGCATGCTGGTCGCCGGCTTCCCGCGCACCCGCAGCGAGGGCGCGATGATCGGCGGCGTGCCGACCAATTTCCGCGTGCCGGATGTCTATTCCTTCGGCCTTGGCGGCGGCAGCATCGTGCGCTCCGGCCCGCCCGCGACGGTCGGCCCGGATTCCGTCGGATTCCGCCTGCCGGAAAAGGCACTGTGTTTCGGTGGCGACACGCTGACCGCGACCGACATCGCCGTGGCGGCCGGTCTCGTCGACCTCGGCGACCGCAGCCGTCTCGGCCACATCGCCCCGGACTTCGCCCGGCAGATGTTGGCGCAGATGAAGGCCAGCATCGAGACGGTCCTCGACCGCATGAAGCCGAGCGCGGAGCCGATCCCGGCCATTCTCGTCGGCGGCGGATCGGTCCTCGTGGAAGGGCTGCTGGAGGGCACATCGGTATCGCTGAAGCCGGAGCATTTCGGCTCTGCCAACGCCATCGGCGCGGCCATCGCACAGGTTTCCGGGGAAGTGGACAGCGTCGTTTCGCTGGAGGGCACGACGCGGGAGCTCGCGCTGGACTCCATCGTTGCGGAAGCGCGGGCCCGTGCCGTCGAGGCCGGCGCGGCGCACGAGACGGTGACGCTCGCCGAGATCGAGGAAACGCCGCTGGCCTACCTGCCCGGCAATGCCGTGCGCATCGCGGCGAAAGTCATTGGAGAACTCAGGGCATGAAGTACTGGTCGCTCACCGAAACGGATATCGACCGCATCGCCATCGGCTGCGGCATCCTGGGCACCGGCGGCGGCGGCAGCACCTATCACGCCTCGCTGCGCGCCAAGGCGCTGTTGCGCGAGGGCAAGCGCATCCGCATGGTGCGGCCCGCCGACATGGCGCCCGACGCGCAGATCATCGGCATCGGCGGCATCGGCGCACCGACGGTCGGCATCGAAAAGATCGCCGAAGGTGCCGAGGGCGTGCGGCTGCTGCACGCGCTCGAACATCATATGGGCCGCAGGGTCGACGCCCTGCTCGGCGACGAGGTCGGCGGCGGCAACGGTCTTTCGCCCATGCTGACGGCCGCCATGGTCGATCTGCCGGTGGTGGATGCGGACGGCATGGGCCGCGCCTTCCCGGAAGTGCAGATGACCACCTTCTTCATCCACGGCCAGCCGGTGCAGCCGGCGGCGCTCGCCGATGCCGACGGCAACGTGCTGATCGTCACCGAGGCGACCACGCCGAAGATGCTGGAAAAGCTGCTGCGCGCCAGCACCATCGCCATGGGCTGCACGGCGCTGATGACGACGGCGCCGATGAGCGGCGAGTTCGTGCGTCGCTTCGGTGTGCCGCACACGACGAGCCAGGCCTGGACCCTGGGCGATGCCGTGCTGAACGCCCGCGCCGCCAAGGAGGACCCGGTGGAAGCGATCCTCAGGCAATCGGGCGGTGTGCGCCTGCTGCGCGGCAAGGTCACCGACATCGCCCGCCGCATCGCCTCCGGCTTCAACCGTGGCACGCTCACCGTCGCCGGGCTCGACGCGGACGCGGGGCGCACGATCGCCATCGAGATCCAGAACGAATACCTGATCGCCCGCGAGGGCGAGGACATCATCACCATGGTGCCGGACCTGATCTGCATCGTGGATTCGGAAACCGGCCGCGCCATCGGCACGGAGGAGCTGCGCTACGGCCTGCGCATCGATGTGCTTTCCATGCCGGCGCCGGTGCTGCTGCGCAGCGAGATCGCACTCGAATCCGTCGGCCCCCGCGCCTTCGGTTATGATTTTGACTTTGTGCCGGTGGGCATATCCGCCGATGCGCCGCCGGTGCCCCATTACAGAGAAGACGCCTAATCGTCCGGACCCCAACCTCCACGGGAGAACGAAATGAACCGCCGCAATTTTCTGAAGACGACAGCCCTCGCCGCCCTTGCCGCCGCGGGCACCCGCTGGAACTTCGCCATGGCAGAGGGCACCGGCAGCATCTTCACGCTCGCCTGCCCGACGAGCTTCCCCGACCTCGACCCCGCCACCTCGTTCTCCAACGACGGCGCGGTCCTCGCGAACGTCTATGAGGGCCTCGCCCGCTACATTCCGGCCACCGACACGGCGGAAGCGAAGATCGAACCGCTGCTCGCGACCGGCTGGGAGGTCAGCGCCGATGGCAAGACCTGGACCTTCACCCTGCGCGACGGCGTGACGTTCCACGACGGCAGCCCGCTCACCTCTGAAGCCGTCAAGGGCTCGATCGAACGCACCCGGAAGATCGGCGGCGGCGCGTCCTTCATCTGGGGTCCGGTGACAGCCATCGAAACGCCCGAGCCGTTGAAGGTCGTCTTCCAGCTCTCCGAGCCGCAGCCGCTCGACCTCATCGCCTCGGCGGGCTTCGCCGCCTGGATCTACGCACCGTCCGTCCTCGACAAGGACAATGCCTGGTTCAATGCCGGCAATGACGGCGGCACCGGTCCGTTCAAGATCAGCCGTTACGAGCCGGGCCAGCGCGCCGTGCTCGACCGTGTCGACGGCTATTGGGGCAAGGTGCCGGAAAACGGCTTCAAGACCGTGTCCTTCGAGATCACCGAGGACGCGACGCTGGCCCAGAACATGATCGAAAGCGGCCAGGCCGACTGGACCTACAGCCTTCCCTACGAGAATCTCGAGGCGCTGAAATCCAATCCCGACCTCAACGTCGTCGTCAACCCGTCCTTCGAAACGCTGTTCGGCCTCTACAATGTCAAGCGCGCGCCGCTCGACAAGGTGAAGGTGCGCCAGGCGCTGTCGCTCGCCTTTCCCTATGACGATGTGATCGCGGCCGGCACGAGCGGCTTCGGCACCCGCGCCAAGGGCGTCGTGCCCGCCGGCATCTGGGGCCACGACGCCGCGGCGCCGATCCCGAAGACCGACCTCGAGGCCGCCAAGGCGCTGCTCGCCGAGGAAGGCATCGAGCCGGGCCTCGAGCTGACGATGACCTATTCGGCATCCCAGGCGATCGAAGCGGTTGCCGGCGAACTCTGGAAAGCCAATCTGGAGACCCTCGGCATCACGCTGACGCTGCAGCCGATGGCCTGGGAAGCCCAGTGGCAACTCGGCAAATCGGATCCGCAAGCCGCGCAGGACATCTTCGTCATGTTCTGGTGGCCGACCTTCGTCACGCCCTACGACTACCTCTTCAACCTGTTCCACAGCGAGGAAAAGCCGAACTTCAATCTCGGCTACTATTCCAACCCCGAGGTGGACGCCAGGATCGACGAGGCAGCAAAGCTCTCCGGCACCGACCGACCGCGCGCCGAGGCCCTGTTCATCGAGGCGCAGCGCAAGGTGATCGAGGATGCGGCGGCGGTCTTCATGCTGGATCAGCCCAACGTCCACATCATCCGTGCGGATATCAAGGGCTATGCCGACAATCCGGCCTACGGGCACATCACCTTCATCAACGAGCTGAGCCGGTAGGGCGCGCGGGGGTCTGATGGAACTTCTGCGCTATATCCTGCGCCGCACGGTGCTCTCCGCCTTCGTGGTGGTGGGCGTGACCTTCCTGGTCTTCGTGGTGGCGCAGGTCGTTCCCTCGGACCCCGCCGCACTCTATGCCGGCCCTCGTCCCACGGCCGAACAGATCGAGAAGGCGCGTCAGGAACTGAACCTCGACGCGCCCCTTCCGGCCCGTTTCGCGACCTTCGCCGTCGCCATGGCGTCCGGCGATTTCGGCATTTCCTATAAATCGCGACGCCTCATCGCCGAGGATCTGCGGGCCTACCTGCCGGCGACCCTCGAACTTGCCGTCTTCTCCACCGGCCTTGCGCTCCTGATCGGCATCCCGCTCGGCGTCGTCGCCGCGGCGCGGCAGGGCCGATGGCCGGACAGGATCGGCAGCTTCGGGTCCATCGCGGCCGTCGCCATGCCGACCTTCTTCCTCGCCATGATCCTGCAGCTCGTCTTCGCGCAATGGCTCGGCGTCCTGCCGCTGTCCGGGCGCCTGTCGCGCGAAATATCGATCTCCGCGCCGCTGCCGATGGTGACGGGTTTCAACATGATCGACGCGCTCATCGCCGGCCGTTTCGACGCCTTCGGCGATGCCTTCGCCCATCTGATCCTGCCGGCGCTGACGCTGGCTTCCTATCCGGCCGGCGTCGCCATGCGGCTGACGCGCTCGGCGATGATCGAGATCCTCGAGCGCCGCCATGTCGTGGCCGCCCGCGCGCTTGGCCTTTCCGAGCCGCGCATCCTCTTCGGCCACGCCCTGCCGAACGCCATGGGGCCGGCACTGACGGTGATCGGCCTTTCCTTCGCCTATGCGCTGACCGGCGCGGTGCTGGTCGAGATCATCTTCGCCTGGCCGGGCCTCGGCCGCTATGTCTCCGAAGCGATCCTTGCCAAGGACTTCCCGGTCATCGCCGCCGTCACCATGGTGGTGACGATCTGCTATGTCGTGATGAACCTCCTGATCGACATCGCCCAGGCCCTGGTCGATCCACGGGTGGCGCTGTCATGAAGAAACTCGTGCAACGTCTCGGCTGGCCCGGCACGCTCGCCCTCGCGGTCGTCATCCTCTTCGTCCTCGTCGCGATCTTCGCACCCTGGATCGCGCCCTATCCGGCGCAGGGAGCCGGTGCGCCGAATGTGGTGGCCAAGCTCTCCCCGCCGTCGGCCGACTACTGGCTCGGTACGGACCATCTCGGCCGCGACATCCTCAGCCGCATCATCTACGCCACCCGCATCTCGCTGACGAACGGCGTGCTGATCGTCGCCTTCTCGCTGCTCATCGGCCTGCCGGTCGGCCTTGCCGCCGGCTATTTCGGCGGCTGGATCGATGAGGCGCTGATGCGCGGCACGGACGTCTTCCTCGCCTTCCCCGCCCTGCTGCTCGCCGTGTTGATGGCCGCTGCCCTCGGCCCGGGTTTCCTCAACAGCGTCATCGCCGTCGCCGTGACCTGGTGGCCCTGGTATGCCCGCCTCGCCCGTGCCGAGGTGCTGGTGCTGCGCGGCCAGCCCTATGTGGAGGCCGCCCGCCTTGCCGGCGTCTCGCACCCGCGCATCATCGTCCGTCATATCCTGCCGGCAACGGGCCGGCCGCTGACCGTCCAGGCCGCGCTCGACGTCGGCCCGGCGCTGCTGACCGCCGCCGCCCTCTCCTTCCTCGGCCTCGGCGTGCTGCCGCCGACCGCCGACTGGGGCCAGATGGTCGACGCCGGCCGAAAATTCTTCCCGGCGCGCTGGTGGTATTCGGCCATGCCCGGCATGACCATCTTCATCGTCGCGCTGGCCTTCAGCGTGCTCGGCGATGCCCTGCGCGACCGCAAGGGAGGTTCCGCCCGTGCCTCTGCTTGACGTTCGCAACCTCTCCGTCAGCATTCCAACGCCGGACGGCGATGTCCATGCCGTGCGCTCCGTCAGCCTTGAGATCGAACGGGGCGAAATCCACGGGGTGATCGGCGAATCCGGTTGCGGCAAGACCATGACCGGCATGGCCACCCTCGGCCTCCTGCCGAAGGGCGCGCGCATAGACGCCGATCGCTTCCACTTCGACGGCGAGGATCTGCGCGACCATGCGGCCCGCCTGCGCGGCCGGCGGATCGGTCTCATCTCGCAGGACCCGGCGGCCGCGCTCAACCCTGTGCTTTCCATCGCCCGCCAGCTCGACGATGTGATCCGCGCCCACCGCGACCTGCCCCGGCAGGCCCGCCGCGCCGAGGCCGCTTCGCTGCTCGCCGCGACCGGCCTTCCCGACCCGGACAAGGTCCTGAAGAGCTATCCGCACCAGCTGTCGGGCGGCATGCAGCAGCGCGTCGTCATCGCGCAGGCGCTGGCCACCGGCGCCGACTTCCTCATTGCCGACGAGCCGACCACGGCGCTCGACGTTTCCGTCGGCGCGCAGGTGCTGGCGCTCCTGCGCGGGCTGGTCAGGGACCGCGGCCTCACCGTGCTGATGATCACCCACGACATGGACGTGATCGCGGAGGCCTGCGATCGGGCGACGGTGCTCTATGCCGGCCGGTCCGTCGAGACCGGGCCGGTCGGCGCGGTGCTGCAAAGCCCCGGCCATCCCTATACCCGCGCCCTGCTTTCGGCCCTGCCCGACGCCGCGCCGCACGGTGCGCGCCTTGCCGCCATCGACGGCGCCATCCCGCCGCCGCGCTCGACCATCACCGGCTGCGCCTTCGCGCCGCGCTGTCCGCAGGCGATGACGGTCTGTTCGGCGACCACGCCGCCGGAGCGTGATCGCGCGACCCATCGCTGGCTCTGCCATCTGCCGGAGGACGCGGCATGACCCCGGTTCCGATTCTCGACGTCGACAGGCTCGTCATCCGCTACCGCGCAGGCCTCTTCGCGTCGCGCCCGAAGCCGGCCGTCAACGGTGCAAGCTTCCGCCTCGAAAAGGGCGAGACGCTTGGCATCGTCGGGGAAAGCGGCTCCGGCAAGACAAGCCTGTTGCGCGCCATCCTCCGGCTCCTGCCGGTCGAAAGCGGTGCGATCCGTCTTGACGGGCAGGACTGGCTGGCGCTGAAGGGCGAGACGCTGCGCCTGGCGCGCCAGAAGATCGGCGTCGTCTCGCAAAACCCGTTCCTGTCGCTGAGCCCACGGCTGACCATCGAGGACATCCTTGCCGAACCCATGCTGGCGGCGGGGCAGCGAAAAGGCGCCGTCATGCGCGAGAAGATCGCGGCCCTTCTTTCCGACTGTGGCCTGCCTGGTGACTTCCTCGGTCGCCGCGCCCGCGAACTCTCGGGCGGCCAGGCGCAGCGTGTCGCGATCGCCCGCGCACTGGCGCTGGAACCCGGCCTCCTGATCCTGGACGAGCCGACCTCCGCGCTCGATGTCTCCGTGCAGGCGCAGATTCTCAACCTTCTCTCCGACCTCAAGGCGAGCCGCGGGCTCTCGATGCTCTTCGTCACCCATAATCTGAAGGTCGTCGCGCACATCTCCGACACCCTGCTCGTCATGCGTCGCGGCGACGTCATCGAGTTCGGCAGGACCGAGGACGTCATCCGCGCGCCCGCCGAAGCCTATACGCGCGAGCTGCTCTCTTTCGGTCGCAACGCCGTTTCCCGGTGACCGGATTTGCGGGGTTTGAGGCCATAAGGACCAAGGTCGCGGTGAGCCAGGGGCAGGCCGAAGCGCGATGCCGTGGCGCTCGCCGCCTCGATGCCGGGAACGACGTCGACGGGGATGTTCTCCCGGTCGAGATGGACGATCTCCTCTCCGGCACGGCCGGAGCCAGGCGTAAGCCGCACCACGCGCTGGCCGGCCTTGGCGAGCCGAACCATCATGGCGTTGATGTCCTCCTGCCGGCCGCTTTCGCGGCCGCCGCGTTTTCTCACCGGCAGGCGCTTCGCTTCCCGGCGCGCCAGTTCCAGCACGTCGGCGGAGACGCGGTCGTCGAAGAGGATGACATCGGCCGCCTGCAGCGCGCGCACGGCCTTGAGCGTCAGGTGTTCCGCATCGCCTGGCCCCGCGCCGACGAATGTCACGCGACCGATGGCGGGGGCTTCCGCGAGCCGTTCGGCCTCAGCGAGAAGCACCCCGCCCACGCCCTCCTCCGGCGTATCCAGCGTGGAAAAGACCGCATCGGAAAACCGCTCCCAGAAGGCGCGGCGCGGCGGGCCGGGCTGCAGGCGACGGTTGACCGTCTCACGCAGCGACTGCGCCAGCGCCGCCCATGCCTTCAGGCTGTGCGGCAGAAGCGTCTCGATCCTGCGGCGGATCGTCTGCGCCAGGATGGGGGCTGCGCCATCCGTTGAAATCGCCACCACCACGGGCGAGCGGTTGACGATCGAGCCGAACTGGAACTGGCAGAAAGCCGGATTGTCGATGACATTGACCGGCACGCCCGCCGCACGCGCGGCCGCGGCGAATGGTTCCGCATCCTCCTCGCAGTCGCCGACCGCCAGCACCGCGCCCGGAAGATCCGATGGCGCCCAGCACCGGTCGTGTCGCGTCAGATGCGCGGCCGGATGTTCCGGCCTGCGGATGAACAGCGCCTCGAAAGCCTCGCTGAAGCGCTCCGCATAGACATCGACGCACGCACCGCAGGCGGCCAGCAGCTCCGCCTTCCACATCGCGGCATCCGTACCGCCGGCGATGACGACACGCTTGCCCTCCAGCGCCCAGAAGACGGGCAGTTTGGCGAGCGGCGCCATGCGGGATTCATTGCGCGGCAGCGGCAAGACATCCATCGACGATCCCCCTGATCTCTGCGCGGCAGGAGCCGCAATTGGTGCCGGCATTGAGCGCCTTGCCGACGGCTTCGACGCTGTGGCAACCGCCACGCACGGCGGCGACGATCTGGTTGACGCCGACGCCGAAACAGGAACAGACGGTGGCGCCGGGATCCGGCTTGTCCGCACCCGGCCGGCCGGCGACGAGCGCGAACCGCTTGCGCAGGTTGGCGTGTTCGGCGGCAAGCTGCGCGATCGCCCAGTTGCGGGCGACGGCCACGGGCTCGCGCGCCAGGAAGAAAGCGGCAAGGAGCCGCGTGCCCTCGAAGAAGGCAAGCCTGACGTCGCCGGTCTGCGCATCCGCATAGCCGAGCGGCTCGACATGGGCGGGAATGGCCAGAGCGCGGCGACACCAGTCCGTCCAGGCTCCCACCGGCGCAACGAAGGCCAGTTCCAGCCGCCAGCCGCCATCGGCCCTGGCAAGCGCCCAATAGGCTGCGTCCAGATCAACCGGCTTTGTCCGCGAAACGGCAAAGGCATAGTGCTGCGCCTTGAACCGGCGCGCCGCGACAGCGATGTTCTTCGAGGCCGGCTGGCCGGAAAAACGGTCGGTGATGGCAGGCACGACGGCGTCGATGCGCGCCCTTGCAGCAAACTGGTCGTTCCAGTGCATGGGGGCAAAGATGCTGCCCCGCGCCTGGCGCTCGGTGATGAGGGCGCGCACGACCACCCTTCCCTGCGGGCTCTCGATCTCGACCAGCCCGGCATTGCCGACACCGATCTCCATCGCATCGCGCGGATGCAGTTCCGCGAAGGGTTCGGCGATATGGGACGAGAGGCGCGCGCTTTTGCCTGTGCGCGTCATGGTGTGCCACTGGTCGCGGATGCGGCCGGTGTTCAGCGTGAAGGGATGGTCGGCATTCGTGCGGTCGCTTTCCACCGGCTCGACAGCAACGAAACCGGCCTTGCCGCCGGCATGGTAGAAGCCGCCATCGGCGAAGAAGCGGGTTTCCGTAGGCGCCTGCCCTGCCGGCTGCGGCCACTGGAAGGGCGCAAGGGCATCATAGGCATTCTGGGCGATGCCAGCATGCGCGCCGATGTCGAAATCCCGGCGGCCGGCGTTCTCGAAAGCCGAAAGGGCCGCGTGTTCGGAAAAGATCTCCGCCGGCGCGGTATAGGCGAAGGCCTCCGCAAAGCCCATTCGGCGCGCGACTTCGGCAAGCTGCCACCAGTCCGCCCTGGCCTGGCCGGGGGCATCGAGGAAGGCGCGCTGGCGGGAAATGCGGCGCTCGGAATTGGTGACCGTTCCGCTCTTCTCCCCCCAGCCGAGCGACGGCAGCAGCACATGGGCGAGCCGGGCGGTGTCGGTTTGCCGGAGGATGTCGGAGACGACGACGAAAGGACAGGTCTTGATCGCCGCCGCGACGGCGTCGGCGTCGGGCATGGAAACCGCAGGGTTCGTCGCCATGATCCAGAGCGCCTTGATACGCCCCTCGGCAACGGCCTGGAAAAGATCGACGGCCTTGAGGCCAGGCTTCTCCGCAATGACCGGCGAGGCCCAGAAGCGCTGCACCCGGTCGCGGTCATCGGCGCTTTCGAGGGCCATATGAGCGGCGAGCATGTTGGCGAGCCCGCCCGCCTCGCGCCCGCCCATGGCATTGGGCTGGCCGGTCAGCGAGAAAGGGCCGGCACCGGGGCGGCCGATCTGTGCCGTGGCCAGATGGCAATTGAGGATCGCATTGACCTTGTCGGTGCCCGAGGTCGACTGGTTGACGCCCTGGCTGTAGCAGGTGACGACCTTCTCGGTCGCCGTGAACAGGCGGTAGAATTCGCGAAGCTGCATGGCCGGAAGGCCGGTCCGTTCCAGCACGTCGCGGAAGGAAACGCCAGCGGCGGCCGAAAAGGCTTCGGCAAAACCTGACGTATGCGCGGCCACATAGTTCTGCTCGACGGCATTGTTCGAGACGAGATGGGCAAGCAGGC
This sequence comes from Roseateles sp. XES5, assembly GCF_020535545.1. Classification (NCBI taxonomy): domain Bacteria; kingdom Pseudomonadati; phylum Pseudomonadota; class Betaproteobacteria; order Burkholderiales; family Sphaerotilaceae; genus Roseateles; species Roseateles sp. XES5. The sequence continues at coordinate 600,749 of NZ_CP084754.1, forward strand.
CGACAAACAGCGCCACATCCGTATCGGGACGGATGGCGAGATGCAGGTCGGCCATGTCGGCCGTCATGGTGCGGCGCGGATCGATGACGACGACCTTCATGCCCGGACGCCGCTGTTTGGCCGCGACAATGCGCTGGTAGAGCACGGGATGACACCAGGCGAGGTTCGAGCCGGTCAGGATGACGAGATCGGCCAGTTCCAGGTCTTCATAGGTCCCCGGCACCGTATCCGAACCGAAGGCCCGGCGATGACCGGCAACGGAGGAGGACATGCAGAGCCGGGAATTGGTGTCGATATTGGCCGAGCCGAAAAACCCCTTCATCAGCTTGTTGCCGACGTAATAATCCTCCGTCAGCAATTGGCCGGAAACATAGAATGCCACGGAATCGGGGCCGTGCTCGGCAATCGCACCGGCGAATTTCGCGGCGACGAGGTCGAGCGCCGCGGCCCAGGACGCCTGCCGGCCATCGATCTCCGGATGGAGGAGGCGACCGTCAAGGTCGATCGTGTCGGCAAGCGCCGCCCCCTTCGAGCAGAGCCGGCCGTAATTCGACGGATGGTCCGGATCGCCCTTGACGGAGACGGCGCCGTCTTCGGCGACCGTCGCGACGACACCGCAGCCGACGCCACAATAGGGGCACGTTGTCTTGACCGCCTGTTCCATCCTATTCGGCCGCCATCATCAGGCTTTCGAGCGCGATGAACAGCGCGCCGCCGTCGTTTTTGAGCACGATCGTCTTCACCGCACCCTGGTCCGCACCGAGCGCCTTGCCGGTTTCGAGCGAGATGACCCAGTTGTGCAGCGGGCAGGTGACGGCTTTGGCATGGACGATGCCCTGGCTGAGCGGCCCGCCCTTGTGCGGGCAATGGTCCTCGATGGCGAAGACCTCGTTTTCCGCGGTGCGGAACACGGCGATCCTGCCCTGCGGGGTCTTCACGCAGCGCGCGCCGCGCAGCGGGATGTCGGCGATATCTCCGATGGCAAACCAGTTCATGTCCGACCTCCTATTCCGCAGCGTCCGGGTAGCCGATGGTCGCCATCGGCCGGAATTCATGTTTGTCCTTGCCGGAGACGCGCTCCGACCAGGGATCGACCTGGGCAAATTTCTGGGAGAAGACGAAGCGGTCGTAATAGGCCTTGCGCTTGTCCGCATCGTCCATGATCTGGCGGCGGATCTCATCGAGGCCGATGCGCTTTGCCCATTTGTAGATGCGCTCGAGATAACGCGCCTGCTCGCGGTACATCTGCGTCAGCGCCACGATATGCTCCAGCGCCTCGTCCTCGCTCTTCACGAGGCCGAGCACCTCCGTGCCCTTGATGTCGAGACCGGCGGCACCGGCGAAATGGATCTCGAAGCCGGAGTCCACGCAGATGACGCCGATGTCCTTGCAGGTCGCTTCCGCGCAGTTTCGCGGACAGCCGGAAACGGCCATCTTCAGCTTGGCCGGCGTCCAGGACCCCCACATGAATTTTTCGATGCGAATGCCGAGCCCGGTGGAATCCTGCGTGCCCATGCGGCACCACTCGCTGCCCACACAGGTCTTCACGGTGCGCAGGGCCTTGGCATAGGCATGGCCGGAGGGCATGCCGATGTCCTTCCAGACATTCACCAGGTCTTCCTTCTTCACGCCCAGCAGGTCGATGCGCTGGCCGCCGGTGACCTTGACCGTGGGGATGCGGTACTTGTCCACCGCATCGGCAATGCGGCGCAGCTCGGCGCTGCTGGTCTCGCCGCCCCACATGCGCGGGATCACGGAGTAGGTCCCGTCCTTCTGGATATTGGCGTGGGCCCGCTCGTTGATGAAGCGGGACTGATAGTCGTCGGCATAGGCATCCGGCCAGTCGCAGATGAGGTAGTAATTGAGCGCCGGGCGGCACTTGGCGCAGCCGCAGGAGGTTTTCCATTCCAGTTCCTGCATGACGGCCGGAATGGACTTCAGCCCCTTGGCCTTGATCAGGCGGCGCACGTCGTCATGGCCGAGGTCGGTACAGCCGCACATCGGCTGAACGGCGGCGGGATTGTAACTGTCGCCGAGTGTCAGCGTCATCAACTGTTCGACGAGCCCGGTGCAGGAGCCGCAGGAGGCGGATGCCTTGGTATGGGCCCGCACATCGTCCAGCGAGGTCAGCCCCTTACCGGTGATCGTCGAGACGATCTTGCCCTTGCACACGCCGTTGCAGCCGCAGATTTCCGCATCATCCGGCAAGGCTGCAACGGCCGCCATAGGGTCCAGCGGAGCGCCCCCCTGATAGGCCTGGCCGAAGATCAACGTCTCGCGCATCTGCGAGATGTCGGTCTGCTTCTTCTTCAGGTCGTTGAACCAGGCGCCGTCGGCGGTTTCGCCATAGAGCACTGTGCCGACGATCCTGTTGCCCTTCAGCACGAGGCGCTTGTAGACGCCGGCCGATGCGTCGCGCAGCACGATCTCCTCGCGGTCGTCGCCATCGGCGAAATCGCCAAGCGAAAAGAGTTCGATGCCGGTGACCTTGAGCTTGGTCGGCGTATCCGAATGCACGAAGGCGGCGCCATGCTCGCCCGCAAGGTGCGAAGCCATGACACGCGCCATCTCGTAGAGCGGAGCGACGAGGCCATAGACCATGCCGCCGACCTCGGCGCATTCGCCAAGCGCCCAGATGCTGCCATCGGAGGTCTGCATGCCATGATCGACGACGATGCCCCGATTGATCGCAAGCCCCGCCTCCCGCGCAAGTCCAACATTCGGGCGAATGCCGACGGCCATGACGACGAGCGTTGCCGGAACGATGCGGCCATCCTCCAGTTCGATGCCCTCGACCTTGCCGTTGCCGACGATGGCCTTGGTGTTTGCCTTGCAGATGATCTTGATGCCGCGCCCCTCCAGCTCTTTCTGCAGGAGGTAGCCGGCGGCCGGGTCGAGCTGGCGATCCATCAGGGTCGGCATAACATGGAGCACGGTGACATCCATGCCGCGGCCGGCGAGGCCGGCGGCGGCTTCGAGCCCCAGGAGGCCGCCGCCGATGACGACGGCCTTTTCCCGCGACTGGGCCGCCAGCAGCATGGCCTGGGTGTCGGCGATATCACGGTAGGCAATCACGCCGTCCAGCTCCTTGCCGGGCACCGGCAGGATGAAGGGCTTGGAGCCGGTGGCGATGACCAGCTTGTCATAGCTTTCCGTGACGCCGTAGTCGGATGTGACGGTCCTGGCATCGCGGTCGATGGCGACGATGCGATGGCCCTTGTAGAGCGTGATGCCATGCTTGATGTACCAGCCGTCGCCGTGAATGATGATCTCCTCATAATCCTTCTCGCCCGACAGCACCGGCGAAAGCATGATGCGATCGTAATTGACGCGCGGCTCGGCGTTGAAAATGGTGACCTCGTATTGGCCCGGCGCCTTTTCGAGGAGATGCTCCAGCATGCGCCCCGGCGCCATGCCATTGCCGATGATGACGAGTTTCTCGGTCATGGTGTTTCCTTGCAGTTACGCAGCGACAGCGGGAACGGAGACGCGCTCCATCTGGCGGATGGACAGATGCATCCAGAAAAGCGAGATGGCGACGACGGCGAAGAGCAGGATGAAACAGCTCGACCACAGGCCCGTCGCGTCCTTGAGGAGGCCGAAGGCGATGGGCAGGAGGAAGCCGCCAAGCCCGCCGACCATGCCGACAATGCCGCCGACAGCGCCGATGCTTTCGGGATAATAGGCCGGGATATGCTTGTAGACGGCCGCCTTGCCGAGGCTCATGACGAAGCCGAGGACGAAGACGGCGAGGATGAAGATGGCCGGCGGCAGGGCGGCCGGTACGGAGAGGACCAGCGTTGCGGCCGCCGAAACCCCGAACACCCAGTACATGACGCTGCGCGCGCCCTTCCGGTCGGACAGCATGCCGCCGAGCGCCCGGAAAATGCTGCCGGGGACGGAATAGGCCGCCGCGATCATACCGGCCGTGGCGATGTCGAAACCGTAGACGCCGACGAGATAGCGTGGCAGCCACAGCGACAGGGCCACGAATCCGCCGAAGGCGAAGAAATAGTACAGCGAGAAGCGCCAGACCTGGGCGTTCTTCAGCGGCGCGAATTCCTGCAGCATCGGGCGGCGCGGCGCCCTGCCTCCCTTACGGCTGCGGAAGGCGGGATCGTCGGAGGTGGTGAACCAGAAAAGCACGGCGGCCAGGAACAGAGCCGCCGCCCAGTATTCCGCCACCATCTGCCAGCCTGCGGCGACGAGCACGACGGGCGCCAGGAACTTGGTCACCGCCGCGCCGACATTGCCGGCGCCGAAAATGCCGAGCACCGTCCCCTGCTTTTCGGCCGGAAAGAACGGCGAGACATAAGCGATGCCCACGGCGAAGGAGCCGCCCGCAAGCCCGATGCCGAGACCTGCCAGCAGCATTTGCGGATAGGTCGTGGCATGCGACAGCAGGAGCGTGGCGAAGGCTGCCGCCAGCATGGTCAGCGTATAGACCAGGCGGCCGCCATAGCGCGTCGTCCAGACACCGAGCACGATGCGCACCAGCGATCCGGTGAGAATGGGGGTGCCGACGAGAAGACCGAACGCGGCTTCGCTGAGCCCCAGCTCTTCCTTGATGCGGATGCCGATGATCGCGAAGATCGTCCAGACGGCGAAACAGATGGTGAAGGCGAAGGTTGACATCCACAGGGCGATTGCCGGTTCACTGGCGGATAGAGGTTTGCTGGTCGCAGACATGGCTTCTCCGTGGCCCGACAAGGTCGTGCCGCTCCATCTTGAGGGGTGAAAACAAAAAGCCGCAGGCCAGGGCATGCGAGACGGATGGTCCGTCGTCACAGATCCTGATCAGCGGCTTTGCTGGTGGGGCGCCCGTCGTTGGACGCCGATTTCGTGACCCGAAGGCCCGGGCGATAAAAAGCAATCGGCGTGCCAGTTTCGGCAAGCCATTGATTCACAACGAAAAGGAAACTCTATGAAGCGTCGAGACTTGCCGGGCGGCTTTCAGCCCGTGCATTGCAAAGTCATTTTTTGTGCAGTGCGCATAAATTAAGCGCCGCGCATCAACCGGCAGATTGCGCGGCGATATAGGCGTCGACGTCGTCGGGATCGAAGCGGCCGCCATCGAAGAATCCATCCGGTCCCAGCGTCAGCGCGCCGGAAGAGCCGACCGGCGTTGCGACCGTCAGCGCCCCCTCGACCTTGGCGCTGGCGGAGGGCATGGCGATGCCGAGGTCCTTCAGCGCGGCCCGGTAGATGTCCGGGCGGTAGGTCTCCGCCGCGATGTGCTGGTGCTTCGTCGTGTGTTCGATCTGCCGCCAGCGAACCATCTGGGTGTAAAACCAGAGCGCATGGCTCTTCCACGGAAAAGTCGCCGCCCTGGCATTCGGTACGAAGAAATCGTCGATGGACCGCACGACGCCGCCCCCGACCGGCAGCTTGCCGCTGAGCGCCGGCAGAAGCAGCTCCACATCGCGCCCGACATAGGCCGGCTGCGCCAGAAGCGCGGCAAGCGCCGCACGATTGTCCGGCCGGGCGCACCACAGCGAGGCCTGGTGCAGCGCCACGAGCAGCGCGGCCATCGCCTCTGGATTGGCTTTGCCCCAACGCGCGTTGACGCCCAGCACCTTTTCCGGGCTCGACTGCCAGATCGCCGCCTTGACGGTCGCAAGATGCCCGCCGCGGCGCAGCACGCCGAACGCGTTCCAGGGTTCGCCCGCACAATAGCCGTCGATCACATGCTCGGCGAGCGCATCGCCCATATCCGGCGGCGGCAGCACGACGATCTCGATATCGCGATCCGGATCGATACCGCTCGCCGCCAGCCAGTACCGCAGTTCGTAATTGTGCCCGGAATAGGGATGCACGACGCCGAAGCGCAGCGGTCGCCCGGCCCGCGCCGCGATCACCGCACGGAGCGCGGCACCATTCGCGCGCGCATCAAGATCATCCGTCGCGCCCTTGTCCGCCATCGCCTGCCAGAGCGCCGGCGAGACGGTGACGGCGTTGCCGCCAAGACCGAGCGCCATGGGCACGATCATGTCGGGGGCGGGAACATTCAGGCCGAGATTGCCGGCGATCGGCATGGGGCCGAGAATATGCGCGACGTCGATATGGCGCACCGCCAGCCGGTCCCGGATGCTTGCCCAGGAGCGCTCGCGCAGCAATGTGAGCGCGATCCCCTGCTCCTCGGCAAAGCCCATCTCGCGGGCGACGACGAGGAGCGCGCTGTCGAGCAACGGCACGAAGCCGGCGGTGATGGCGTGGCGCGTCGTCATTCCGTTCCTCCGGGATCGAGCAAGCCGGCGGCCGTGACAAGGCTTTGCGCTATCTCGGCGATCTTGCGGTTCTGGTTCATCGCCGTGCGGCGCAGCAGCGCATAAGCCTCGTCCTCCGAGAGCCCGCGAGAGCGCATCAGCAGCCCCTTGGCGCGGTCGATGACCTTGCGGCTCTCGAGCTCGCCACGCGTCTCGTCCAGCTCGCGGGTGAGACGGGAAAAGGCGTTGAACCGGCTGATCGCCATCTTCAGGATCGGCCGCACCCGCTCCTGCTTCAGTCCGTCGACAATATAGGCAGACACGCCCGCCTCGACCGCCGCCTCGATGGAGGCCTCGTCGGATTTGTCGACGAACATGGCAATGGGACGCCTGACGGCGCGCGAAAGCTGGAACATGCTTTCCAGCATGTCGCGGTTCGGGTTTTCGAGATCGATGACGATAATATCGGGATTGAGATCGGCAATGCGGCGCGCCAGACCCTGCATGACGTCGATGACCGTCACCTGGTCATAACCGGCATCCCGCAGCCCGTCTTCGATGATGGCGGCGCGAATGCGATTCTCGTCGATAACAAGTACGTTCAGTCCATTCGGCTTCATATGGCGACCGCATCGAAACCGCGCTGCTGAATTGCCGCGTCGTCATTTTGCAATGCAGCATTCTGCAGGCGATATCAAGCCATGCGGCCCATCGGCGTGGGCGACGCGTGTTCGGCTCTTGCGCGCGCGCAGACATCGGCGACTGTTTCAGGAGAAGGCAAAGTCCTCGTGGAAACCTGCAAGCAGCCATGAAACGAACGTGTCGAGGGAAGGCGATATCTCTGCCGATGGCGAGCGAATGATGCCGTAGTGCGAGCCGTCCGGCAGGAAGCCCAGGGGTGCGACGAGGCGCCCCCTGCGGATATCGTCGATGGCCATGATCTTCGGACACATGGCGACACCGAGCCCACTGGCAGCGGCTTCCACCATCAGGAAATGATGATCGAGAAAACGCGTCGACCTTGGCTTCGGTGCCTCCCGGCAGCCGGCAGACCATTTGCTCCAGGCATTGGGCCGGGTCTTCGCGGCAAGCGCGACATAGGCGCCGGCAGAAAACCTCTCGACCATATCGGGATGCATGACCGGCCCGACCTCCTCGGCAATCAGCTGTTCGACGTGCCAACGCGGATCGATTGCGAAATCCAGCCGACGGATGGCCAGCGTGATCCGGTCACGCGCAAAGTCGAAACTGCCGCCGCCGACGGACAGATGAAGGTCTATGTCCGGATGGCGATCCTGAAACTCCGAGAGCCGCGGAATGAGCCAGCGCATGGCGACAGATCGCTCGCTGGAGACGACAATCGGCGGCGACAGCTCGACTTCACGGATATCCTCCAGCGCGGCCGAAACGAGCGACAGGGCATCCGTTGCCGCTTGCGCCAATCGCGCGCCCTCCTTCGTCAACCGCAGACCACGGCCGTCGGGCTCCAGCAGAACGACGCCCAGGTGATCGGAAAGCTTCGATACGCGCCGGCTCACAGCACCGTGGGTGAGATTGAGGTCGGCGGCAGCCGCCCGCACGGATCCAAGCCGCGCCACGACCTCGAATGCACGCAAGTCATCGAGAGAGGAGATTTCCGATCGCTTCATTGGTGATTATTTATCACCAATAATCGTCAGATCATATCGATTTTTCTCCTCGACGTCCGCTAGTATTCAGGAGTCATGAGAGAGATCATTGACCAAATCGAACGGGTCGGCATTGTTGCCGACGACCTGACGAGCGCGGCGGACGGCGCTGGCGCATTTCTGAAATCCGGCTATCAACCCCGGGTCTGCCGGTCGAAACAGGAAACCGGCAGCGCGCAGGTGACGGCCATCGACACGGGCAGCCGGCTCATGACCGAAGTGGACGCCGTGCGCGCCACCGCGCAGGCGATCGCTTCGCTTGCCGGCTGCCGGCACCTCTACAAGACGATCGATTCCACCCTGCGCGGCCATGTTCGCGCGGAGATCGCCGCTGCCTTCAAAGCCAGTGGCCGGGCACGTCTCGTTATCGCTCCGGCATTTCCGGCAGCGGGACGCACCACGATCGACGGCGTCCAACGTCTGCATGGCGAACCAGTCGCGCAGACCGCCTATGGTCACGACCCCGTTCATCCCGCGCGCACGTCGCGGATTGCAGACCTGATCGCACCCGATCTCGGCCGACCGGCGATGGTTCCCGTCAGCGTGACCGACGACGATATCGGGAAGCACATTGCCGGCGCTTCGGTCATCGTCGTCGACGCATACAGCCAGATTCTGCTGAACCGCCGGATTGCGGAGATTGCGAAACACGGCCCGGCTCTATGGGTCGGATCTCCGGGCATGGCCGAGGCCCTGGCCGCGGTCGTCGGCCAATCGCCCGATCGCCAGACCTTTACGCCACCAAACGCTCCGCGTCGCGTTCTCGTCCTCGTCGGCAGCGCAAACCACGTCAGCCACGCCCAATGCGTGGCGCTGGCCGCGGCCGGCGCCTCGGTCGCCGATAGAGCAGAAGGCATCGCTGCGACGGCGTCCATCGCGTGCCTCCATGCCCCGCGCACCCGCACGGCGGATCCGTCGAAGGTTCTCTCCGCACTGGTGGATGAGGCGGAAGTCGCGCTCTCGCGGCAATGCTACGACGCCATTATCGCGACAGGCGGCGAGACGATGAGCGCCCTTATGGACCGCCTCTCCATCCACGCCTTCAACTTGACCCATGAACTCGAGCCCGGCTTTCCGCTCGGCTGCACACGTCTGGTAAATGGACGAACGATGCTGCTTGCCATGAAGGCAGGCGGTTTCGGCTCGGTCATGACCTTGTGCAATGCCGCCAATGCCATCCTTCAGATCGGAGGGAAGCCCGCATGAAAACCATTCTGCGCCCCCTCGCCATTACCATGGGCGACCCGTCGGGCATCGGACCGGAGATCGTCGCGAAGACGATCCTTGCCCGTTCCGATTTGCGTCACAACGTCATTGTCGGCGATCCGGCTGTTCTGGCCAAGGCGATCGCCAGACTGGATGGCGGGCTGCGCCTGAACGAAATCGGCACGGTCGCCGATGCAAAGCCGGAAGGCTTTCTGAACGTCCTCGCCTCGTCCAGGGTCGAGACGCCGCCCCCGCTCGGCATGGTCAGTGCCGCCAGTGGCCGCATGGCCTATGACGCCATCGTTGCGGCGATCGATCTCGCCAGATCAGGCGCGGTCGCCGGGATGATCACGGCGCCGATCCACAAGGAAGCGCTCGCCGCCGCCGGGCTTTCCTATCCCGGCCATACGGAAATCCTCGCGGAAAGGGGCGGCGCGGACCGTGTGGCGATGATGCTCGCCAACGACGACATCCGCACCGTTCTGGTAACGATCCATTGCGCGCTGGCCGAGGCCATCCGCCGAGCCGATTTCGCGGCGCAGATGTCCGCAATACGCCTCGCCCATCAGGGCGGCCGCGCCCTCGGCATCGCCCATCCCCGTATCGCCGTCGCGGGGCTCAATCCGCATGCCGGCGAAGGCGGCCTCTTCGGCGACGAGGAGATACGCATCATCGCCCCGGCCATTGCCGCAGCGCGCGCGGAGGGCATCGACGCCAGCGGCCCCTGGCCCGGCGATACGGTGTTCATGCAGGCGCGGAACGGCCGTTTCGACGTGGTCGTCGCGCAGTATCACGACCACGGTCTGATCGCGGTGAAGTACCTGGGGGTGGAGGAGGGCGTCAACGTGACCCTGGGCCTGCCCTTTGTGCGCACCAGCCCGGACCATGGCACGGCCTTCGATATCGCGGGCCGCGGCACGGCCGACCCGAAAAGTCTCGAAACAGCCATCGATTACGCTCGCCGACTGGCAGACGCGCCATCCGAACAGGAGAACTGACATGTCCGCCACGGACTTCATCTTCATGCTGACCCGCAACGACCGGACGATCCCGGATGCACGGGAGCAGTTGCCCGCCGTGCTTTCGGCGGGTGTTCGGCACATCGGCTTCAAGGATATCGGTCTGCCCCTGGCCGCGCTTGCTGACCTGAACCGGGAAATCCAGCGGGCGGGTGCGAAAAGCTACCTCGAGGTGGTTTCGCTCGACAGGGAAAGCGAGATCGCCTCGGTGCGCGCCGCCCTCACGCTCGGGGTCGACTATCTGCTGGGCGGCACCCATGTGGACGACGTGCTTCCCCTCATCGAGGGAAGTGGCATCCGGTACTATCCGTTCCCCGGTCGCATAACCGGGCACCCGAGCATTCTCGAGGGGTCCATGATGGAGATCGTTGCAAGCGCCAGGGATCTTGCCAGTCGTGAGGGCGTGCACGGCCTCGACCTCCTTGCCTATCGCGCCGATGTCGATGTCGCCGATCTGATCCGGGCCGTCTGTAGCGCCGTTGCCAAACCCGTCATCGTCGCGGGGTCTATCGACCGTGCCGAGCGCATCCATGCCGCCGTCAGTGGCCAGGCCGCCGGCTTCACGGTCGGAACCGCGGCTCTCGAAGGGCGATTTCCGGCGGCGACGGCCGGCCTGACCCACCAGCTTCTGGCGATAGGCGCGATCAAGAAACAAGCCGAGCGGCTGATCGAAGGGTGATCCGGACGGCGCCTCTCGCTCCGTCAATCGAGCAGGCGCCTGGTGCCCTTTTCAGGCGCCTGCATGGCAACGATCTTGCAGATGGACATGCCCTTGCCGATGACGCGCTGATGCCAGCGCGCAAACAGGATACCGTCGACGGCAGAGACAATCTCTGTCCAGGCACTCCGTGCACCCGTCTCCGCCGGATCGAAAATCCTGGCCAGGATATCTCCTTTCCGCACCCGGCTCCCGGGTGTTTTCAGGGGCACGAGGATGCCGAAGCACGGGCTTGGCACCATGTCCACCGCCGCCAGATCGGCTGGTGCAATCGTATCGGTCCGCGGCACCACCCGACTTTCGGAAAGCACGGCCCCGGCATCCGCCAGGAAAGCGTGAAACGCCTTGGCGTCGCGCATCGTCAGCGCCTCGTCGACATCGGCAAGGCCGCGCAGTTCCACCGTACAGGCGCAGGTCGGGTGCGACGGCGGCGCGCCATGCTCGCCGAGATATCGATCAATTCGCCGCCAGGCCTCCCCATGGGCTTCATCGAAGGGCGTATCGGCGGAAACATCGGCCAGCAGCACGATCGCAATGTCGAGCCTTTCTGCGAGCGGTTTCACACCGGGCCAGGCGGTTTGCGAAGAATACATATGAAGGATCGCTTCCATATCCGAATGGACATCGATCACCATATCCGCCCCCCAGGAAAGCTGCATGAGGTGCAGGCGAAGCCGGTCGCCGTCACCCTTGGCGTCATAGCTGCGCAGCAGCGACAGGCCGATTTCGACGGCGCGCTCGCGCGTGCGGGCCTTCGCATCCAGGCGTTCCAGCGTGGAAATGACATCCTCGGCGAGGTCGGGAAACCCTCTGTTGAAATTGCGTCCGTCCTGGAGATCGAACCGGCCGAGATGCCGGCCAAGCACGAACTGACCGAGGCCGCGGGGATTGCAATGGGGAACGACGATCACCTCCCCAAGGATGCGCCCGTGCCGGTCGTCGACCTCGAGCAGCCGCACGAGCCGCTCCAGCACCAAGGTCCCCGCGACCTCGTCGGCATGAAGCCCGGCCTGAATGTAGATTTTCGGATGCGCGCCCTGTCTGCCGAAACGATGCGCGACAATCTCTTCCATCATGCGGGCTCCGACGGGCGGCACGCCCCCAGAAGCTGCAGGCGGATCGACGTTTGCGCATTCGCAAAGGCTTCCACGGGCAGGCCGGTCGAAGCTGGACCGGGCCGTCGATAATATCGGTTGCGCATACTCATGTTGTCATGGAGCTCCTCCGCCGTGCTGCCGGAGACGTAGTAGGTCGTTGCCTTGCGAACATCGGCAAAGCCGAGCTTCTTCTCCCGGAGAAGACGCTCGATGGCCTCCATGACGGCGGCCGTCTGGCCGACGATGTCGACCGTTCCGCTTTCATCCGCCGCCGCGATATGAAAATGCGTGCTCGACTGGCGAAATGTCAGCGCGACACGCGATCCTAGAAAAGACGGCGCGGACATGACGTGTCTTTCCAGACTGACCGGTGTTTCGGAGAATGTCAGCTCGGCGGCGGCGGCAATTCCGTCGAACGGCGTGCGGACGGTGCCTCCGGGGGTGGTGCAAAAACCACTGGTGCCGAGGACGCGGGAAATATCCAGACCGGAGTCGAACCACTGGTCGGCCAAAAGACGCTCCTGCGACAGGCCTGCCTGCGCGATCAACCGTTCCGCGGCCTCGGCGACGGCGCCGGCATCCGCATGCGAACCGGAAACGATAAGGTTTGCCCAGACGAAGGGACCGGCGTCCACGACGGAAAGGCGGGTGCCGGTCGCATCGTCGACGTGCTGCAACGATGCCTTCCGTGACACGGAGCCGTAGACATCCACTTCGATCAGCATGCCGTCATAGTAGAAATGGGGTACGGCGACGGGAAGAATGACGACGGTCGGCCCCAGCCGGGCATGGAACAGCGAGGCCAGCGCCTCGGCATCGCCCGCGCGCGTTTTCACGTAATAGACCACAAGTCGGCCGATATCGGAGACCGCGCATGCCATCTCTCCGAGATAGCGCTCGATGAAGCCCGCGACGGCGCCCGCCTGGGCCAGAAGGTCGCCGGCGAACAGCACGGACCCCTCCGCATCGAGCGGGCACTGGCCGCAGGACCACAGGAGCCCGCCGTCCTTCACGATGAGCGAATAGGGATGCTCGATGCGCATCTTCCAGACATTGTCGAAGGGCAGGAACGAAAGCGATGTGCCGTGCATGGAGAACCTCATCCTGCCTGCAGAACCTTGGAGAGAAACTGAGCCGCACGCGGGCTTTGCGGCTGCGCGAAGAACGCATCCGGTTTTCCCTGCTCGATGAACTTGCCACCCTCGAAGAAGCACACGCGATTGGCCACCTCGCGCGCAAACCCCATCTGATGCGTGACGAGCAGCATGGTATAGGAATGGGTGCGGGCGAGATCGCGTATGACTTCCAGCACCTCGCCGACCATTTCCGGATCGAGCGCCGACGTCGGCTCGTCGAACAGCAGGATTTCCGGCTGCATGGCAAGCGCCCGGGCAATCGCCACGCGCTGCTGCTGGCCGCCGGAAAGCTGACTGGGATAGTGGTTCTGCTTGTCGGCAAGCCCGACTCTCGCCAGCAGGCCTTGCGCGCGCGCCACCGCTTCGGCTCTGGAAAGGCCGAGCGAATGGATCGGCGCCTCGATGCAATTGCCGAGAACCGTCATGTGCGGAAAGAGATTGAAGCCCTGGAAGACCATGCCGATCTTCGCACGCAGTTTTCGCACATGGGCACGGCTTGCCGGAACGAGCGCGTCGCCCTGACGCATCCGGTTCATCGGCTCGCCGTCGATCCAGATCACCCCGTCATTGATCTTTTCGAGGGTCATCAGCACGCGCAGCACCGTCGTCTTGCCCGAGCCGGAGGGGCCGATGACCGCCACGACCTCGCCGGGCGCGATGTCGAGGTCCAGACCGTCAAGTACGGTCAGCTCTCCGTAGCGCTTCGTCACCTTGTCGAACCTGATTTTCGGCGCGCTCAACGATAGATCCTCCTGTTGACCATGAACTCGACCCAGCGCACGAGCGCCGCCGATATGAGACTGAGAATGAGAAAGAGCAGACCCGTCAGGGTGATGGCTTCGGAAAAGCGATAGAATTCCGCGCCGATGAGCTTGGCCGCCTGCATCATTTCCGCCACGGCGACGAAGGAGAGCAGCGGCGTCTCCTTGAAGATCACGATCAGATAGTTTCCAAGCGAGGGCACGATCGGCGGCAGCATCTGCGGCACGATGACATCGCGCAGCGTGCGATAGCGGCCAAGATTGAGCGCCGTGCAGGCCTCCCACTGCCCCTTCGGGACGGCTTCGAAGCCCGCCCGGAAAACCTCCGAGCAGAGCGCGGCATAGTAGAGCCCGATCGCCAGCACGCCCGTGCTGATCGGCGGCAGGCTGAGGCCCGCCTGCGGGAGCAGGTAGAAAAGGAAGAAGATCTGCACGAGCAGCGGCGTCGACCGGAGGAACTCGATCAGCTCGCCGACGATCGCCGCGATGACCCGGTTTTTGCCGACACGCAGCAGCATGAGAGGCATCCCGAGCAGGACCGCCACGGCGAAGGACAGCACCGTGACCTCTATCGTCGTGACCATGCCGGCGAGCAGGCGCGGCATGACCGTGTGGATTGCGAACGTCCAGTCCCAGTCCATCACGCAAGCGCTCCCCGATAGCGAGACACGCGCACCTCGAGCAGCTTCGATGCGTACCGGACGACCTGACAGAGGCAGTAGTAGAGCAGCATGGTGATCAGGAAGATCTCGACGGTGCGATAGTGGATGAGGTTCTGCTTGACCGCCGCCGAGGTCATGTCGACCAGCGTGACCGCCGAAACCATGGCCGTTGCCTTGACGAGTTCGATGGTCTGGTTCGTCATGCCCGGCACCATGATGACGAAGGCCTGAGGCAGCACGATCCGGAGAAGCCGTTTCCACTCCGGTATGTTGAGGGCAATGCAGGCCTCGCTCTGGCCGCGCGGCACGGACTGGATGGCGCCGCGCACCACCTCCGCCCCATAGGCACCGAAATTGAGACCGATGCCGAGGACCGCAGCCGTCATCGGCGTCAGCACGATGCCGAATTCCGGCAGCACGAAGAACAGCCAGAACAATTGCACGAGAAGCGAGGTGCCGCGGAAAATCTCGATGTAGATGCCGGAGACCAACCGGATTGCGGTGCTGGCGCCGGTCCGTCCGAGCGCCGCAAGCACCGAGCAGACAAGGAAGAGCACAAAGGACAGAGCCGACAGCTTGAGCGTGACGACAAGGCCCGTCAGCAGGGCGGGCAGAAAGAGCTTCAGGTCGGAAAACGTGGCGAAGGCCAGCCCGACCAGGAAGGCGACGGCTCCCACGAGGGCACAGATGCGAACGGTGTTCATCCCGGCAAAACCTTGGAGACGGTGAGGAAGGGCAGGCTCCGGCGCAACGATCGCAGCGCCGGAGGCTGGCCGGATGTCACTTGGCTGCGCAAAGTTCGGCCGTCGTATAGCGCGGCAAATCGTCGGCCGAGAGGCCGTAGGTCTCGAGCATCTTCACATGCTCGGGGCTCTTCACCCGCGCCTCCAGGTATTTGTTGAATTCACGAACGAAGTCCGCATCCTGGGGGCGAAACGCGATGGCGCCATGCGGCATGGCGATATGGCCATTGATCTCGCTGAATGGCTTCGTCATCTCGAAATCCTGCTCCGGCACGGAGGTGACAAGCGCCTTGATGCCGCCCGCATCGACGAAGAAGGCGTCCGCCCTGCCCGCGCGCACCGCGGCGATGGCCGACGCGGTATCCGGAATTTGCAGGACCTTGTCCGCGGGAATACCGGCCAGGGCCGCATAACCCACATGGCCGGAGCCGGCGATGACCGCGACCGTCAGGCCCTTGGCCGCGATATCCTCGATCGTCGCGATCCCCTTGGGATTGCCCTTCGGCACGGCGATGGCATTGGTGACGCCGAAGATCGGTTCGGAGAAAGCAACCTCCTTGCAGCGTTCCGGCGTGACGTACATGCCGGCCGCCACCGCGTCGAAGCGTCCTGCCTTCAGCCCCGGGATGAGGTTGCCCCATTCGGTATCCTGGGTGCTCGCGATCCTCGCCCCCATCGCGGCCAGAACGGCATTGAGCGTATCGGGATCGGTCCCGACCAGTTCACCCTTGTCGTTGAAGAAGGAATTCGGGTTGTAGTTGTAGAAGGCGATGGCAAGCCCCTCGCCCTTCGCCTTTTCCAGAAGGCCATCGGCGAGCGCCGCCGAAGCCGAAAGTGCTCCCATGGTGAAAGCCGTCGCGGCGAGAAGACGGCGGACATTGTGCACGGTTGTTCTGATCGTCATGGTATTCCCCTTTTGGTTTTGTGTGAATGACGAGAGGTTATGCGGCTATCCCGCTGCTCATTCCGGCAGCGGCTGAGAAAACAGACGCCCGTGCCGGTTGAGGTCCGCCGCGGTACCGGCGCGCTGGCAGCATTCCCAGGCAATCGCCTGGTTGCTCGACACGACGGGTTTTCCGATGCGGTCCTCCAGCTTCTTCAGGATGGGGCTGACGGCGATGCCGGTGCAGGAAATGAAGAGCGCGTCGGCCTCGGACGTATCGGCCGCAAGCGCCGCCTCGAGGAAAACGTCCGGCGGTGTCAGGTACATCTGTGCGCCCGTGAGCTGGCCGAGCGTGCGGGCGCTGACGATCTTCATCCCCGCATCCGTCAGCGTGCGGGCGACGAGGGCATTCACCTCATCGACATAGGGCGTCACGACGGCGAGCCGGCGAACCTTTAGGGCCTTCAGCGCCTTCAGAACGGAGCCGATCGGCGTCACGACGGGGACATCGGGCCGGGTTATCCCGATGAGATCGCGCACCTTTTGCTCACCCAGAACGATCGTGCCCGACGTGCAGCCATAGACGATGGCATGCAGCCATTCGGCTCCCGGCAGAAGGTCGGCCGCGGCGGGGATGACCTCGGACACGGCCGTCAGACCCGCAATGTCGGCCGCATCGTTGAATTCCATGCGTCCGGCATAGACCCCGGCCGTGGCAGGCAGGAAGGCCAGGATTTCCCGCGCCATCACGACCTCGGTGGAAAGCTCCAGGAGGCCGATGGAAGGACTATGGAGAGGCGGGCGGGAAAGCACCGGCTCCGGCATCCTCTGCCATCGCCCTTCCGCAAGGTCTCGTTCAGTCGTCCAAAGGTCGGCGGTTCGATCGGAAAGCATGGGCCGGTTCATCCTGTTGCAGCGATGATCGGGCGCAACGGGCATGTCCCCTCCCCGATCTCCAAGGCCCGATTAATCCACCGTTCCCCCTGCGGCGCCATTGACGAAAAAGTTGACGACTCATAACCTGTCGTTATGAAGAACTTCATGCATCAGGTTGGCTCGCCGCGCTCGATCGTGGTCTTCGAGGCGGCGGCCCGTAACCTGAGCTTTACCCAGGCGGCGCAGGAGCTGAACGTGTCGCAGCCGGCGGTCAGCCGGCAAATCCGCGATCTGGAGGAGATGATCGGCTGCCGGCTGTTTCATCGCAGCGGAAACGCCATTGCGCTGACACGCTCGGGCCAGCAACTCGCCGAGGCGGTCGAGGCCGGGCTCGGTCGGATCTCGCATACGATTGCTGCCATCAGCGAAATCTGGAAAAGCGAATCCGTGGCGATCCGTTCGCATGTGACGCTTCTGTCGAATTTCGTGATCCCGCTCTGGACCGGCGTCGAGGCGGCCGATCTGAACGTCGCCATCGAAATCCAGTCGGCCCGCAACGATGCCCCGATCTCTTTCGAAGGGCCCGGCATCGCCATTCTCTACGGCAACGGCTCCTGGCCAGGCTATGTCGCCGAGCGCCTTCTCGACGACCAGCTCTACCCCGTCTGCGCGCCAGCAACACGCGAACGATACCCTGCGGACGACTTTCGGAAGATCGCGCAGCAGGAGCCGCTGCTGCAGCTATCGCACTATGTCGATCCTGAAATGAATTGGTCGCTCTGGATCGAACGCTTCGATTTGAAAGACGCCGGCAAAGCCGGCAGGCCAGTCTTCAACGATTATGAAATGCTCCTGCAGACCTGCAAGGCTGGCCGGGGCATTGCCATCGGCTCCGCCTGCATCGTCGCCCCATCGCTCGAGACCGGCTCGCTGGTGCGGATCGGGGATATCAGCTTCGACACGGACTTCGGCTATTATCTCGTCTACGACCCGATGATCGCGGAAGCCCCCCGCATCCGCCGCCTCGTGCGGTTCTTCCTGGAGAACGCTGCACGGTTCTCGCACGAGACGAGACGGATTTCGGAAGCGTCCCGGCCGCGGTGATCCGCTGCCCCCCGCAGGAAACACGTCTTCGAGACGGGAGGAAAGCCGCCGTTAGGTCAAGGGGCGACGTCGCTTTTGCCCGCTCCTGAAGCCGGGCCCGCGTCAAAGGACCCGGAGGCTGTATTCGGGGCGATCGCGACGCTTATCGATGGGACGCCCAGGGAACCAGCGACCGCTCGATGAGACGCGCCACATATTCCAAGACGATTGCGATCAGCGCGATGACGACGATGCCGGCAATGACGATGTCGGTGACGAGGAACTGCGCCGCCGACTGGATCATGAAGCCGATGCCGCTCGTCGCGGCCACAAGCTCCGCTGCCACGAGTGTCGTCCAGCCCGCGCCAAGCGCGATGCGGATGCCGGTGAGGATCGAGGGAACGGCGCTCGGCAGGACCACTTCGCCAAGGACCTGCCGCTTGCTCGCACCCAGCGAGCGGGCCGCGTTGACATGATCCTTCGAGACGGCGCGCACGCCGGCGGAGGTGGACAGGATGATCGAGGGCAGCATCGACAGTGCGATGACGGTGATCTTCGAAGCCTCGCCGATGCCGACCCAGATGATGACCAGCGGCAGATAGGCGAGCGGCGGCAGCGGGCGCAGGAACTCGACGATGGGATCGAGGATGCCGCGGCCGACCCGGCTGGTGCCGATGGCGATGCCCGCGGGGATGCCGATCAGGATCGAGGCAATCAAGGCGCCGAAGATGCGGTAGAGGCTGGCGCCGACATGTTCGGCAAGCGTCGCATCGACGAAGCCGGTGACGACAAGATTGTAGAGGGCGATGGCGACCTGGCGCGGAGAGGGCAGGAAAACGGGTGAGACCATCGCATAGGCGGAGGCAAGGCCCCACAGGCCGAGGATCGCGCCGATGGTGAGCGTGGAAATGGCGGCGACCGGCAGGCGGCGCGCCGGTCGAGCGGGTGCCGTGTCGTTCGTTTCGATGGGCAGCGCGTCGAGTTCGGCAAGAAGTGTCATGCGGCAAGCTCCTCTTCGCCGGCGTGGATGAGGTCGGTAAGCCCCGCATGCGTGCGCTTGAAAAGCGGTGAGGCCTTCACGGCGGCAACCGAGGCGCCGTTCAGCACTTCCGCCTGGAATCCGGTCTCGATCTCCGCCGTGAAGCGGCCTGGATTGGGGGAAAGCACGACGACGCGCGTGCCGAGCAGCAGCGCCTCCTCGATGCTGTGGGTGATGAGGATGGCGCCCGCGCCGCTTTCGGCCTTGAGGCGCAACAGAAATGCCTGCATGCGGGTGCGCGTCAGCGCATCGAGCGCGCCGAAGGGTTCGTCAAGCAGCAGGAAACGCGGTTTGGCGGCGAGCGCGCGGGCAATGCCGACACGCTGGCGCATGCCGCCCGAAAGCTCCCAGATATGCCGGTCGCCGGCCTCGTCCAGTCCGACACGCGCGAGCAGGGCATCAGCCCGCGCGCGGCGCTCTGCAAGCGGCACGCCCTTCAGCTTCAACGGAAAGGCGATGTTGTCGCGCGCATCGAGCCAGGGATAGAGCGCGTCATCCTGGAAGACGACGGCGCGGTCGGCGCCCGGCCCGGCGACGGGGACGCCATCGACGGCGATGGTGCCCTTGCTGGGCGCAAGGAAGCCGGCAGCAAGGTTGAGAAGGCTCGTCTTGCCCGAGCCCGAACGACCGATGATCGCCACCAGTTCATCGGAGCCGACCTGCAGGTTGATGCCGTCGAGAACGCGCTTTTCGTCCGTGCCGCCTCGGCCGGGTCGGGCCGGATAGGTGAGCGAGACGTTGCGGAATGTCAGGATGCTCATGGGACCTCCGAAGATGGGGTGCGCCGGGTTGGCGGTGACCGGTTGGCGATGACCCGGCGGCGCTTGTCGCACCGCCGGGCCGTCTCCGCCGCAAGCCTGTTCGAGGGATCAGTAAGCGAGCTTCGTCGCGTCCGTCACCCAGCGGGTCGAAACGTAGGGCTTGTAGTCGGACAGCGCGGCGGGGATCTTGCCCTGTTCGAGGAGGAACGCCGAGGTGTCGGCAACCGCCTTTACCGTGCCGCCGCCCAGCAGGGCTTCGCCGGCCTGCTCGTCCAGCGTCGGGAAGATGTAGCCCTTGAGCAGCGCGGGTACCTCGTCCTGCTTTGCGCCGGTGAGGCGCGCAATCTTCTCGGCTTCCGGCGAGGTGGCGTTCCAGGCGTCCGGGTTGGCGCGGTAGGCGGCGGTCGCCTCCCCCGTCACCTTCACGAAGGCCGTCACGACGTCAGGATGCGCCTCGGCGAACTTCTTGCTGACGATCCAGGCGTCGAAGGTCGGACCGCCCCAGTCGGCAACATCGGCCGAAGTCGCCAGAACCTTGGCGCTCTTCTTCAGTTCGGCCAGCACCGGGTCCCAGACGTAAGCGCCGTCGAGGTCGCCGCGCTCCCAGGCGGCTGCGATTTCCGGCGGGCGCAGGTTGAGGATCTCGACCGACTTCGGATCGACGTTCCAGTGCTTCAATGCCGTCAGCAGGCTGTAATGGGCGGTGGACACGAAGGGCGTCGCGATCTTCTTGCCGGCGAGATCCTCGGGCTTTTCGATGCCCTTCACGGCGAGCGCCTCGGCTTCGCTGATGAGGCCGACGATAAAGATCGTCTCGATCGGCAGTTCGCGGCTGGCAGCAGCGGCAAGCGGCGAAGAGCCGACATAGCCGATATCGAGCGAGCCGGAGGCGATGGCCGCGATCACGTCGGCGCCGCCGTCGAATTTCTGCCAGTTGATCTTGGCGCCGGTCACCTTTTCATAGGTGCCGTCGGCCTGCGGCACGCGCGAGGGCTCGACGATCGGCTGGTAGCCGATGTTGAGCGTCACGTCGTCAGCGAAAGCGGTGGTGAAGGATGCCGCCAGCGTTAGCGTTGCAGTGGCCGCGAGCAAGGTTCTGCGGGTGATGGTCATGGGCTTCTCCTCAAGTTGCCGTCGTCCGAGGTCTCGTCGGCCGGTCATTCAAGGCTATATAATCCATAAATTTAGTAGAGAAATTTTCGCCTCAATTTGCAACCAAGTCGGCAATTGGTTTTGCGTCGATCCGCAGCGGGCGCGGAATGGTCCGCCGCAGACGCTGAAAGACGAAGATGCACAGCGCCGCGAGCGGCAGTCCGTAGCGCGTGAGATAGCCGCGGAGATCGGACAGGACCGTATGACCGGGATCCGGAGCAGCAACGGCACCGTTGGCATGAATGCGCTGGAAGTGCGGCACGAAGGCCAGGAGCAGCGACACACCGAGGCCGATTTTCGGTCGAGATGCGGACGCGACCTGGACGCAGTAATTCTCGGCTTTACTAAACCGTCCAGACGGTATAGTAATTGCCTCGTGCTTAACGCAGTGTGGGAGGAAACACAGTGCAGCTGAATGGATTTTTGAGAACGACGGCGCTTGTCGGCGCGGTCCTGTGGGGTGGCTCGGCGGCAGCGGCGGAGGTTTCGATCTTCTGCAGTTCGGCCGGCGCCGAGCTTGAGCTTTGCCAGTCGGCCTCCGAGGCCTGGGCGAAGGAAACCGGCAACACGGTCAAGATCAACAAGATGCCGGCGAACTGGGGCGAGGCCCTTCCGCTCTACCAGCAGCTTCTGGCCGGCAAGTCGGGCGATATCGACGTGCTGACGCTTGACAATATCTGGGTCGGCGCTCTCGCCGCCCATCTCGTCGACCTCAAGGAGAAAGTGCCGGCGGAAGAGCTTTCCGAACATTTCGAGGCGGCGCTCGCCGACTCGACCATCGAGGGCAAGCTGCTGGCGATGCCGTGGTTCGTCGATGCCGGCCTGATGTTCTACCGCAAGGACCTGCTCGAAAAATACGGCAAGGCCGAGCCGAAAACCTGGAAGGAGCTGACCGAAACGGCCAAGTCCATCCAGGAACAGGAACGTGCGGCCGGCAGCAAGGACATGTGGGGCTATGTCTGGCAGGGCCGCGCCTATGAAGGGCTGACCTGCGACGCGCTCGAATGGGTGGCGTCCTATGGCGGCGGCACCTTCATCGCGCCCGATGGTACGATCACCGCGAACAATCCGAAGGCTGTCGAAGCCCTCGACCTCGCCCGTTCCTGGATCGGCGGCATCAGCCCGGAAGGCGTGCTCAACTATGACGAGGAAGGCTCGCGCGGCGTCTTCGAGGCAGGCAATTCCATCTTCCATCGCAACTGGGGCTATGTCTGGGGCACCAGCCAGGCGGAAGGCTCCTCGCTGCTGGGCAAGGTCGGCGTCATGGCGCTGCCGGTCGGCGCCGAGGGCGAAAAGTCCAGCGGCTGCTACGGCGCGGGCCTGCTCGGCGTCTCCAAATATGCCGACGACGTCGATGCCGCCGTCAGCCTCGTGCGCTATCTCACCAATGCCAGGGAGCAGAAGCGCCGCGCCATGCAGGGTTACAGCCCGACGCTGAAGGCGCTCTACAAGGATGAGGAAATCCTGGCGAAGAACCCCTCGTTGCGCTTCGCCGAAAAGGCCTATGCGGAAAGCGCCTCGCGGCCGTCGCAGGTGACGGGCGCCTCCTACAACCGCGTCTCGCAGCGCATCTTCAACGGCGTCCACAATGTCCTCAGCGGCAAGGAAACCGCAGGCGATGCGCTCGCCAAGGTGAGTGCCGATCTCGAGCGGCTGAAGAAGCGCGGCTGGTAAGCAGAGCGAGGAAAAGACAGTGAATATCGCGATTGCACCCTGCTGCTGGGGCGTCTACTGGCCCACGGGCAACGATCTCGTCTGGACCGATTATCTCGACCGCATCGTGGCGGCCGGATACCGGCATACCGAGCTTGGCCCCTACGGCTACTTCTCCACCGACGCAACGGTGCTTTCGCACGAACTGGATCGCCGCGGCCTTGCCGTGGTCGCGGCGGCCCATGTCCATACGCTGGCCGACCCTACCACGGCGGCCGCGCTGGAAGAGCGCACGCACCGGATCTGCGCGCTGCTTTCCGCCGTCGGCGGCACGCATTTCATTCTGATGGACGAATCCGAATTCTACCCCAAAGACCGGATGGGCGTGGTCGATGAGGCCGGATGGCGCAGCCTCGTCGATCTGACCATGCTGGCCGCCCGCATCGCGCGGGACCATGGACTGCAATTCAGCTTCCACCCCCATGTCGGCACCTGCGTCGAACACGAGCCGCAGATCGAGCGGCTGCTGGCGGAAACCGACCCCGACCTCGTCGGCCTCTGCCTCGATACGGGCCATCACGCCTATTGGAAAGCCGATCCGAAAGCCTTCTTCCTGCGGCACAAGGCGCGCATCAACGCCATCCACCTCAAGAATGTCGACGGCGCCTTTCGCGAGCAGGTGCTGGCGGAAGGCATTCACTGCGACCGCGCCTTCGAGGATGGCATCATGACCGATCTCGACCGCGGCGTGGTCGATATCGCCGATTTCATGCGGGCGCTTCTGGCAAGCGGCTATGACGGCCCGCTGGTCGTCGAGCAGGATCTTGCGCCGAAGCATCCCGAGACGCCGGAGGCGATTGCCGCACGCAACTTCGCCTTCGTTTCGACCCTCCTCGAAGAGTAGGCCGGCCGATGAAGACCACGATCCACGACACGCCAAAGGCTATCGGCGACCATCTCGCCGGCCGCATCCTCACGGAGATTCGCGCCGCCAATGCCGCCGGGCGAGCCTATGTGCTCGGCTGCCCGGGCGGCCGCAGCCCGATGCCGGTCTATGAAGCCCTGGAGCGCCAACTCGCCGCCGCCCCCGTCGATTGCTCCCGCCTCGTCATCGCGATGATGGACGAATATCTGCTTTCAGGCGGCGACGGCCTCTTCCCTCCCCCGCTTCCGCGCATTATTCCTGCCGTGGCTTCGGCGAGCGGGAGATCGTCGGGCGCATCAACCTTGCACTGCCGGAAGATCTGCGCATGCCGGTGGAAAACTTCCGCATGCCCGCCATCGCGGAGCCGGAAGCCTATGACGCGGAGCTTGCCGCCCTCGGCGGCATCGACCTCTTCCTGCTCGCCTCCGGCGCCGGCGACGGCCATATCGCCTTCAACCCGCCGGGCTCGGCACGCGACAGCCGTTCGCGCATCGTCGCGCTCGCCGAGCAGACGCGGCGCGACAATCTCGCGACCTTCCCGGATTTTGCCGGGATCGAGGAGGTGCCGGCCCATGGCATCACCATCGGTATCGGCTCCATCGCCACGCTTTCCAAAGCCGTCGCGATGATCGTCTGGGGCGACGGCAAGCGCGAGGCCTTCCGCCGTCTTTCGAGCGCAGACAGCTACGACACGCGCTGGCCGGCGACCATTCTCGCGGAATGCCGCAATGGCGAACTTCACGCCGATGCGGCGGCCGGAGCCCGGCCATGACGCAACATGCGATCGGCATCGATGTCGGCGGCACCAAGACGAAAGCCTGCATTGTCAGGCTTTCGGACGGAGCCGTCGTCGACGAGCGCACGGAAGCGACGTCCTGCCAGAACGGCGGCGGCGCCGTGCTCGATCTCGTCTGCGACCTTGCCGCGGCCATGCAGGCGCGCGCGGGCGCGGAAGGGATCGATGTCGATGCCCTCGGCATCTGCCTGCCCGAACTCGTGACGCGCGAAGGCGAACCGGCCTCGGCCTGGAACTTCGACTGGCGCGGTCTCGACTACCGCAGCCGGCTCGGCGTCTTCGCCCCCCTCCACATCGACAGCGACGTGCGCGCGGCAGCCTTTGCGGAAGGCTGGATGGGGGCGGGAAAAGGCATCGATCCCTTCGTCTACGTCACCATCTCCACCGGTCTTTCCCACTCGCTGGTCATCGGCGGCACGCCCTATGAAGGCGCCCGTGGCTTCGCCATCCATTTTTCCGGCAGCGATATCGTCGCCTTCGATGCCGACGGCCGCGAGGTGCGCCACAATCTGGAGCTCTTTGCCGGCGGCAAGGCGCTCGGCGAACGCTACGGTGCTCTCACGGGCAATCCGAACAGTTCGGCGTTGAGTCTCTTCGAAGCGCAGGCCACCGACCCGAAGGCGGTGGACATGGTCGCCGGCGCGCTTCTTTCGCTCGCCTCCTATCTCGGCCAGCTCATCAACACGCTGGATCCCGCCGTGCTCGTTCTTGGTGGCGGCATCGGCAGCGACCCCGAAGTGACGCCGCGGCTCGCCGCGCTGACGCGCGAATTCATCTGGGCGGACGGAGCGCGGGACATGCCGATCGTACCGAGCCTCATCGGCGACACGGCCTGCGCCATCGGCGTGGCCGCGCTCGCCGCAAGGGCGCACCGGGGAACCACAGAAAAGACAATCAGCAAGATGGAACGGCCATGAGCGGAATAGATCTTGTCAACGTCGTCAAACGCTTCGGTGCGCTGACCGTCATCGACGGCGTCGATCTCAGCATCGCCGAGGGCGAGTTCGTCGTCTTCGTGGGCCCATCGGGCTGCGGCAAGTCCACGCTGCTGCGCATGATCGCCGGCCTCGAGGAAATCTCCGACGGAGAGCTGCGCATCGCGGATCGCCGGGTCAACGAGACGCCGCCGGCAAAGCGCAACATCGCCATGGTGTTCCAGTCCTATGCGCTCTATCCGCACATGAATGTCGAGCGCAATCTCGGCTTCGCGCTGGAGACCGCGCGGCTCCCCGCCGCCGAAATCCGCGAGCGCGTCACGAAGGCCGCGCAGTTTCTCAAGATCGATCATCTGCTCGACCGTCGCCCCGCGCAGCTTTCCGGCGGCCAGCAACAGCGCGTCGCCATCGGCCGGGCTCTCGTCCGCCAGCAGAAGCTCTTCCTGTTCGATGAACCGCTCTCCAATCTCGATGCGGACCTGCGCATGGAGATGCGTGTCGAGATCGCCCGCATCCACCGCGAGGTGAAGGCGACGACGGTCTATGTCACGCACGACCAGATGGAGGCGATGACGCTCGCCGACCGCATCGTCGTGCTGAAGGACGGCCATATCGCGCAGGTCGGCACGCCCATGGAACTCTATGAGCGCCCGGCCAACCGCTTCGTCGCCAGCTTCATCGGCTCGCCGCGCATGAACTTCCTGCCGGGCACGCTGGCAGGCGAAGGCGAGGAAAGCATCCTGTCGCTTTCGGGCGGCAGCTACCGCCTTCCCGCCCATGACTATGCCGGCGACGTCAGCCTCGGCATCCGGCCGGAAGACCTGATCCTCGGCGAGGGCGACGCGACGCTGGAGGCCGAAGTGCTGCTCGTCGAGCCGCTCGGCGGGGAATCCCTCGTCCATCTCAATGTCGGCGGCGGCCGGTCGATCGTCGTCAAGGCACAGGGAAAACCGGACATCCGCCCGGGCGCGGCAACCCGCGTCGGCTGGAAGCACGAGCGGGCGCATCTCTTCGGCAAGGACGAGCGAACCCTAAGCCCGAGGGGGGCGTGACATGGCGACGGGAGCAATGCGCATCGGCCTCAATGCCAAGCGGGCGCGCACGGCCTGGCTGTTCCTCGCGCCCAGCCTCGTCGTGCTCTTCGCCGTGGCGCTCTGGCCGCTCGGCCGGACGTTCCTCTTCTCCTTCACCGACGCCTTCCTGACCGAGCCCGACATCTACGACTATGTCGGCTTCGACAATTATTTCACGCTGTTCGAGGATCCGCTCTGGTGGCAGTCGGTCCGCAACACGCTCTATTTCACCACCATCTCGGTCTCCATCGAAACGGCGCTGGGCCTTGCCATCGCGCTCCTGCTGAACGCCCATATTTCCGGCCGTGGCTTCATGCGCGCGGTCATCCTCATCCCGTGGTCCATTCCCGTCGTCGTCAGCGCGCGCATGTGGCAGTGGATGCTGCACGACCAGTTCGGCATCCTCAACCATGTGCTCAAACTGATGGGCGTCATCGATAACGGCATCGCCTGGACGGCCAATCCGGACCTCGTCATGCCCGTCATCATCGCCGTCGACGTCTGGATCACCACGCCCTTCATGGTGCTGCTCATCCTCGCCGGCCTGCAGATGCTGCCGAAAAGCATCTACGAGGCGGCCTCCATCGACGGCGTGTCGGAATGGCGGCAGTTCACGGCGTTGACGCTGCCGCTGCTGGCGCCCAGCATCGCCGTCGCCGTGCTCTTCCGGTTGCTGGATGCGCTGCGCATGTTCGATCTCAGCTTCGTGCTCTCCTCCAACAGCGACGACACCAAGACCGTCTCGATCTATGCCCGCGAGGTTCTCGTGAACTTCCAGGACATGGGCGTCGGCTCGGCGGCGAGCGCCGCCATCTTCCTGATGATCGCCGTGGTGACGGCGATCTACGTGACCGTCTTCCGGCTCAACCGCAGGCTTCTGGGAGTGTGACATGGTACGCAGCGCGACAGGCAGACGCCTTCACCGCATCGCGATCTACGGGCTTTTCACCGTCGTCGCGCTCTATACGCTGTTCCCCTTCTACTGGATGATCGCCTCGTCGATGAAATCCGGCCAGGCGATCTTCGACGTCACCTTCCTGCCGGACCTGAAGTTCAACAATTACGCGGCGATCCTGTCGGACGGCGTGTTCCTGCGCAGCCTCCTCAATTCGCTGATCGTCGCCGCCTCCGTCGTGGCGCTTTCGCTGGGGCTGGCGATCGCGGCGGCCTATGCACTCGGCCGCATCGACTTCCGCGGCCGCTCGCCCATCATGTTCCTCTTCCTCGCCGTCTCGATGTTCCCGCAGATCGCCCTGCTTTCCGGCCTCTTCGAGATGATCCGCTGGCTCGGCCTCTACAACACGCTCGGATCGCTCATCTTCGCCTACATGATCTTCACGCTGCCCTTCAACATATGGGTGCTGACGACCTTCATGCGCAGCCTGCCGCGACAGATCGAGGAAGCGGCCATCATGGACGGCTGCTCGCCGCTGCGCATCGTGCGCTGCATCTTCCTGCCCATGATGGGGCCGGCGCTGATCTCCACGGGCCTCCTCGCCTTCATCGCCTCGTGGAACGAATTCCTCTTCGCGCTCACCTTCATCCTGACGGACGAGAACCGCACGGTGCCCGTCGCGATCGCCCTCATTTCCGGCTCCAGTCGCTTCGAGTTCCCCTATGGCGCGATCATGGCCGCATCGACCATCGTTACCGTGCCACTGATCGTGCTGGCACTGCTCTTCCAGAAATACATCGTCTCCGGCCTCACCGCCGGCGCGGTCAAGGGTTAGGCCCCACAGGGGCAGAAAGGTCTTTTCCATGCGTATCGTCCGTGTCGGCCTCATCGGCCTTGGCGAGGTGAGCCAGCTCATGCATCTGCCGATCCTCGCCGATCACCGCCACCTGTTCGACGTGGCCGGCGTCTTCGACGTTTCGCCCAGCCTGACCGCGCATTGCTCGGCCCGGTATCCGGGCGCGCGCGCCTATGAGAGCGCCGAAGCGCTGCTTGCCGCGCCGGATATCGACGCCGTCTTCATCCTGACGCCGGACCAGACGCACCGGCATTATCTCGATCTCGCGCTGAAAGCCGGCAAGCACGTCTTCCTCGAAAAGCCGGCCTGCCTGACGCTCGGCGAGATCGACGGCGTCATGCCGCTCGCCCGGCAATCCGGCTGCCTCGTCTTCGTCGCCTATATGCGCCGCTATTCGGCAAGCTTCCTCAAGGCCAGGGAGATGATGCCGGCGCAGGAGGACCTTCGCTACGTGCGCGTTCGCGACCTCATCTGCGAAGGCCCGTTCTTCATCCGCCAGACGCGCAACATCTTCTATCCGAACGATCTGGACGACGCCTTCCTCGCCCAGTCCCGCGCGGAGACCGCAACGCTCCTGCGAGACGTCGCCGGCAAGGATGCCTCTCCCAGCCTGATGCGCGCCTACCAGGTGCTCACAGGCCTTTCCTCGCACAGCCTTTCGGCCATGCGCGAGCTGATCGGCCTGCCAAAGCGGGTCATCGCGGCCCACCACAAGCAGAACGGCGAGCAGATCGTCGCGCTCTTCGACTACGGGCACTTCACCGCCATCTACGAGGCCTTGATCGACAATGTCGCGCGCTTCGACGCCCGCATCGAGGTCTATTCCGACCGCCGCCGCCTCAGCTTCGGCTACGACACACCCTATATCCGCAATCTGCCGACCTCGCTGGAAGTGACGGACTCGACCGACACCGAGACCGAAACCCGTGTCTTCGGCCCGAACTACACCGATCCCTTCGCCATCGAGCTGCGCGCCTTCCACGACCATCTCGTGAACGGCACGACGCCGAAGACGACGCTCGACGACTCCCGCCAGGACCTTGCCCTGATGGCGGAAATCGTCGGTCGCCTGCGCGAAAGTTCGCCGCTATAGCGGGAAGATCAGCACAACAGCATCGGGGTTCGACATGGCAAGACGGGGCACGGCACGGGAACGCATTCTCACCGCCGCAGAGGAAATCGTCGTCAACGAGGGTGTTTCCTCGCTCACCTTCGACAAGGTGGCGGAGGTGACGGGGCTCTCCAAGGGCGGCATCCTCTATCACTTCGCCAGCAAGGACGCGCTCGTGCGCGCCATGGTGGAGCGTTTCGTCTACCGTTTCGAGACCGGTCTTTCCGGCCTGGAAGGCGACGACGACGAGCCGCATGGCCGCTACACCCGCGCCTATGTGAAGGCGACCATGGGCGATGCGGCCAGCACCGGCGACCAGTACGACCGCCTCGGCGCCAGCATCACGGCCGCCCTGTCGAATTTTCCCGACATGCTCGAGATCGTTCACCAGCAGAACATCCGCTGTCAGGCCGCCGTCGAGAAGGATGGCCTGGACCCGGTCGACGCCACCATCATCCGCCTCGCCATCGAGGGCATGTGGATGGCCGAGGTGTTCAACGTCATGCATCTCGACCCCGCCATGAAACAGGCGGTCATCGACCGCCTGATCGACCGCACCCGTCCCGGGAATGCAAAACCATAGCGTTTCATCCAGAGAGGAGTTTTCCATGGGCTACAAGCCTTCCCCCCGCCCCGTCTTCGACCGGCCGAGCCACATCCCCTATGCCGGCGTGACGCGCCACCTCTGGGGTGAGGAGAATGCCGGCCTCGTCGACGACTGGATCTATGCCTCCACGGAAAACATCCACCAGATCGTCTTCGGCATGCAGCCGGGCGGCTGCTTCAAGCATACCGACGCCTTCCGCACCATCTTCGGCGCCGACGAACTGCTCTACGTGATCAGCGGCACGCTCGGCCTCGCCAATCCCGAAACGGGCGAGGTCTGCGTCGCCAAGCAGGGTGAAGCGCTGTTCTTCCGCAAGGACACCTGGCACCACGGCTTCAATCTCGGCGAGGAGCAGGTGCGCGTGCTCGAATTCTTCGCCCCGCCGCCGGCCAAGGGCACCTCGGGCCCCTATGCCCGCACCAAGCCGCTGATCACGGAAAACCGCTA
Source organism: Roseateles sp. XES5 (assembly GCF_020535545.1). Taxonomy (NCBI): domain Bacteria; kingdom Pseudomonadati; phylum Pseudomonadota; class Betaproteobacteria; order Burkholderiales; family Sphaerotilaceae; genus Roseateles; species Roseateles sp. XES5. Next base: position 631,077 of record NZ_CP084754.1, read on the forward strand.
CATGCAGCAGGAATTCCTCGGCCGCTGGCCGATGGAGGCGGACGCGCAGAAGAAGGTCCGCACCATTCACCCCAAGCGTGACGCCGACATGCTCTGGAGCCTCGATGGCGAGACGCAGGGCGCCTATACCGGTTTCTACTGCGCCACGGACCAGTTGACGGTGGGCAAGACGACGGTGCTCGGCGGCAAGCGCACGGGCATCGAGCGCCACAAGGGCGACGAATGCCTCTATGTCGTCTCCGGCGTGCTCAACATCCACATCCCCGATGCCGAGGGGCAGGCCTGGTTCGAACTCAACCCGCGTGACGGCTTCTACATCCCCGCCGGCTTCGACCACCAGTATTTCAACATGTCCCACACGCCCTGCGAATTCGTCTTCGGCGTCGCACCGGACTTTTGACACGCGGATGGGCCGCCGAAACCGGCGGTCCTTCCCGCTTCGACGGACGGAAGCGGCTAGAGCATGTCAGGTTCAGATTGAACCTGACATGCTCTAAATTCTTTTGTTTTCGTTTGTCTTTTCGGGAAAACCGCTTCCCACTTTTCCCTGACAAACTCTAGCGAACCTGCCGCCACCGCAATCCGAAACGCCGCCGGTCGTCAGATCATGCAATTGCCGGCGCCTTGCACGATGACCTCGGGCAGGACGCGGGACTGTCGCTGCGCGAGATCGAAATAGACGGAAACCGCGTGCAGCTCGGCGCAGAGCGCACCGTCTGCCTTGTCGGTCAGACGGTGGCGGGTCGTCAGCGATGTTCGTCCGATCCTGGTGATGCCGCTGTGGATTTCGAACAGGCTGCCGACCGGCAATTCCCTGAGGAAATCGATCTCGTAGCGGCGATCCGCCCAGCCTTCCCGGCGCTCCCCGATCCAGGTCGCGGAATATCCCGCCGCCGCGATGAGATGCCAGAACGACTGGTCGAAAGCCGCGATGTAATATTGCACGTTCATATGCCCCATCGCATCGCACTGGGCCGGATAAACGACCCCCTGATAGGTCAGAAGCGCCACGGTGAACCTCCTTTGCGCGGTTGAAAGCTTCAAGAGCCGGATGCCCTATGCAATAGTCGCGGCCGGAAGCATGATTTTAGGGAATGATACGCGTGGCACAGCAGAGACGCCGTTTCGTCTGGGAAATCGACTGGAACCTGCTGAGAACCTTCATGGTGATCGTGCAGGAGCGCGGGCTGACCGCCGCGGGCGAGAAGCTTTCGCTCAAGCAGCCGACCGTCAGCAATGCGCTGAAGCGGCTCGAGACCCATATGGGTTGCCGCCTGGTCGAGCGTAACGCCTCGCATTTTACAGTGACGCCCGCCGGCCAGCGGCTTCATAGCGAGTGCGTCGCGCTGTTCGAGATCGTTTCCGGCCTGCCGCAGCACATGGAGGAGCAGCCCGGCGACCTGACCGGCCACATCGAGATCGCGCTTGCCAGCCATGTGGTCTGCCCGTTCCTCGACGAGGTTCTGGCCGGCTTCCACCGGACCTTTCCGCAGGTCACGCTCTCGCTCTCGGTTGCTTCCAGCCAGGAGGTGATGGCGGCCGTGCTCAACCGTGACGCGGGTTTTGGCATTTGCCTGATCCAGGAGCGTCACCCCAAACTCGAATATGACCTGCTCTACCGGGAAAGCTTCGGCTATTTCTGCGGGGCCCGCCACCCGCTGTTCGGCGTCAAGAACCTGCCGATCTCGGCCCTTCGGCAGGAGCCCTACGTCTCCTTCAAGACGGACCAGATGTCCGGCGCGCTGTGGCCGGTCGCCCTGTTGCGCCAGCAGGAAGGCTTCGAAGGTCAGACGGTCGGCACCTCCTCGAACCTTGAGGAGGTCAAGCGCCTCATCGTCGCCGGCTTCGGCTTCGGCCCGCTGCCGATCCATGTCGTGGAGGAGGATGTGCGGGCCGGTCGCCTCTGGCGCCTGCCACCCTACGACAACCCGCCCGTCATCGACGTCCATCTGGTTTATGACGGCACCGCGCGCCGCAGCCGCGCGGAAACGATCCTGCTGGCCGAACTGCGCCAGGCGATTGCCGCCATCCCCTTTCCGCAACGGACCTATCCTTAAGCCCGTGCGCCGAAACCGGAGAGGAAGGACGTCAGGTTGTCGCCAAGCGCATCGCAGAGATAACCGCCTTCCTGCACGATGACCGTCGGCAGGCGCAGCGCCCCGATCGCCTCGGCGATGCGGGCGAAGCCGGGCGTCGAGACGGAAAGGCCGCCGAACGGATCCTTTTCGAAGGCGTCGAGACCGAGCGCCACGACGAGCGCATCGGGCGAAAAGGCCGAAACGCGGCGGATAGCGGCAGCGAGCGCTTCGAGATAGATCGCGTCGCCGGATTTGCGGGCCAGCGGCAGGTTGAGGTTGTAGCCGAGGCCGAGGCCCTCGCCGCGCTCGTCCGCATGGCCCCAGAAGAACGGATAGAAGCGCACCGGATCGGCGTGGATCGACACCGTCAGCACATCGGCGCGCTCGTAGAACATGCCCTGCGTGCCGTTGCCGTGATGGAGATCGACGTCGAGGATGGCGACGCGTTTTGCCTGCTGCAGCAGATGTTGCGCGGCGATGCCGGAATTGTTGAAGAAGCAGAAGCCTCCGGCGACGTCACGGAAGGCATGGTGACCCGGCGGGCGGCAAAGGGCGTAGGACCAGGCATCGCCGGCCATGACGGCTTCGGCGGCCGAGACGGCGGTCGAGGCGCTCCAGCAGGCGCTTTCGAAGGTGTGTTCGGAAATCGGGCAGGACGTATCGGCCATGTGATAGCCGGCCTGTCCGACGGCGGATGCCGGATAGCTGCCGGTGCGGGCGATGGGATGGATGTTCGGGATGACCTCGGCCGAAGCGCCTTCGATACGCTGCCAGCGCTCATAGATGCGGCAAAGGAAATCGAGATATTCCGGGGTGTGAACGGCGGAGACCGGGCCGAGACCATGATCCTTGGGCCGCAGGATTTCCGTGCCCGCCGCCCGCGCGCCGGATAGCAGGCGCTCCACGCGTTCCGGCTGTTCCGGATTCGGCTGCGGCGCGCCGCTCGACAGGAAGAAGGTCGGGTCGTGACGCTTCTGTTCTTCGGCAAAAAAGGTCTTCATGGTCGGTCCTTGGCGGCGAAGGCGTCGAAATCCACGCCCTTGATCATATGGATCAGTTCATCCCGGGAGTGACGGATGCCGATCCGGTCGTAAAAGGCCTGCGCGCGCGGGTTCTCGACATCGACCGAGAGCCGCATGTAGCGCGCGCCTTTCTCCCGCCCGCGCCTGGCAGCCGCATGCAGAAGCCGCTCTCCGATACGCCGGCTGCGAAAGGCATCCGCGACGAACAGGTCCTGCACATAGATGCCGGGCGTGCCCATCCAGGTGGAAAAGCTTGGAAATGTCAGGCAGAGGCCGGCGAAACCGTCGTCCGTCTCTGCGATCAGCACCTCGAAGGCCGGCGCCGCGCCGAAGCCGTGACGCCGGATATCCTCGACGGTCGAAACGAATTTCGGCCCGGCCTTCATGCCGGCGGCCATGTCCTTCAGAGCCGTGTGTATGGTTTCGGCATCGCCGACGACGGCGGGTCGAATCCGGATTTCGTCCTGCATGGTATCTCCTCAGAATGCGACGCGATCGCCGCCCTTGAGACCGAGCATAGCGCGCGCCTCGTCGGGCGTCGCGACCTCCAGCGAAAGACCTTCGAGGATCGCGCGGATGCGGCGAACCTGCACGGCATTGGAGGTGGCAAGCTCGTGGCCATCGAACAGGCTGTCCTCCAGCCCGACACGCACGCTGCCGCCCAGGGTCGCGGCCATGGTGATCATCGGCGTCTGCTTGCGTCCCGCCGCCAGCACGGAGAAGCGATAGTCGTCGCCGAACAGTTTGTCGGCGATGCGCTTCATATGCATCAGGTTCTCGGGGTCGGCACCGATGCCGCCGAGGATGCCGAGCACGAACTGGATGAAGGGCGTGCCGGAGATCAGGCCGCGATCGCGGAAATGCGCGAGCGTGTAGAGGTGCCCGACATCGTAGCATTCGAATTCGAAGCGTGTGCCGCAGCCTTCGCCGAGGCGCTTCAGGATCGTCTCGATGTCACCGAACGTGTTGCGGAAGATCGTGTTGCGCGTGGCCTCCAGAAGCTCCGGCTCCCAGGCATGCTGCCATTCGCGGGGACGGTCCAGCATCGGGTAGAGGCCGAAATTCATCGAGCCCATGTTGAGCGAGCACATTTCCGGCTCGGCCGCCACGGCCGCCGCCGTCCGGTCTTCCAGCGTCATCACGGAGGAGCCGCCGGTGGTGATGTTGATGACGGCATTGCTCGCCTGCTTGATGACGGGCAGGAAGCGCATGAAGACCCGGGGATCGGCCGTCGGGCGGCCGTTTTCCGGATCGCGCGCATGCAGATGCAGGATAGAGGCGCCGGCCTCCGCCGCCTCTATCGCCTGGGCCGCGATGTCTTCCGGCCTGTAGGGCAGGTGCGGCGACATGGACGGCGTGTGCACCGAGCCGGTGACGGCGCAGGTGATGATGACTTTCCTGGATTTCATGGCCCGTCCCTTACTTTCGCACCGGCAGCGACAGCTCGCCGGCAAGCTGCGCCAGCGTCGCATCGAGGATCGTGACGATCTCGCCGACCTGTTCCTCCGTCGTGATCATCGGCGGGCAGACGAGGAAATGGTCGCCTTCCACGCCGCCGCGCGTGCGGCGCGAATAGATTATGAGGCCGCGTTCATAGGCGATGTCGACGACGCGCTGGTGGGCATCGAGCGCCTTCGGCAGCGGCGCCATGGTCTGGCGGTCCGCGACGAATTCGGCGGCGAGCAGCAGGCCCTTGCCGCGCACATCGCCAATGAAGGGATAGCGCTCCGCCAACCCCTCCAGCTCGGCCTTCATCAGGTCGCCGATGCGGGTGGCGTTGCCGAGAAGATCCTGCCGCTCGATCTCGTTGAGCACGGCAAGGCCCGCGGCGCAGGCAAGCGGATTGCCGGCATAGGTATAGCCGTGCGCGAAGCCGCCGCGGTCGAGCACGGGCTTGACCAGCTTCGAATGGGCGATCATCGCGCCGAGGGGGCAGTAGCCGGCGCCAAGCCCCTTGGAGAGCGCGATGATATCCGGCCGGCAGTTCCAGTGGTCGCCGCCGAGATAGCGGCCGGTGCGGCCGGCTCCGCTCATCACCTCGTCGTGGATCAGCAGGATGCCATATCTGTCGCAGATTTCGCGGATGCGCGGATAGTAGCTATCGGGGGCGACGAGCGCGCCGGTGGAGGCGCCACCGATCGGTTCCATGATGAAGGCGAGCACGCTTTCGGCCCCCTCCTCCAGGATTTTTTCCTCCAGCATGTCGGCATAGCGGAGCCCGCGCTCCTCCATCGAAAAATTGTCGCGATCGAGATAGGCGGTCGGGGCCTTGATGTGCGGCATGTCGCGCAGCATCGGCAGAAAGGGCTTTTTCAGCGCGTCGTAGCCGGTGACGGCAAGCGCCCCCAACGTCGAGCCGTGATAGGAGGGAAAGCGGGAAATGACCTTCCAGCGCTCCGGCTGATCGGTGGCGAGCGCCCATTGCCGGGCGAGCTTGAGGCAGGATTCCACCGCTTCCGAACCGCCGGAGACGAAGAACACCCGGTCGATCCCCTCGGGCATGTGACCGGAAAGGCGGCGCGCCAGGTCTTCCGCCGGCTGGTTTTCGAAATGCAGGCGATAGGCGAAGGTCGCCTTGTCCATCTGCCGCTTCATGGCGTCGAGCACATTGCGGTTGGAATGACCGATATTGACGACCATTGCCCCGCTCGAGCCGTCGATAACCTTCCGGCCATGCTCGTCCCAGATATAGATGCCCTCGGCGCGGTCGGCGAGCGGCCGGCGCATGCGGGACTGGTAGAAGAGGTGCGATGCCGGGCGTTCGCCGGGCGCAGTCGATTGCTGGCTCATGATCGATCCATTGAAGAAAAACAAAGATGCAGCGGCCGGAGGCAGTCTAGCCGTTGAGGAACTTCCTGAGGAAGCTGCGGGTGCGTTCCTGCACCGGATTTCGGAAGAGGTCATCGGGCTTGCCCTCTTCGACGACCGCGCCATCCGCCATGAAGATCACCCGGTCGGCGACCTCTGCGGCAAAGCGCATTTCGTGGGTGACGATGACCATCGTCATATGTTCGGCCGCCAGTTGCTTCATGACAAGGTTCACCTCGTCCACCAGTTCCGGATCGAGCGCCGACGTCGCCTCGTCGAACAGCATGACCTTGGGCTGCATGGCGAGCGCCCGGGCAATGGCGACGCGCTGTTTCTGGCCGCCGGAAAGACGGGCCGGGAAGGCGTCGATCTTGTCGGCCAGTCCCACCTTGTCGAGCATCCTCAGCGCCAGCGTCCGCGCATCCGCCTTCGCCATGCCCTTCAGCTTCATGGGCGCGATGGCGATGTTCTCCGCCACGCTCAGATGCGGGAAGAGATTGAAGTGCTGGAACACCATGCCCATCTGCTGGCGCACGCTGTTGATATGCTTTTCGAAGGCCCGGCGCGGCAGCGTCTGGTTGACCTGCACGCCGTCCAGCCAGACCTCCCCGCCATTCAGCGTTTCCAGATGGTTGATCGAGCGCAGCAGCGTGCTCTTGCCCGAACCGCTCGGGCCGATCACTGCGACGATCTGGCCGCGCGCCACGGAGAAGTCGATGCCCTTCAGCACCTCCAGCGGCCCGAAGAATTTGCGCGCGCCGCGCACCTCGATCATCGGACGGACATCGTTCATCGCGAGAGCTCCACTTTCCGTTCGATCCCGCGCAGGACCGCTTCGAGGATGAGATTGAGGACATAATAGAGGGCCGCCGCCGTCAGATAGAATTCGAAGGGCCGATAGGTCTCGCTGATGACGAGCTGGGCGCTGTGAACCAGTTCGGCGATGCCGATCATCGAGACGATCGAGGATTCCTTCAGGAGCGCGATCATCATGTTGCCGACGGCCGGCACCGTGTTGCGGAGCGCCTGGGGCACGACGATGTAGAGCCGCGTCTGCCAGGCACCGAAGCCGAGCGAACGCGCCGCCTCCGTCTGCCCCTGATCGAGCGAGGCAATGCCGGCGCGGAAGATGTCGGCATTGTAGACGGCGAAGTGCAGGCTGAGGGCGACGATGCCGGACCAGACGGCGGGAATGTCGATGCCGACCTGCACGAGGCCGAAATAGATGAGGAAAAGCTGCAAAAGCAGCGGCGTGCCCATGAAGAGCCACATGAAAAGGCGCACCGGCGCCCGCACCACGGGCGAGGCATAGAGCACGACGAGGGCGAAGCCCATGCCGGCGACGATGCTGAGAAGCGCTGACGTGGCGGAGATGAAGGCCGTCCACCAGAGGCCCGTGCCGATCAGCGACCAGTATTCCGGAACGATGGAGAAATCGAGACCCTGCATGGCTCACGCCTCCCCTGCATAGGCGCGGTCGAGCCGGTCGATAACGAGCGTCAGGCCGTAGACCATGATCATGTAGAGCACCGCCGTCACCGCGAAGATCTCGAAAGGCTTGTAGGTGGTGCCGATGAAGCGCTGCGCCGTATAGGTCAGTTCCACGACGGAGATGGTGGCGACGAGGGCCGTGCCCTTGACCAGCGCCACGGCATTGACGCCGAGCGGACGGATCATCAGCTTGGCGGCCTGCGGCAGCACGATCCAGCGCATGGACTGGCTTTCGCCGAAGCCGAGCGAGCGCGCCGCCTCCATCTGACCGCGGTCGACCGACAGCACGCCGCCACGGATCGACTCGGCCATATAGGCCGCGATGTTGAGGCCGAGCGCGATGGTTCCCGCCGCGAAAGGCTCAAGCTGAATACCGACCTGCGGTCCGCCGAAATAGAGCAGGAAGATCTGGATCAGCGCCGGCGTGCCGCGAAAGACGCTGACATAGGCCGCCCCGGCAAAGCGCAGCGCCGCCATATGGGAGAGCCGCATCGCCGCGACGAGCGCTGCGACGGCAAGGCCGAGGGCGAGCGAGAGCAACGATATCTCGACGGTCGTCCAGGCCGCCTGGACGAAGACAGGGATGATGCGGCCGATGAGAGCGACGTCCATTCGCGGGTCCCTAGAGCATGTCAGGTTCAGGTTGAACCAGACATGCTCTGAATTCTTTTGTTTTCGTTTGTCTTTTCGGGAAAACCGGTTCCCACTTTTCCCTGACAAACTCTAGCGATCGATCGGGCCACCGGCGGATGCTCCCGCCGGGGCCTTCTCAAGAGGCGAAACGATCAGCGGATGTCCGCACCGATCCATTTCATGGCGATGGCCTCGTAGGTGCCGTCGGCCATCATCTCGTCCAGCGCCTTCTGCATGGCGGCCTTCAGCTCGGGATTGCCCTTGCGGATGGCGATGCCGATCTTGTCCTCGGTGCCTGCGAATTCCGCCACGTCGAGTTTCGTCACCTTCTCACCGGTCGCCTTGACCGCGATGGAGACCGGAACGGCGTCGGCGATCATCGCCTGGATGCGACCGGCCTTGAGTTCCAGGAAGAGTTCCGGCAGCCCCTTGTAGGTGCGGATTTCCCAGCCACCGCGCTCGCGCGCCCATTTCTCGTGGGTCTCGCCCAGCGTCACGCCGATCGTCTTGTCCTTGAGGTCGTCGAGCGACTTGATGTCGGAGCCGTCCACGACAAAGACGCCCCGGCCCGACTTGTAATAGGGTCCGACGAAATCGACGGCCTTCTCGCGCTCCGGCGTGATGGTCATGCTGCCGATGACGGAATCGTACTTGCCGGCCAAGAGGCCTGCGATAATGCCGTCCCAGGCCGTGCTGATGCCCGTGCCCTTGACGCCGAGACGCTTGGCGATCTCGTTGCCGATATCGACGTCGAAGCCGACCGTCTGGTTGCTGTCGTCGACGAAGCTGAAGGGCGGGTAGGCGCCGCTGTTGGCGAACTTGAATTCGCCCGCGGTCTTTATGGTCTCCAGATCGTCGGCGTTCGCCGTGACAGGCGCAGCCAGAACGGAGAAGGCAAGGCCCGCGGCCATGGCGCAGGATAGAATGGTCTTCAACATGATCGTTCCCTTGTTTTTAAAGGACCACCGCTGAGGCGATGCGCCTTGAAGGGAACTATGTCGGCCACGGCGTGCATTTAGCAAATAGATATGTGCAATGCATTGCATAGTATTTTGGAATGCTTCAGGCACGGCCTGCAACCCGCCGCCGCCCTCGTGCAGGGCCGTGCGATTCTAGCCGAAATTGCGCCTGTAGGTGGAGGCGATGAGGGTGGTCGCGGCGGCAAGCGCAGCCTCTCCATCCCGCCGTTCGATTGCGGTCAGGATCGCCTCATGCTGGTTCAGCGACGCACCGAAACCGCCTGAGGCAGCCATGGTCCGGGGAATGCTGATCGAAAGCGCGGCCCTGACAACCGAGGAGATCGGCAACAGGAAACGGTTGTGCGCGGCCTGCAGGATCTGGAGGTGGAAATCGATGTCGGCCTCGATGGCGTCTTCGAGCCCGACATGCGCCTGCGACATGCGGACAAAGGCCGCCCGGATGGCCGCATGATCGGCCGTCGTGCCGCGCTGGGCCGCGAGGCGCGCGGCCATCGGCTCGATGGAGAGGCGGATTTCGAAAAGCTCCTCGGCGAGCGCATCCTGGTCTTCGGCATCGCCCTGCCAGGACAGCACGACCGGGTCGAGCGTGTTCCAGTGCTCGGCCGCGCGAACGCGCGTTCCGAGCCGTGGCTTGGCCTCGATGAAGCCCTTCGTCGTGAGGATCTGCAGGGCCTCGCGCAAGGTCGTCCGGCTGACGCCGAGCGTCGCCAGCATGTCGGCCTCGCGTGGCAGGGTATCGCCGGCCTTCAACGCGCCGAGCGCGATGCGCCGGCCGATATCGCCTGCAATGCGGGCCGGCAGGCCGCGATCCTCCCGAGCGATGGCCTTCATGCGCGCTTCTCCGTTACCTCTTGCGCTCGTTCATAGACGCTCAGTCCTCTTCGGGAAAGCCACCCATGGCGGCGGCATAGCGCGCGACCATCTCGATGCCGGCGGCGGTCGGCCGCTGGGCCGGGCCGCGATCGTGGATCACCATTCCCGCCCGCTCGCCGAAGAGGCGCTTGCCGTAGCACAGAAGCGTCTCGATGCTTTGCATGGTGAAGACGACACCCGGCAGCATGCGGCGGTATTCCTCCTCGGCATGCGCGTCCCAGCCATCGCAGAAGAACTCGTAGGCCCGCACCGCATAGTCGATGGAATCGGGCGCGAGGATGAGGCCGCGACAACCGATGCGCAGGTTCTCGAGAAGCTCCAGCCCGGCCCGGCCGTTGAAGACGGGCAGCTGCCGCTCCGTCACCTCGATGAGACGCGCGATGTCGACGACCGGCCCCTCGCCCTTCACCAGACGGATATTCGGATGCTGGCGCACGAGGTCACGAATATCGTCGGCCGCAAGTCCGCGGCCCATCAAGGCCGGCGCATTCTGGATGGCAAGTGGCAGGCTGGTCTTCTCGGCCACGCGGCCGAAGAAGCGGATATATTCGGCGGCGGAATACTGGCCGACCATGGGTGGCTGCAGGATCAGCCAGTCCGCACCGGCGGCCTCCGCATGGCGCACCTGCCGGACCTGTTCCTCGACGGACGAGCCGAAGATCGTCAGCGCGACGGGCACGCGGCCGGCCGTATCCTCGACCACCCAGTCCATCACCGCCATGCGCTCCGCCTCGGCGAGCTTGGAGACTTCGGTGGCAAGACCGAGCGCGGCCATGCCGTGCACACCGCTGGCGAGACAGATTTCCACCTGCCGCCGCATCGCTGCCCGGTCGAGCTTCTCCTCTCCATCGAAGAGCGCATAGAGGATGGCGTGGATGCCGTGGAGGTCCTCGACGTGAAAATTCCGCACCGCTACCTCCTCAATGGCTTTCGCGGGGGACCGCGTGGCCCCGACCGCCGACGAGGAAATCGAGGTCCGCACCGGTGTCCGCCTGCATGACACGCTCGACATAGAGGCCCTGATAGCCGCCGACCATCTCCGGTGCCGGCGCGATCCATTCCGCCCGGCGACGCGCAAGTTCGGCCTCGCCGACGTCGAGATGCAGCCGGCGGCCGGCGACGTCGAGCTCGATCCAGTCGCCCTCGCGCACCAGCGCCAGCGTGCCGCCCACCGCGGCTTCCGGGGCGGCATGCAGGACCACGGTGCCGAAGGCCGTGCCCGACATGCGGGCATCGGAAATGCGCACCATGTCGCGCACGCCCCTCTTCAGCAGCTTCTGCGGCAACGCCATGTTGCCGACCTCCGCCATGCCGGGATACCCCTTCGGACCACAGTTCTTGAGCACCATGATGGAGGTCTCGTCGATATCGAGATCCGGATCGTCGATACGCGCCTTGTAGTGGTCGATCGTCTCGAAGACGACGGCGCGGCCGCGGTGCTGCATCAAGGACGGCGTTGCGGCCGACGGCTTGATGATCGCACCGTCAGGGGCAAGGTTTCCGCGTAGCACCGCGATGCCGCCGCTGGCCGTCAGGGCCTTTTCCCGTGGCAGGATGACGTCGTCGTTGAAATTCTCCGCCTCCGCGATGTTCGCGCCGACGCTCCGTCCCGTCACGGTCAGGGCATCGCGGTGCAGGAGGTTATCGATCGCCTTCATGACGGCGGGCAGACCGCCGGCATAATAGAAATCCTCCATCAGGTAGCGGCCGGAAGGCATGAGGTTGAGGATCGTCGGCACGTCGCGGCCGAGCCGGTCCCAGTCGTCGAGCGACAGTTCCGTGCGGATGCGGCCGGCAATGGCGAGAAGATGCACCACCGCATTGGTCGAGCCGCCGATGGCGCCATTGACGCGGATGGCGTTGGCGAAGGCTTCGCGGGTGAGGATCTTCGACATGCGAAGGTCCTCGGCGACCATGTCCACGATCCGCCGACCGGTCAGCCGGGCGAGCCGGGCGCGCTGCGCATCGACGGCCGGAATGGCGGCGTTGCCGGGAAGGGCAAGGCCCAGCGCCTCGACCATGGAGGCCATGGTCGAGGCCGTGCCCATGGTCATGCAGTGCCCCGGCGAGCGGGACATGGCGCTTTCCGCGGCCGTGAAATCCTTCTGCGACATCACGCCGGCGCGCACGTCCTCGGAGAATTTCCAGACATCCGTGCCCGAGCCGATGGGGCGGCCGCGGAAGCGCCCGTTCAGCATCGGACCGCCGGAAATGACGATGGAGGGCAGGTCGCAGGAGGCCGCGCCCATGACGAGCGAGGGCGTGGTCTTGTCGCAACCCGCCATGAGCACGACGCCGTCCATGGGATTGCCGCGGATCGCCTCCTCCACGTCCATCGAAGCGAGGTTGCGGAAGAGCATGGCCGTCGGGCGCAGATTGGATTCGCCGCAGGAGAAGACCGGGAACTCCAGCGGCAGGCCGCCCGCCTCCAGCACGCCCGCCTTGATGTGTTCGATCAGGCCGCGGAAATGGGCATTGCAGGGCGTGAACTCGGAGAAGGTGTTGCAGATGCCGATGATGGGCCGGCCGTCGAAGGCGTCGTCAGGAAGGCCGTTGTTCTTCATCCAGCTCCGGTGAATGAACGCATCCTTGTCCAGCCCACCGAACCAGTGCTGCGACCGCAATTTCCGCGACATCTCGTTTCCTCCCATCGACGATACCGGCGTGCCGGTTTGTTATTCTCATATAATCGGAGTTATTAGCGGTCAACAACGGGGAGACCTGGCGACAAAGAAAAACCTCCGGGGCGCGGGCACCGGAGGCTTGAAGAGGGCGGGAGGTCGCAGGCCGGTCGATCAGGGATGGTGCAGCACGGTCATGCCGCCATCGACCGTCAGGCAGGTCGCGTTCATGAAGGGGCATTCGTCCGAGATCATGAAAAGCGCGGCCCTGGCGATCTCTTCCGGCGTCGCGATACGCCCGCCGGGATGGAGCCGCATCGTCGCGGCCTCCGCCTCGACCGGATCGGGGAAACTGTTCCAGTACTCGACGACTTTCTGCGTGCGTACATAGCCGGGCGCCAGCGCGTTCACGCGCACGCCCTGCCCGGCATATTCGAGGCCGAGCGCCTTGGTCATGCCGAGCAGCGCATGCTTGGCGACGGGATAGGGGAAGGTATGCGGGATGATGGTGAAGGCATGGGTCGAGGCGATGTTGAGGATGACGCCGCCGCCCGCCTCGATCATGCCCGGCAGCACAGCCCGGCTGCAGTTCCACGCGCCCTTGAGGTTGATGTCGAAGCAACGCTGCCAGTCCGCGTCGGACAGTTTCAGCGGCTCGAAGAAGACATTGACGCCGGCATTGTTGACCAGCGCATTGGGCCGGCCGATCTCGCCCGTGGCCGCAAGCACCGCCCGCTCGATGGCCTCCGCATCCGTGATATCGGCCGCCCTGTGGCCGACCCTGCCGCCCGCTGCCCGCAGGCGCCCGGCTTCGCGCGCAAGAAGATCGCCGTCGCGGTCGATCAGGAACAGGTCCGCGCCTTCCGCAAGGAAGACCTCGGCAATGGCAAGGCCGATGCCCTGGGCCGCGCCGGTGACGACAATCCGCTTGCCTTCAAGACGTCCAGTCATGCCGGTTCTCCTCCGCGCTCGGCGGGATGATTGCGCACCGCGATGGCGATATCGCGCGCGGCAATGTCCAGCATGCGATGCGAGCATTCACGCGCGGCCGCCTTGTCGCGCATGCGCAACGCCTCGACCAGCCGCTTGTGGATTTCCACCGCCTCGCCGCGGGTATCAGCCGCCTCGTTGGAAGCGTGCAGGGAAAATTCAAGCGCCGCCTGGATGATGCTGGCAAGCTGCATGAAGACCTGATTGTGGCTGGCCTTCAAAAGCCCGGCATGGAAGGCGACGTCCGCTTCGGTAAAAGCCGAAAGGTCGCCCTCGGCGTCGCGCATGCGCTCCCACGCCCGCTCGATCTCCGCCACCTCCTGCACCGTCGCCCGCTCGGCCGCGAATTCCGCGGCGAAGGGCTCAATGGCGCGGCGCGCATCGAGCACGCAGGTCAAAAGATCCAGTTCGAAAATACGCGGCCCGATCCATTCCAGCACCTGCTGGTCAAGGATGTTCCACTCCTCCTTCGGGCAGACGATGGTGCCAACCCGCGAACGCCCGCGCACCAGGCCCTTCGATTCGAGAATCTTCAGGGATTCCCGAATGACCGTGCGGCTCACGCCGTAGCGCAGGCACAATTCCGCCTCCGTCGGAAGAAAGGCGCCGATCGGGAAGACGTCGGCACAGATATCCGATGCGATCGTCCGCGTAACGTTCTTCTGTACACGGGGCCGACGCACCGTCCCTTCGCCTTCAGCCGTGTCCACACGCTCTCCCTGTTCCTGCACGGCCATTCTCCATCCCGTTTTCGCTGCCGACGCGCCGCCAGCGATCCATATCCCGTTTCCCGCCCGATGGCGACGATCGGATTCGCCGGACAGACAAGCTATCATACACAGATATTCAATTCATCATACAAGATCAATTGACGAATATGATGAAAGACCTTACACCTTGGAGCACTGCAGGCGCAGTTATTTTGGGAGAGAGACAATGGGCTTTATCAAAGCAGCCATCCTGGCTGGCACCGTCGCCGTATTCGCCGCAACCTCCGCCTTTGCCGCCGACGTCAAGATCGGCTTCATCGTGAAGCAGCCGGAAGAGCCGTGGTTCCAGGATGAATGGAAATTCGCCGACGTCGCCGCCAAGGAGAAGGGCTTCACCCTCGTCAAGATCGGCGCGGAAGACGGCGAGAAGGTTCAGTCGGCCATCGACAATCTCGGCGCGCAGGGCGCACAGGGCTTTATCATCTGCACGCCGGACGTGAAGCTCGGCCCCGGCATCGTCGCCAAGGCCGCCGCCAACGACCTCAAGCTGATGACCGTCGACGACCGCCTGGTCAATGCCGATGGCTCCCCGATCGAGGACGTCGCGCATATGGGCATCTCGGCCACCAAGATCGGCGAGGCCGTCGGCCAGACCATCGTCGACGAGATCAAGAAGCGCGGCTGGGACATGAAGGACGTCGGTGCGATCCGCGTTTCCTACGACCAACTGCCGACCGCCGTCGACCGTGTCGAAGGCGCGCTCTCCGTGCTGAAGGCCGCCGGTTTCCCGGAAGCCAACATTTTCGACGCCCCGCAGGCCAAGACCGATACGGAAGCCGCCCTGAACGCCGCCACCGTCGTTCTCAACAAGAATGCCGGCATCAAACACTGGGTCGCCGTCGGCCTCAATGACGAAGCCGTTCTCGGCGCCGTCCGCGCGACCGAAAGCGTCGGCATCGCCGCCGACAGCATGATCGGCGTCGGCATCGGCGGCGCGGATTCGGCGATCAACGAGTTCAAGAAGCCCGCCGCCACCGGCTTCTTCGGCACCGTGATCATCTCGCCGAAGCGCCACGGCTACGAGACCGCGCTCAACATGTACGAGTGGATCGCCAACGGCAAGGAACCGGAAAAGCTGATCCTGACGGCCGGCCAGGTCGCCCTGCGCGACAACTATGAAACCGTCCGCAAGGATCTTGGCATCGAATAATCATCCTCCCAAGATGATTTCATCCCGGCGGCGTTTCGCCGCCGGGTCTCCTTCGGGGTGATGACATGCAGGACTTTCTCGAATTCAAGGCGATATCCAAAGGATATCCCGGCGTGCAGGCGCTCGCCGACGTTTCCTTCTCCGTGAAGAAGGGTGCCGTGCACGGCCTGATGGGCGAAAACGGCGCCGGCAAATCGACCCTTATCCGCGTGCTCTCGGGCGACCAGTCCGCCGACACCGGCGAAATCCGCATCGATGGGCAATTGCAACGCTATCGCTCGGTGCGCGACGCCTTCGATGCCGGCGTCATCGTCATTCACCAGGAACTGCAGCTCGTGCCCGAGCTGACGGTCGCCGAAAATCTCTGGCTCGGCCGCTTCCCCGGCAAGGCCGGCGTTATCGACCGCACCCGTCTCATCGGCGTGGTGAAGGAGAAGCTCGCCGATATCGGCATCGACATCGATCCGGCCGCCAAGGTCGCCTCTCTCTCCATCGGCGAGCGTCAGATGGTCGAGATCGCCAAGGCCGTGATGGCCGATGCGCGCGTCATCGCCCTCGACGAACCGACCTCCTCGCTGTCTTCGCGGGAAAGCGAAATCCTCTTCGCCCTGATCGATCGCCTCAGGGCGCAGGGCAAGGTCATTCTCTATGTCTCGCACCGCCTCGACGAGATTTTCCGCCTTTGCGACAGCCTCACGGTCCTGCGCGATGGCAAGCTCGCCGCCCATCATCCCGATATCGCCGCGGTGACGCGCGACAAGATCATTGCCGAAATGGTCGGTCGCGAGATTTCCAACATCTGGGGTTTTCGCCCGCGCGAGCGCGGCGCCGTGCGGCTGGAGGTCAAGAATCTCGCAGGCCGCAAGCTGCGCAATCCGATCAGCTTCTCCGTGCGCCAGGGTGAAATCCTCGGCTTCTTCGGCCTTATCGGCGCCGGCCGCAGCGAAATGGCCCGCCTCGTCTACGGCGCGGACGCCCGCTCGGAGGGCGCGGTCACGGTCGACGGAACGACCGTCACGCCCGACAGCCCGCCGCAGTCGATCCGCTCGGGCATCGTGCTCTGCCCGGAGGACCGCAAGTTCGACGGGATCGTGCAAGGCCGGAACATCGAGGAAAACATGGCGATTTCCTCTCGCCGTCACTTTTCTCCCTTCGGCATTCTCCAGCCGAAGAAGGAGGCCGAGCTTGCCGAGCGCTTCATCGCCAAGCTGCGCGTGCGCACGCCCTCGCGCAAGCAGGACATCATCAACCTGTCCGGCGGCAACCAGCAGAAGGTCATCCTCGGCCGCTGGCTTTCCGAACAGGGCGTGAAGGTCCTCATCATCGACGAGCCGACACGCGGCATCGATGTCGGCGCCAAGTCGGAAATCTACGAAATCCTCTACGAGCTCGCCGGTCAGGGCATGGCCATCGTCGTGATATCGAGCGAATTGCCGGAAGTGATGGGCATCACCGACCGCATCGTGGTCATGTGCGAGGGCCGGGTCGCCGCCGACATGGAGCGCGCCGACTTCGACGAGCGGCGTATCCTTGCCGCCGCCCTTCCCGATGTGTCCAACGCCAGCGAACTCCCCAACCAGCAGGTCCAGTCGCGATGACGTCTTTGAAAAAACTCCTCCTCGGCGAGCAAGGCCTCGTCGTCATCTTCGCCATCGCCTTCGCCATCGTGGCGCTCACGGTGCCGAACTTCCTGACCGAGCGCAACATGCTCGGCCTTCTGCAGTCGGTCGTGACGATCGGCATCGTCGCCTGCACGATGATGTTCTGCCTGGCCTCGCGCGACTTCGACCTTTCGGTCGGCTCCACCGTCGCCTTTTCCGGCATGATCGCCGTCATGGCGTCGAACGCCTCGGGTTCGATCGTGGTCGGTCTTCTCGCAGCGCTGCTGTGCGGCGGCGCCGTCGGTCTCATCAATGGCGTGGTCATCGCCCGGTTCCGCATCAATGCCCTCATCACGACGCTCGCCACCATGCAGATCGTGCGTGGCTTCGCCCTGATCGCCTCGGATGGGCGCGCCGTCGGCATCAACGACCCCGGCTTCTACCAGCTCGCCCTGTCGAAGTTCCTCGGCATCCCGACGCCGATCTGGGTCATGGCCCTCTTCTTCATCCTCTTCGGCTTCGTGCTGAACCGCACCGTCTTCGGCAAGAACACGCTGGCGATCGGCGGCAATCCGGAGGCCTCGCGCCTTGCCGGCGTCAATGTCTCCAACATGCGCATCTGGATCTTCGCGCTGCAGGGTCTGGTCTGCGCGGTGGCCGGCGTACTGCTCGCCTCGCGGATCACCTCGGGCCAGCCCAATGCCGCGACGGGGCTCGAGCTCTCTGTCATCTCGGCCTGCGTGCTCGGCGGCGTCTCGCTGGCCGGCGGCCGGGCGGCAATGACCGGGGTCATCGTCGGCGTGCTGATCATGGGGATCGCCGAGAACGTCATGAACCTCCTCAACATCCAGGCTTTCTACCAGTATGTGGTGCGCGGCCTTATCCTGCTGCTCGCGGTGCTGCTCGACAACCTGCGATCCGCCGCCGCCGGCCGGCGCGGCTGATGGCATGACCGGGAATGTGGCCGGGGATGTCATCCGTCTTGAAAAGGACGGGCTTGCCGTCGCGGTGAGCCCGCAGGGCGGCGCCATCCTGTCGGCGCACTGGAAAGGCATCCCCATCCTCGCGCCAGCGCCCTCCCCCGGGCCTGGCCTCCCGGGTTTTCGGCGCGGAAGCGTGTTTTCCCCTCGTGCCCTTCGGCAATCGCATCGAGCACAACGGTTTCCGCTTCGAGGGACGCGACCATCCCCTGTCCCCAAACACCGCCGATCCCCTCGTCCTGCACGGCGACGGCTGGCTTCGACCCTGGGCAATCCTGCGGCAGGACCGGCACAGCATCGTTTTCCAGTACCGTCAGGACGCCAGCGACGCCTCCCCCTTTGCCTATGAGGCGACGGAAACGATCGCGATCGGCGACGATAGCCTGATCCTTTCGCTCAACGTCGTGAACCGTGCGGGCCGCACGCTTCCCTACGGCCTCGGTTTCCATCCCTACTTCCCGCGCACACCGAAGACGCGGCTCTTTGCCCGCGCGAAGCGCTACTGGCCGGAGCGGGAAAATCACCTGCCTGGCACCACCGCCCCTCTGCCGGAGGACCTGAACTTTTCAGAGGGCGCCACGCTACCCGAGCGCTGGCTGAACAACGCCTTTGACGGATGGGACGGAACGTCCCGGATCGAGTGGCCGGAGACCGGCCTTTCCGTATCCATCGACGCCAGCAGTGCCCTCGATCATTTCGTGCTCTACGCCCCATCCGCAACCGATGGCTTCTTCTGCTTCGAACCGATGAGCCACCGCCCGAATGCGCATCACGCGCCCGACGGCGGCCTCGTTTCGCTGCCCTCCGGCGAGACACTGGCCGGCACGATCGCGCTTCGTTGCCAGGCCGGAGGCGACCGGATGGCAGGACTCTAGAGTTTGTCAGGGAAAAGTGGGAACCGGTTTTCCCGAAAAGACAAACGAAAACAAAAGAATTTAGAGCATGTCCGGTTCAATCTGAACCTGACATGCTCTAGGTCCAAGCCGGGTCGGAACGTCGTGTACCGCTCCCGTGACGATTGCCGTCAAGAGACCGGCCACGTCGGGCGCGATTGATAGTCAGAGATCAATTCCGAACCAGCCATTCGCGCATTTCATGCCCGTATTTCAACGGCCTTGCGGCGGCTGTACGACGCTATGCCGGCCATGCCGCTTTCCACGCCGAAGCCGGACTGCTTCCACGGCGCCGAGCCGAGGGCGAAGCCGGCGCCCTCACCGGCCCCATCGTCGCCCATCACCACGACTTTCCCCGCCTCGATCGCGCGAGCAGCCGCCATGGCGATGGACAGGTCGCGGGTATAGACGGTGGCGGCAAGGCCGTAGACCGTATCATTGGCGAGCGCGAAGGCTTCATCCACGGTGCGGAATGGCTGGATCGTCAGGACCGGCCCGAACACCTCTTCGCGAACCACCCGCATGTCCCGGTCGACGCTATCGAAGACCGTGGGCGAGACATAGCTGCCCCCTTCCCAGGGAAAGATCGCTTGGCGTGTCACCCGGCGCGCACCATCCCGTAGCGCATCATCGATATAGCCTTCCACCCGCTTCTTCTGCCCCGCGCTCGCAAGCGGTCCGAGCCCCGCTTGTCCGGATAGGGGCGTGACGAGACGCATCGCATCGACCTTCGCTGCGACTGCTTCGGTAAATGCCTTGCACAGGGGTTCGGCGACCAGGAGGCGCGTTCGCGCCACACAGAGCTGGCCGGCATTCCAGAGGCCCGCCTGAACCACCGCTCCCGCGATGCGCTCGACATCGCCTGCCATATCCTCGAAGACGAGGGCCGGCGATTTTCCGCCACATTCCAGCAGCAGCGGCTTGCCATTCGACTGCCCGGCAAGCCCCATCAGCGCCCGCCCCGTCGCCGTCGAGCCGGTAAAACTCATCATGTCCACGTCCGGGTGGCGACCGAGCGCGGCACCGGCCGTCGCGCCGAACCCGGTCACGACATTCACTACACCCTCGGGAATACCGGCCGCAACGGCGATCTCAGCCAACTTCAAAGTGGAATAGGAGGCGATCTCGGAAGGCTTCAGGACAACCGAATTTCCCGCCGCCAATGCCGGCGCAAGTTTCAAAGCCGCGTTGATGACCGGGAAATTCCAGGGCGTGATCGCGGCAACCACGCCATAGGGCTCATCGCGCGAAAAGGCGAGCGTATGCGGGTCGGAACTAGCGACCATGCCCTCCGTCTTGTCCACGGCGCCAGCAAAGAAGCGGATGAGGCCCTCGGCGATCGACACGTCGAAGCGCGCATCGGCGATTGGCTTGCCCATTTCCAGAGTATCGAACAACGCCAGAGTCTCGGTATTCTCGCGCACGAGATCGGCAAAGCGATTGAGGATCGCCTGGCGCTTCAGCGGACCAAGCGCGCGCCAGCGCCCGTCCCCATGGGCTTTGCGCGCCGCAGTGACGGCCGCATCCACATCCCCAGCACCGCAAGCGGCGACAGCCGGCAACCGGTGGCCGTCAGCAGGGTGTATAGGCTCGAAGTGTTCTCCTGTGATCGACGGCCGGAAATCCCCGTCGATGAAAGGCTGGACGGGGAATGCAACTGCGTCCATGACCAGATCGATATCAGGAGAATAGGAAGGCAACATGAGGTCGGTGTCCTTGAAAAATCCCGCCCCGTTTAAGCACGCGCACCCTCCTGCCGGGAGGCAACCATTGGTCGTCACTCGATGCAATTGGATGTCTTATGCGCAGAAATCCGTTGGCCTAGCGTCATCGTCCAGACATTCCCGCCGGATCCTTCCGATGAACGCAGATCAGCATATCCTAAATTCCGAGATCGGCGGGGCGTCGGTCCTTGAAATAGGCGGCCGCCGGCGCGGCCTCGTGCTGCTCTGCGAGCATGCCGGGCGGGACGTGCCGGAGGCATGGAACCGGCTTGGTCTCAGCGAAGAATATTTCGGCACGCATTTCTCGCACGATATCGGCGCGGCGGATCTCACCCGTGCCCTGAGCACCCGTCTCGATGCGCCGGCCTTCCTCGCCCGCTATTCCCGATTGTTCTACGACATCAATCGCGCCCGACGCTCCTGGGACTGCATTCGCCCCGACATGGGCGGCATTCCTGTGCCCGGCAACGAGAACCTCTCGGATGCCGAGCGAGACCTTCGCGACGCTTTGGTGCGCGCGCCGTTCGACCACGCGGTCCTCCGCCGCGCCCGGAAGGGCGATCTCCTCATCGGCATTCACAGTTTCTCCCGCATCTATGATGGCCGGCTGCGGGAGACGGAAATCGGCGTGTTGCGAGCGGCGGGGTGCGGGCGCGGCCAAGCCATGCTCGACCTCCTGAGGGCGGACGGCCGTTTCGTCATCGGCGACAACGACCCCTACGACCTGCGCAAGGTGGGGCCGGGCACGATGAGTCGGCTCCAGGCTGCTATCGATGCCGAGGCGATCATCCTCGAAGTGCGCAACGACATCGTCGACACGCCCGAAGGTGTGGCGAGGATTGCCGCCTGTCTTGGTGAAACGATCCTCGCACTCCTCTCTTCGAACGAGGGGGTACGCCCATGAAGTTCCACCAGATCAGCGCCTTCGATGCTGTGATCCGGGCCGGCGGCATCCGCGCGGCGGCACGCGAACTCGGCCTCACGCAAAGCGCCATCACCAAGGCGGTCCGCGAGCTGGAAGCCGAGGCCGGCGTCTCGCTTCTCCTGCGCAGCGCCCGCGGCGTGGTGCTCACCGAGAGCGGCCAACAGCTCGCGGCCCGCGCGCACCTCCTCGTCGAGCAGATGCGGGCTGCACAGGACGACATACGTCAACTCAATACCGGCACCGGCGGGAAGCTCGTCATCGGCCTGACGCCAACCATCATCGAGACCGTGCTGCCGGAAATCATCCGACGTTTCCGCACGCGCATGCCAGGCGTGCGGCTCGTCATCCACGAAGCCTCTTTGCCCGGCTCGCTGCCTGATATCCGCGATGGAACCTTCGATCTTGCGGTCGTCGGCGCTGGCAAGCAGCCTGCGGCGGCGGGAGACCTCGCCTGCGAGCTCCTGCTCAGCGTCGAAAAGCGCATTGCGCTACGCCGCGGTCACCCCCTGGTGGGCATCCGCAACCCGGCGGAACTGGCGGATGCCGTCTGGGTGCTGCCGCAGGATCCGAGTGATCCTGTCGATCCCATGCATGCCTTCCTGCTGGAAGCCGGGCTGCCGATACCGCCCAAGATCGTCGAGTGCGTGAGCCTTCCGGCCACAGTCTCGATCATCGCCAACAGTGACATGGTCTCAGCGCTACCCGAGCCGCTGATAAACCAACCTCACGTCTCGAGCCGCATCGTCAGCCTCGCCTTCGACCTCAAGCTCCAGCCGAGCCGCTATTGGCTGCTGCGTCGATCGGCTGTGCCGCTGTCACCGGCCGCTCTCTTCATGTGCGACCTCCTGCGCACCTACACCAAAGACATCAAGGGATAGACGATGGCGAAGAAGACCGCTGATATTGTCGTCATTGGTGCCGGCTCCGCGGGATCGGCCATCGCCAACCGCTTGTCCGAGGACGGCACGCGGCGTGTCCTGTTGCTGGAAGCGGGCGGCTGGGATTGGTCACCGGTCTTCAGCGTGCCGGCCGGCGAGGAAAAGGCGATCAGCAATCCCGACTATGCCTGGGCCTACCAGACCGAGCCGGACGCTACCCGCGAGGGCCGCCGAGAGAACTGGCCGGCCGGCCGCGTGCTCGGCGGCAGTTCCTCGATCAACGGCATGATCTTTTTGCGCGGCAATCGGGCAGACTACGATGCCTGGGCTACCGCCGGCGCGGCAGGCTGGGACTATGACGGCGTGCTTCCCTACTTCAAGCGGCTGGAGCGCAACTCCCGCGGTGGCGACGACTGGCGCGGCGGCAAAGGGCCGCTCCGCGTTTCCGACGTGCGCACGCCGCATGCCCTGGTCAAGACCTTCATCGCCGCGGCGCAGGAGGCAGGCCATTCGCTCAACCCTGACGTCAACGGCGCGACACAGCTTGGCGCCGGCCCCCTGCAGGCATCGCAGCGGTACGGCTGGCGGCATAGCGCGGCCCGAGCCTATCTCTGGTCCTGCCTCTTCCGGCGCAACTTGACGATCCGTACACGCAGCCAGGTCACCCGCATCCTGACCGATCATGGCCGCGCGACCGGCGTCGAATATATCCAGCACGGCGTGCTCCATCGCGTCGATGCGGGTGCGGTCGTGCTCAGCGCCGGGGCGCTCGCTTCCCCCCGCCTTCTCATGCTGTCGGGCATCGGTCCTGCCGACCAGCTTCGCGCGCATGGCATCGACATCGTGGCGGACCTGCCAGGCGTCGGCGAGAACCTGCAGGAGCATCCGGGCATTCTCCTCACCGCGGCGGTGGGCACCCGCACCTACAATGTCGAGACGGACCCCGTCAGCGTCGTCAAACACGGGCTGAACTGGGTTTTCCGAGGACGTGGACCGGGCGCAACGCCCATCGGTCATGCCGTCGTCTTCGCCCGGACGCGGAAGGGACTGACCGACGGAGACGTCCAGATCACCTTCACGCCGATCGGCTACAATACCGATGGCGACGGCCCGATGCTCCTGCCCTTTCCGGCGATCGTGCTGGCGGTCAATGTCTGCCGGCCGCTGTCACGCGGCGCCATTCGCCTGCGTTCGGCCGATCCGCAGGCGCTTCCCGTCATCGATCATCCGATGTTCGGCGCGCCGGAGGATCTCGATACGCTGCGTCGCGGCGCACTGATGGCCCGCGACATCCTCGCCGCGCCCGCCTTCGCCGAAACCTATGAGCGCGAGGTCAAGCCGGGCCTGGATGTACGCAGCGACGCGGATTGGAATGCCTTCCTGCGCCGCAAATCCATGCGTTTCAGCCATCCGGCCGGCACCTGCCGCATGGGCCGGGACGAACGCGCGGTCGTCGATGAAACACTCCGCGTCCATGGCCTTTCCGGCCTCTTCGTCGCTGACGCCTCGATCATGCCGACATTGCCCAGCGCCAACACCAATGCCGCCTCGATCATGATCGGAGAGAAGGCCTCCGACCATATCCAGGCCCATCTATAAGCAAGAGGGGAACCCGAGTGTCCGACGATTTCGAAACCGCCCGTGCCGAACGAGGCCCCGCCCTTGACGGCTTCCAGGCATCACTCTGCGAACAGGGTGCGCAGTTCATCCAGATCCACCTTCCCGACATCAATGGCGGTTTCCGCACCAAGATCGCACCCTTCAAGATTTCTTCGCAGGGCGAGGCGGTAAACTGCAACTTCTTCTGTTGCGCACCCGGCGAAGGCGCGCCGCTGCTGGAACCGCTCTTCCCCGCCGCCGTCTCCAACCAGACGAACGGCTTTCCCAATATGCGCGGCCTTATCGACCCCACGACGGTACGCCAGCATGCCTGGGCACCGGAATGGGTCTCGGCCATCGTCGATTCCTTCGAGATCGCCGGCCGGCGCAATCCGCTCGACGTGCGCGGCGTCATCGCACGCCAGGAAAAACGTGCGGCTCGCCTCGGCTATGAGGTGAAGTTCGCGCTGGAATATGAATTCGGCATCTTCGAGATCGACGAAGAGAAGATGCGGGCCGGTCGATACCGCGACCTGAAACCGTGGGGACAGGGCGACGTCAACTATTCGCTGATGCGCTCGAAGGATTTTCAGGCCTTCTTCGCCGAACTCATCCGCCGACTGAAGGGTCTCGGCATCACGCTTTCGGCGGTCACGACCGAATATGGCTACGGCATGTACGAATATGCGCTCGGCCCGAAGTCTCCCCTGGAGGCTGCCGACGACGCTGTACGCGCAAAAATCGTGCTGCAGGAGCTTTGCCTGGAACAGGGCCTCATCGCGACGTTCATGGCCCGCTACCAGCCCCTCGGCTCGCACAGCGCCTCCGGCGCGCACCACCACCAAAGCCTGTGGCGGGACGGCCGCAATGTCACGGCCACTGGCCCCAACCGCCTGAGCGATGCCGGGCGCCACTATCTCGGCGGGCTGCTCACGCATCTGCCGGCCTCGCATCTCGTCTTCAGGCCGAACATCAATTCCTACCGCCGCTTCGACCGCAGCGCCTGGTCGCCGACCACCATCGGTTGGGGCCATGAGGATCGGACGAAGTCCATTCGCGCCATCACCATCCCCTCCGAACCTGCCGCCCGCTTCGAACATCGCGTACCCGGTTCGGACGTCAATCCTTACCTGACCGTAGCGCTCATGCTGGCCGCCGGTCTCGACGGCATCGAGGAGAGCATCGATCCGGACGCCATCACCGACCGCGAACTGCCCGATACGCTGGAAGGTTCTGTCGACCTTTTCGAAAAGGATGCCTTCGTCGCCGAGGCGCTCGGCGCAGAGCTTCAGGCGCATTATGCGGCGAGCCGCCGGTTCGAGGTGGCGGCCTTCAAGGCCTGGCTCGACCGGCACATCACCGATTTCGAATTCCAACGCTATTTCGCCGGCCTCTAAGGCCGGCGTTTTCATAAGAAAAAAGGGGAATGCAATGTCATCAAACAATTCCAGGGAAACGTCGTCCAACCGGCTGAGAACCGATACGCTCGGCGTCGGCGCCATCACCTTTCTCGTCGTCTCGGCGGCTGCGCCCCTGACGGCCATTGCCGGCGGCGTGCCCATATCGATGCTGCTCGGCAATGGCATCGGCATTCCGGCAGCCTTCGCCATCGCCGTCGTCGTGCTGCTGCTCTTTTCCGTCGGCTACGCCACCATGAGCCGCTATGTACGCAATGCCGGGGCGTTCTATGCCTATGCTGCGCAGGGCATCGGGGGCATCGCCGGGGGCATGGCCTCCCTCGTCGCCATCCTCGCCTATAACTCCATGCAGATCGGCGTTTACGGCCTCTTCGGCGCTGCCACCGCTGGATTCCTTGCCACACTCGGCTTCACGCTACCCTGGTGGGCCTGCAGTTTTGCCGGCATTGCAGCCGTCGCGGTCTGCGGTTACCGCCGGGTAGATTTCTCCGCGAAAATCCTCGCCGTTCTGGTGGTGCTCGAATTCCTCGTCGTCGTCGTTGTCGATATCGGTATTCTCATGGCGGGCGGGGACTCCGGCTTTACGTTCAACTCCTTCACCCCGGCAGCCTTTCTCTCCGGTTCTCCGGCCATTGGCCTGCTCTTCTGCCTGGCTTCCTTCGTCGGTTTCGAGGCGACGGCGATCTATAGCGAGGAAGCCCGTGATCCGAAGACGACGGTGCCACGCGCGACTTACGTCTCGGTTCTTCTCATCGGCATCTTCTACATGATCTCGTCCTGGTTCATGGTCATCGGTTCCGGCGAGGCGAAGCTGATGGTGGAACTGCAAGGTCTTGCCGATCCCACCACCTTCCTCTTTGTCCTTGCCGAACGCTATGTCGGAAGCTGGATCGTACCGATCATGAGCGTGCTGTTCATCAGCAGCCTCTTCGCCTCCGTGCTTGCCCTGCACAATGCCGTCGCTCGCTACATCTATGTCGGTGGACGGGAAGGCCTGTTCCCAAGAGTTTGCGGCTCTACGCATGTGCTTTTCCAGAGCCCGCATGTCGGTTCTCTCATACAGACCACGATCGCGATTGCTGTCATTGCCTTCTTCGCGATCACCGGCCTTGATCCCGTGCTCGCGCTCTTCGCCTGGCTGACGCAATTGGCGACATTGGCGGTCATGGCGCTGATGGCGCTCACCGCGCTGTCGATCTTCTGCTACTTCCGAAAGAACCCGCATCTCGAACATGGCGCCTTTGCCACGACGATCGCGCCGCTTGCCGTGGCGATCACGCTTGCGGCAATGATCTACTTCGTGACGGTGAATTTCGGTGTTCTGACGGGCGCCAGCTCCGTGCTCGCCATCGCCCTGCCGGCTCTGATTCCGGCTGTAGCCGTCATCGGCGCCCTGCTCGCCAGCCGCCTCAAAGGGGCACATCCCGAGCGCTTCGCACAACTCGGCTTCGGGATCTGAAGCGACTTCGGCGCCACGGGGGAGTGGCGGGCTTTCCGGCGGCTACTCTCCTTCGCTTCGCGAGCTTTGATGCCCGCGAAGCGATACGTCAACAAGAGCAAAGCGTGCCGCATCCATCGTGCCTCATGGCCGGCAAGCTTTGAAGGGTGGCCACGCCATCACAGTCGCCGGCCTCTTCACTGGAAGCGGTCAGGCCTTGAAGCGTTCAAGAGCGGTAAGGCGCTTGAGCGGGGGATCGGCCTCCGGCCAGCGGTAAATTTCGGTGCGCAGGTAGCGGAGCTCGTCATCGAGCGCGTCATCGGCGACCTCGACCCACCAGGATTTCGGCCGCCCGTCGCTCCCGTCCGACCATCGGTAGCCACGGGCCTTGAGATGATCCTTCATCTCGAAGGGACTGTGCTCGGCAAAGATGCGGACCCGCGAACGCTGGCTCGCGGCGAAGAGTTCGGCAAAGGGGGCAACGCTCTGCTCCGGTCCGTCCTGGGCCAGGACCTCGAGCAGGGCGAAGCAGTCGTCGACGGCGCGGTGTCCGTCATGGAAGTAGCCTGCCTGCCCGACAAGGTAGCCAAGCTTCGTTCCTTCGAAACCCCGCGCCGACCAGTCGATTTCGGAGACCGAGCAAGCCCATGCCTTCGGCGCGAAAGCCGAGGAGAAGGTTTCACAGAAAGGCCGGTCGAAGCCGGCATTGTGGGCGATGATCAGATCGGCCGGCTCGATCAGGGCCTGCACCCGCGCAATATCGATCGTCTGGCCGGCCACCATGGCGTCCGTGATGCCGGTCAGCCGCGTGATGTCGGCGGGAATGGCGACACTTGGCTGCTGCAGCCCGCCATAGACGTCCGTGACATCGCCGATGTTTCCAACCGCGTCGAAGCTGAAGGCAACGATCCCGATCTCGATGATTTCATCCTTGCGGGCATTGAGGCCCGTCGTCTCCGTATCGACGATGACGCCCCGCAGGGGAAAGCCGGGCCGGGGTGCATCCGCAATGGCGCGAGGCTCCAGTTTCCGCAGAACGCGATAGCGGCCGGTTCCTTCGAGCCGGCGGACCATCTCGATCTCCTCCTCGATCCCGCGCATATCGCGCCTGGACGGAGATCGGGCCTTGACCTCCGGCTCCCTCGCCTCCCCCGTCCCGAACAAATCGAACTGCCGCTTCATCACCTGTCTCGCCTCTGCCAGCGCGTCACGCCACGCGCTTGAGGGCTCTTATAAAGAGTCGAGGGAAAACGGGAAGACAATGTCGCCCGCTGAAGCCTTCATCGGAGACCAAACGGCTTCGGTGCTGCCAGCCGCCGGCGGCGAAGACGATCTCATAGGGGCGGCCACGGAGGTCTCCCTGCAGGTCGTCGATCAAGAGGTCGACACGGAACTCGCCGAAAATGATGTCAGCAAGAAAGCGAGGCCATTCCCAAGCCTGAAGCGGCCCGGAGGACATCGGGGCTAGAGAATGTCAGGTTCAGATTGAACCAGACATGCTCTCAATTCTTTTGTTTTCGTTTGTCTCTTCGGGAAAACCGGTTCCCACTTTTCCCTGACAAACTCTAGAGGCCAGCATCGAAGTTGGTTGCCCTGCTCGGCTGCGCGCTCGACCAGCCGAACAGGGCAATTGCATTACGCCTTCACCCGCATTGCCTTCGGATCATAGGCTGCCGATAGATGTGCGGTCACGGCATGTTTTTCTCCGGCGAGATCAACCTCGAAGCGCCCGGTTTCCAGGAATTTTTTGTCGACCCCGAGAGAGCTTTCCACAAGGGCGAGGGCAACTGAACGTCCCAGTGTGTGCCCATAGGCCGCTGACCGGACCTCGCCCACCGGCTGCCCGTCCCGAAGGATCAATTCACCGCCCCAGAGCATCGGCTCCGAGTCATTGACGGTGAACTGGACGATACGCCGGGACTGTGCTCCTTTCGCTCTCGCGTCCAGAAGCGCCTCCCGGCCGATGAAACCGCCGGGTTTGTCGAGGGCGACCGCGAAGGCCAGACCCGCCTCGAACGGCGTGATATCGGGCGTCAGTTCCCGGCTCCATGCCCGGTACCCCTTCTCCAGGCGCAGTGCCTCCAGCGCATAGTATCCGCAATCGGCCAGGCCGAGATCGGCGCCCGCCGCATGCAAGGCCTCATAGACGCCGACCGCAAATTCGGTCGGCACGATCAGTTCCCAGCCGAGTTCGCCGACATAGGTCATGCGGTTGGCGAAAGCCGTTGCGTAGCCGATATCGATCTCGCGGATGGTCGAGAAAGGGAAACCTTCATTGGAAAGATCGGTAGAGGTGAGCCTGCCGAGAATATCGCGCGACCTTGGCCCCATCAGCGCCAGCACGGCATAGGCCGATGTGACGTCGGTGAGCGTGACATGGGCATCGGCGGGAATGTTCCTGCGTATCCAGTCCGCATCGTGCACCGCCTGCGCCGAGCCTGTAACGAGGAGAAAGCGGTCGGAAGAAAGGCGCATGACCGTCAGGTCGCTTTCATAGCCGCCCCGCGCATTGAGGAGGCCCGTGTAGACGGAGCGGCCAACGCCCACGTCAATGTCGGCGGCGCAAATCCGGTTGAGCGCGGTGGCGGCGTCGCGGCCCTGTACGAGCAGCTTGGCGAAGGAGGTCTGGTCGAAGATGCCAGCCGCCTCGCGCGTCGCCTTCATCTCGTGTTTTACCGCGTCATGCCAATTCTGCCGGCCAAAGGCATATTGTGTCACCGGGCGTGCGCCTTCCGCCGCAAACCAGTTGGCACGTTCCCAACCCATCTTGGAACCGAAGCAGGCGCCTTTCGCGGCCAGCCGGTCGTAGAGCGGCGAACGGCGGAAGGGCCGCGCCGTGTCCAGCTCCCGGTTCGGCCAGGGCATGGCATAGTGCAGGCCGAGCGTTTCCTTGACGCGGTCGTGCAGCCAGCGCGGATTGTTGTTGAAGGTCGCAAAGCGGCGGATATCGACCGGCCAGAGGTCCATCGTCGCCGCGCCATTGACGATCCATTCGGCCAGCGCCCGCCCGGCACCGCCGGCGCTGGCGATGCCCATGGAGTTGAAGCCGGCACCGACATAGAAATTCTTCAGCTCCGGCGCCTCGCCGAGTATGAAGTTGTTGTCCGGCGTGAAGCTTTCAGGACCGTTATAGAACTTCTTGACCTCGCTGGTTGCAAGCTGTGGCACGCGCTGCAGCGCGCTCTGCATGAGGACCTCGAACTGGTCCCAGTCGTCAGGCAGAAGGGCGAACTCGAAATCGTTCGGAATGCCCGCCATGCCCCACGGCTTTGCCTCCGGCTCGAAACCGCCCATGACGAGGCCGCCAACCTCCTCCTTGAAATAGATGTAGCCATCGGGATCGCGCATGACCGGAAGGTCCGGGTGAACGCCCTCGATCTTGCCGGTGACGATATACATGTGCTCGGCCGAATGGAGCGGCACGCTGACGCCGCACATCTGGCCGACTTTGCGCGCCCATTGCCCGGCGCAATTGACCACGATCTGCGCGGAGATCGCACCGCGGTCCGTCTCCACGCCGGTAACCGCGCCATTGGCCACGGAAATGCCGGTGACACGCACGCGCTCGAAAATGCGCGCGCCGCGGCTGCGCGCGCCTTTCGCAAGCGACTGCGTCAGATCGGTTGGATTGGCCTTGCCGTCGCCCGGCAGCCAGACCGCGCCGACGAGATCCTCGATCGCCATGACGGGCCAGAGATCCTGCGCTTCCCGCGGGGAGATCACCTCGATCGCCACGCCCTGTGCACGCGCGGAAGCGGCAGTGCGCTTCAGCACTGTCATGCGATCGGCCGTGCGCGCCACGGAAAGCGAGCCGCAATTCTTCCAGCCGGTCGCGAGCCCCGTCTCCGCCTCGAGCTCGCTGTAGAGCTGGGTCGAATACTTGATGAGACTGGTCATGTTGGCGTGGCTGCGAAGCTGACCGACGAGGCCGGCGGCGTGCCAGGTGGTGCCACCGGAAAGCTGGCCTTGTTCCAGCAGAACAACGTCCCGCCAGCCGAGCTTCGTCAAGTGATAGGCGACCGAGCAGCCGATGATGCCACCGCCGACGATGACGACTTGAGCCTGTGTTGGAAATTCCTGCGCCATGAACGACCTCCCGAAACCATGGAAGGCCGCACGGTAGCAAAACGCCACCAAAGAACAAGACAAAAGATTACATAAAGTTACATTTTATTACGTCGCTACGATCAGACTGGGCCCTCGCCGTTCCAGGGCCTCCCCAATCGCCGCCGGCGGTGCCCGATCGACGATCACGCCTGTCGCCAATTCAAAACGCGGAATACGCAGAGGGGTCAGCCGGCCGAATTTCGAACTGTCGAGCACGAAATACGCCTTGCCCGCCGCGCCTGCCATTCGCGAGCGCTGCTCCGCACCGCTCCGGGTGAAATCCGTCACCTCACCATCCGGCGAAAGTCCGCCCCCTCCCAGAAAGGCGGCATCGATGCGGAAATGACCGATCGCCTCCAGCGCGTCGATGCCGACGGCAGCTTCTTCGACCGGATCGATCTCGCCGCCCAGCATGTGCACCCGTACCTGCGGCTGGCGGCACATGAGAAGCGCGATGGAAAGGGAAGTCGTGCAGATCGTGAGGTTTTTTCGCTCGGACAGGGCCTGCGCCACCGCCAGCGTCGTGGTGCCGGAATCGAGAAAGACGACCATGCCGTCGCGCACCAGGCTGGCGGCGGCGCGGCCGATCGCCGCCTTTGCTCCGGCATTTTCTTCGCGCCGCTCGGTAAAGGCCGCCTCGGTCGGCTCGAAGAGCGTGGCTCCGCCATGCACGAGATCGAGCTGGCCACGGTCGGCGAGCGTTTTCAGATCACGCCGGATCGTCTGCCGCGACACATCGAAGAAATCCGCGAGCTCACTGATGCTGACCGTTCCGTCCGCGGTCAGGCGGCGCAGGATCTCACCATGGCGGCGAGGAGCGAGGGCACGAGAGTTTTGAGCGTCTGACATATCGATATCTGCGACCATTTTTGTCACCTTGACAAGCTGGGCGGCGTATTTTGCCCCACAGCCCGCCCGGGCGCCGCGAAAGGTCGTCCGATTTGATGGGGAAAGGTCACGCGACGGCCGATCTTTGTTATTTTATGTTGCATAATGTAATCTTTCTTTTCATTCTGTGGCGATAGGCTTTGATGATCGGGAGGAAACGATGCAACAGGCGCATAGGGACGGTGGCCATTTCACCTTCTATGTCCTCGACGGATTCACGCTGCACACCTTCTCTGCGGCACTTGAAGCCCTGCGCGTTGCCAACGCGGTTGCCGGCCGCACGATCTACGACTGGACCGTCGTGACAGGAGACGGCCATCTGGCACGATCCGCTTGCGGAATGCGCGTTGCCGCCGGCCGCTCACTTGCGGAGGAACGGGAACGGCTCCATCGGCCGGAGGCAAACCGCGTCGTCGTTGTCTGCGGCGGAAGCGGCATACCTGCATCGAACAAGGCGCTGGAAGCCTGGCTTCGACAATGCCGTCGCCACCGCATCGATCTGGCCGGCATTGCCGGCGGTCTTTATCCCCTCGCCCGCGCCGGCCTTCTCGACGACAGGCGCTGCGCTGTCCATTGGGAACATTTTCCTGACTTCTGCGAACGCTTCTCCGCGGCCAAAGCGCGTCAGACGGTCTTCGAGGTCGATAGAGACATTCATACCTGCGCCGGTGGAAATGCGTCCTTCGACATGGTCATGAGCATCATTGAAGGCGCATTGGGCGAGGATGTCACCAACCGCATCTGCGAGATCAGCCTTTGCGAGCGTCGTCGAGAGGCGGGAGAGCGCCAGCGCCTGCCCCTGCAGGCCCGCCTCGGCATCGACAATGTCTCCCTTATCCGTGTCGTGCAGCAGATGGAAGCCAACCTGTCCGAGCCGCTCAGACTGGCTGAGATGACGCCGGCAAGCGGGCTTTCGCGTCGTCAGATGGAGCGCCTGTTTCGCCGGGAGATGGGGCGGACACCAGCCCGCTACTATCTCGACCTGAGGCTGGAGCGTGCGCACCTCCTGCTCGTCACATCATCCCTTCCCGTCATCGAGGTCGCCATTGCCTGCGGTTTCTCGACCGCCTCGCACTTTTCCCGCGCGTACCGGGATCGCTACGGGCGTACCCCGCAGAACGCGCGCCGTGCGGAAGCAGAACGGCGGAACAACACCGGTCGACCGGCCGCCCATACGCAGAATACCGTCGATGAGCAGCACGTTGCCTGACGGCGCCAACAAGCAAAGCCCCCCGCTCCGTTGCCTGGAGAAGGGGGCATTTGCCGCGGCGGCGAAACGCGGCTAGCGCCAGGCCTGGGTGCGCGCGAGCAGGCCGCGGCTTATTCCCGCGTGGATGAGCTTGGCGGCAACGTTCGTATAGAAGATCATCATGCCCATGGCCGCCGCCGGGGCGATGTCGCCGGCGTCGTCCATGTTGAGGACGGCAACGGAAGCGAGTTTGGTATCCGTGGAGTAGAGGAAGACCACCGCCGAAACAGTCGTCATGGCATTGACGAAGAGATAGATCGCAATGTTGAGGATCGCGGGCAGGCAGACCGGCACCGTGACCCGGAAGAACAGCCGGTGGAAGGGCTGCTTCAGCGAGGCGGCAACGGATTCGAACTCGGGATCCATCTGCTTGAGCGCCGTCAATGCCGTCAGGTGGGCGACCGTGTAGAAATGCGTCACGGTGCAAACGACAAGGATCGTCATCGTGCCGTAGATCGAGTTCAGCGGATTGGCGGGATTGTTGAAGAAGAAGATGTAGGCGAGGCCAAGCACCATGCCGGGCACCGCCATCGGCATCATCGCCAGGAAATGGAAGAGACTGCGGCCGAAGCGGAAGCCGTCCGTCTTCTCGACCATGTAGGCGCCGGCGAAAACCACGAGCGAACCGAAGAGCGCGGTCAGCAATGCCAGTTTGATCGAGTTGCCATAGGCCGCCCAGCCGCCGCCGTCCATCAGGTCGAAAGCGAAGTTCTTCGTCGTCAGCGTCAGGTCATAGGGCCAGAATTTCACGATCGCCGCGATCTGGCACATGGCGATCATGCCGAGGATGAAGAGGCTGATCAGGCAGGCGAAGGCGAAGCAGACCCTGTCGATGGCGGCATTGGGCTTCGGCGTGTAGGGCACGGCGCGAGCCGACAGCAGCGCAACCTGCCGCTTCTGCATGCGCCGGTCGACGGCGAAGGCGAGGATGGCCGGCACGAGCAGGATGACGGAAACGACCGCCCCCATTTCGAAATTCTGCTGGCCGATCACCTGCTTGTAGATATCGACGGCGAGCATGCCATATTGGCCCCCGATCACCTTGGGCAGGCCGAAATCCGTGATGACCAGCGTGAAGACGACGAAGGCAGCCGAGACGACGCCGTAGCGCGCGCCCGGTATCGTCACCGTCCGGAACGTGCGCCACTTGCTGGCCTTGAGGGACGCCGCCGCCTCATAGTGCCGCGCATCGGCGACGGACAGTGCCGTCAGGATGATGAGGAAGGCGTGCGGCAGGGTGAAAAAGATCGAGCCGATGACGATGCCGATCGGACCATAGATGGAATAGCCGAGCAGCCAGTCCTTGAAGACGCCCTGGTTGCCGAAGAGATAGACGAGCGCGATGCCCGGCAGCAACGACGGCACAAGGATCGGGATCGTCAGGACGCCGCGGAACAGGCCTTTCAGCGGCATGCAGCTGCGTGTCAATCCATAGGCGAGCGCGAAGGCGATGGAGACCGTCGCTACCATGCTGATGAGCGCCATCAGGACCGAGTTGATGATCGATTGGGCCAGCGCCGGCGTTGAGAAATAGGTCGTGAAATTCTCGACGCCGAGGCTGCGGGCCGGTCTGAGAACCACGCGCCGGAAGGCGCCGGAATCGTATTCGCGCCATTCCGTGCCCTTTTCCAGCGTGGAGCCGGCGAGGAAAGCCACATCCGCCGTCGTGCCGCGGATGCGATACTTCACGGGGCTGCGGAACTTGAACTCGGGGAAGAATTTCGTGGCGGAGAGCCGGCCGTCGGAATTGGTGGCGAGTTCCGCATCTCCGACGGCGCCAAGCGTGCGATTGAGCGTCTCTGCGCTCACCACCGGTCCCCAGGTCGCCCCGGCCTCACCGCTCACCTGGAACTCGAAGGCCGCCAGATCGAACTGATAGGTCGAAAACGATTTCGACAACATAAGGGCGAGCGGTGCGCCGAGCGCGATGACGAGATAGAGACCGATGACCGCCATGAAGCCGAGCTTGACGCGGTCATCCCCGGACGTCTCCTGGCGCAGCCGCCTGCCGAGGGGCGGCATGTAGGGGGCTTCGAGGGCGATGTTCATCAGGCAGCCCTCGGATAGAGCAGCAGGCGTTCGCGGGGAATTTCCACCTGAATGACACCGCCCGTCTCGATGTTGAGGCGGCGGACCGCATTGACGGAGAAATCGGCGATAAGCGTGCGCTCGCCGAGCCGCGGCGCCGTCAGCCGCGTGCGCCAGAACATGCCGAGGAATTCCATCTCCTGCACTTCAGCGTCGATCAGATTCTGCGGCGTCAACGGCCGGTCGGCGGCATTGACCGCATGAGCGTCGGCACCATGCGGGATGATGTCGACCGGGCGCACGACGGCTGTCGCCGCATGGCCGGCGACAAAATCCTCCGTCGAGCAGCAGAAGGCCGAATGTCCGATCTCGACCTCGCCGTGCCGCAAGACCTTTGCGGGAAACTGGTTGGTCTCGCCGATGAAATCCGCAACGAACAGCGTGTCGGGATGACGGTAGATCTCCGTGGGGGAGCCGACCTGTTCGATGACGCCATGGTTCATCACGACGATCCGATCGGCCATGGCCAGCGCCTCTTCCTGGTCGTGCGTGACCATGATCGTCGTGACGCCCAGCTTGCGTTGCAGCGCCTTGATTTCGTGGCGCAGGTGCACGCGCACCTTGGCGTCGAGCGCGGACAACGGCTCGTCAAGCAGCAGAAGGCCCGGCGAAATCGCAATGGCGCGGGCAAGCGCGATACGCTGCTGCTGGCCGCCGGAAAGCTGGGCGGGATATTTCTTGCCCTGCGCCGTCAGCCCGACCGTAGCCAGAAGGTCGGCGACACGGGTGGCGATCTCCGGCTTCGAGCGGCCGGTATTTTCAAGGCCGAAAGCGATGTTCTCCGCAATCGTGAGATTGGGGAACAGGGCGTAGGACTGGAAGACGATGCCGTAGTCGCGGCCCGCGGGCGGCTCGCGCGAGATGTCGCGGCCGTCCTGGATCAGGCGGCCGCTGCTCTGCTGCTCCAGGCCCGCGATGATGCGCAGCAAGGTGGTCTTGCCGCAGCCCGAGGGGCCGAGAAAGCAGACGAACTCACCCTTGGCGATGCTGAGCGATATGTCGCGCAGCGCGACGAAATCGCCGTAGCTCTTCCATAGATCGCTGATCTCGAGATAGGGCGCCGGTTGGATATCCGGCTCCATAGCGCCACGGGCTATGCTTGTGGGTATCGGTTCGATCGACATGGCATGTCTCATCTGCAAGCTCCGCTGGCTGTCAGGCAATGGTCGCGAATGCGTGAGGCGGAGCGCGAAGGCGCCCCGCCCGTTCATCGGGATCAACTCTTGGGTTCCGACTTGGCGTCGTACCGCTTCTGCCATTCCTTGAGGATGGCGCCGCGGTTGTTGGCGGCCCATTCGAAGTCGTTGTCGATCATCTTGGAGGCGATGTCGGCCGGCAGATGTTCCACCTCCTTCGCGACGCCGGGATAGGCGACGACGGCATAGCCGGCATTGTACATCTCGTTGGCTTCCCGGGTGACGGACCAGTCGACAAGCGTCTTGGCCGCATCCAGATTTGCCGTGCCCGCGATGATCGCGGTCGCTTCCGCCTCCCAGCCCGATCCTTCGGACGGGAAGATGATGTCGATCGGCGCGCCGGCGCTCTTGGCCTTGGCGCCGGGGAATTCGAACGAGACGCCGATGACGGCCTCGCCCGCACCCGCCATCTTGCAGGGCTTCGAGCCGGAATGCGTATAGGCCGAAATGTTCTCGTGCAGCTTGTCCATGAAGGACCAGGCCTTCTCGTCGCCCCACATCTGCATCCAGCCCGAAACATCGAGGAAGCCGGTACCGGAGGATGCCGGGTTGGGCATCACGATGTGGCCCTTGTATTCCGGCTTCGTCAGGTCCTCCCAGCTCGTCGGCGCCTTCAGGCCGAGCTTTTCACCTTCCACCGTGTTGTAGCAGAGAGCGGCGACATAGGCGTCCATACCGACCCAGCTGGGCGGCGTGTCCTTGTCGACGAACTTCTTGTCGAGTTCCGCGACGCCCTTGGGCTCATAGGCCTCGAGCATGCCCTCGGTCTTGAGGAGAAGCAGCGAGGTCGCGGCAAGGCCCCAGACGACGTCGGCCTGCGGGTTGTCCTTCTCGGCGAGCAGCTTGGCTGTCATGACGCCGGTGGAGTCGCGCACCCAGTTGATCTTGATGTCGGGATGGGCCTTTTCGAATGTCGCCTTGTAGCGGTCGAGATCGACGGCTTCGACGGCGGTGTAGACCGTAAGCTGGGTTTCGGCGAAAACCATGGTGGGAAGCGCGGTGGTGAGCGCGCTGGCAAGCAGAAAAAGCATGCGTCTGTTCATGATTGAAAATCTCCTCTGAAGGCCTGGAAAAACCGGGGAAGCGCGGCGGACGATCTAGGCGTCGTCCTTGGATGATCGGCTTCAGGAGACATTCTGCGCAGGGGTTTTTGGTAAGTAAAATTTATTATTCTTATCGTTTGGAAGATAAAAGCTATAGGATAATTGCTGAAAAAACAGGCATTTGCATGGGAGGAACACCAAACAAAAAAGGAGCCGCGCGGAGCGGCTCCTGAAAAAGGTGATCTCGCAGGGGATTGCTTCAGATCACCACGGCAGGGAAAAGGTCTTGACGTTGGTGAAGCTCTTCATCGCTTCGATGACGCCCTCCTTGTAGCCGTTGCCGGAATCCTTGATGCCGCCGAACGGGCTCATCTCGATGCGATAACCTGGCACCTCCCAGATGTTCACCGTGCCGACCTTCAGTCCCGCGATGTATTTCTGCATGCGCCGGAAGTCGTTGGTGCAGACCCCGGAGGAAAGGCCGAAGGCGGTCGAGTTGGAAAGGGCGATCAGCGCATCGTCATCGTCCGGCGCCCGGACGATCGGGATGATCGGCGCGAAGGTCTCTTCCATGACGAGCTCGCTTGCATGGGACACGCGATCGATGACGATCGGCGGCAGCAGAGCGCCCCGCCGGCCCGGATTGTAGAGGACGTCCGCCCCCTCTTCCGCCGCCTTGTGCACGCGGCCTTCGAAGATCTCCGCGGCCCTGGCATGCACGACGGTACCGAGCTCCGTCGCCCGATCCATGGGATCGCCGAACCTCAGCTTCTTCGCGCGTTCCAGCACCAGCGGCACGAAACGGTCGGCGACGCGCTCCTGGCACAGGATGCGCTTGACCGCGGTGCAGCGCTGGCCGGAATTCTTCGTGGCGCCCGCAACCGCAAGATCGGCGGCTCTCGCAAGATCGTCGTCCGACAGATCGTTGAGGATGATCAGGGGATCGTTGCCACCGAGTTCGAGGATCTGGCGCTTGTAATGGGCATGCGCAGCGATCAGCTTGCCGACCGGCACACTACCGGTGAAGGTAATGAGGTCGAAATTCGGATTGGTGATCATCTCCATGCCGATATCGCCCGGCCAGCCGGTAACGACGGACAGCATTTCCGGCGGCAGGCCGGCCTCGTAGAGGACATCGGCAAGAACCAGCGCCGTCATCGGCGTCAGTTCGGTCGGCTTCAGCACCACGCAATTGTTGGTGGCGATCGCCGGCGCCACCTTGTGCGCCACCATGTTGAGCGGGTGGTTGAAGGGGGTGATCGCCGAAATGGCGGTCAGCGGCTCGCGGGTGGTGAAGATCTTGCGTGCCTTGCCGTGCGGGGTGAGGTCGCAAGAGAAAATCTCACCGTCGTCGTGGATGCACATCTGCCCGGAGAGCGTGAAGACATCGAAGGCGCGCCCGACCTCATAGAGCGAGTCCTGCTTGGAGATGCCGAGCTCAAGGGTGATGAGATCGGAAATCTCCTCCTTGCGGGCGACCAGGAGGTCGGCCGCCTTCAGCAGGATGCGCT
This sequence comes from Roseateles sp. XES5, assembly GCF_020535545.1. Lineage (NCBI taxonomy): Bacteria > Pseudomonadati > Pseudomonadota > Betaproteobacteria > Burkholderiales > Sphaerotilaceae > Roseateles > Roseateles sp. XES5. Next base: position 670,031 of record NZ_CP084754.1, read on the forward strand.
GGCGCTCGTAGCGCGTCAGCTTCGGCTGGTAGGCTGCCGCGATCTCGAACGCCCTGCGGGCATGCTCCGCACGGCCGGCCGGCACGGTACCGATGACGGCATCGTTCCAGGGATAGTGCACCTCGACCACGCCCTCGGTGTCGACCTTCTTGCCGGCGATCCGCATGGGTTCATGACGGATCGCGAATGTCGTTTCTGCCTTGGTCATTGTCCGCTCCCTATTGTGCCGGTTGTGCGGCCGCGACGAGCGCGTAGTAGAAGGCATCGAAGTTGCGCAACGTGTCGGCCGTGTGAAGCTCGGGCAATGTGCGGTTGGCGATGAACGGCACTTCCTGCTCGGTCAGGCCGCCATGCGAGCGCAACGGCTCGTTGAGTGCAGCAAGATCGTGCCGATGTTCGCTCGTGCCGAGCGTCTTGTTCTCCGAGGAGACGAGCACGATGTCGCCGATGCGATCGTCCGGCAATTCAAAGCGCACGCAGGCTTCCGGGCGCGACAGGACCACATCGATACCCTCTATCGCCTTCAGCCGCTCGATGATCTCCTCCTTGTCCGTGCCCTCAGGCAGATAGGCCGTGGCGAAGGAGCCGAGCGCGCCGTGATGCACGACATAGGGGTCGGTAATCGGCAGGATGACGCGAGCCGCGTCCTTGCCGAGCCATTGGTCGAGCAGGTCCTGCACATAGATGACGTCCGGCGACCCGTCCGCCTTGTGCTTCGGCTTCATGCCGTGGTCGGCGGTAACGACGATCGCCGCGCCGAGTGCGTCGAGCTCGGTGAGGTACTTGTCGAACATCTCGTAGAAGGCATTGGCCTGCGGCACGCCCGGGGCATATTTGTGCTGAACGTAGTCTGTCGTCGTCAGATACATGACATCAGGGCGGAACTCCTTGAGAAGCTTCACGCCGGCCGCGAAGACGAACTCGGACAGTTCCGCGGAATAGACTTCCGGCACCGGCCGGCCAAGCCAGGCCGACGCGTTGTCGATACCATGCTCCGCCTTGGTCGAGGTGTCGGACTTTTCCGAGGAAAAGCAGACGGCCCTGCCCTCGTCGAACTTCAGGCCATGACCGAGCAGCGCGCGAAGCTTGTCCTTCGCGGTCACCACGGCGACCCGGGCGCCGGCATCATAGAAGGCCTTGAAGACGGTCGGCGCGCGGAGGAACCGCGGGTCGTTCATCATCACTTCCTTGCCGGTCGCCGGCTCGTAGAGATAGTTGCCGCAGATGCCGTGGATCGCCGGCGGGCGGCCAGTCGCGATGGACAGGTTGTTCGGGTTGGTGAAACTCGGGATGACACTGAGCGCGGTGCGTTCCGTGCCGGTCTTGCGGATGCGGGCCAGCGTCGGCATCAGGCCGGCTTTGATGGCCTCGTCGAGATAGGCAGGCTCGCAGCCGTCCAGGCAGATGGCAATCGCCGGAACGTTCGGCCAGGGATAGGTGCGTCGGTTGGCGGTGACGGTGATCTTGGACATCTGGTTCATCGGAGTTTCCATTCTTCGTTGGGCGGCCGGTCAGGCGGCAAGGCGGCTGCGTTCTTCAAGGGCGATGGCCGGCGGCGCGGCACTGTCGACGCCCATCTCGGCAAGCGACGAACGGGCAGCTTCGACCACGCGGCGCATGACATGTTCGTCCATGCGGCCGATGCAGCCGACGCGGAAACTGTCGACCACCGTGAGCTTGCCGGGATAGATGATGAAGCCCTTGTCCTTCATCAGCGTATAGAAGCGATCGAAGGCGAAGGCCGGATGGGCCGGGCTGAAGAAGGTGACGATGATCGGCGACAGCCACTGGTCGGCGAGCAGCGTCTCGAACCCGGCTTCGCGCATGCCCGCCACCATGACGTCGCGATTGCGGGCGTAGCGGGCGCCGCGCGCGGCCACGCCGCCTTCCTCCCTGTGCAGGCGCAGCGCTTCCAGAAAGGCCGCGACGACGTGGGTCGGCGGCGTGAAACGCCACTGGCCGGTCTTGTTCATGTAGTCCCACTGGGCGTGGATATCGAGGCTGAGGGAATGGCTCCGGCCCTTGCAGGCCTCGAGTTCGCTCTTGCGGGCGATGACGAAGCCGAAGCCGGGCACACCTTCAATGCACTTGTTGGCGGAAGAAACGATCGCCTCGTAGCGGAAATCGGCAAGGCCGGCCGGCACGGCGCCGAAGGCGCTCATCGAATCGACCAGCAGCTTGCGGCCGTGGGCATAGACCGTATCGGAAATTTCCTTGAGGGGATTGAGGATGCCGGAACTGGTTTCGCAATGGACGACGACGACATGCGTGATGGCAGGATCGGCATCGAGGGCGGCGGCGACTTCGGGACCGCGCGGCGGCATGTAGTCGCCCTTGTCGATCGTAACATGGTCACGGCCGAGATAGGACAGCGTCTGCGCGATGCGCTTGCCATAGGCGCCGTTGCTCAGCACCAGGACCTTGCCGTCGCGGGGAACGAAGCTGCCGAGCAGCGCCTCGACCGAGAACGAACCGCTGCCCTGCATGGGAACGCAATCGAATTCACCCTTGGTGTCGCCGGCGATCTCAAGAAGCTGGCGGCGCAGGTCGGCGGTCATGGCGCGAAAGTCGCCGTCCCAGGAACCCCAGTCCCGCAGCATGGCTTCCTTGACGGAATAGGCGGTCGTCAGCGGGCCTGGCGTCAGCAGGTAGGGCTCGCCGAGCTTCGGCGATTCCAGCGGCGCGATGGTTTTCTCAGAAGCGGTGTTTGGCATGGTCCGTCCTCGCGTTTGGCTTGTCCGAGGTCGACAATGCGGCGGAAACATCTATCTGTAAAATCGTTCTTTTGTATCAATCCATAGATTGTAATTATACTTCATGCCGCCGGTATCAGGCGGCTTTCCAGCAGGTCGCCGGTTTCGCGCAGGCGCGGATAGGCCATGGTCGTGACCAGTGAATTGACCTCCTTCAGCGCGCGCACGATCTCCAGATGCATGTCGCTGGACTGGATGCTCGCGGCAACACCCTGCCGCAGCCGTTCCAGATGGTTCTTGCTGCTCTCCTCCATCAGACGGCGCACATGCTCCTTCTGCCGCACCATCTCCCGGGCGATGACCGGGTCGGGCGAGACGAGGAGATTGGCGGCGAGCCGGACATTCGAGAACACCGCAGCGTGGAGCAGCAGCAGTTCGCGCCATCCGTCCTGCGAGAACGCGCCGGCCCCGGCAAGCCGCTCCTCGGCCATCTGCAAAAGGCTTTTCGCCACCACGTCGCCGGCATATTCGAGATGGATCGCCGCCTCGGTCAGTTCGATGCCGCGTCGGGCTTGCTCTTCCGTCAGCACACCGCGGTTGACGGCGGCAACGTAAAGCTTGATCTCGCTATGCGCCCGGTGGATCTCGCCGTCGATGCGGCGGAGCGCATCGACCGCTTCCCGCGTCGGCGATTGGATGACCGTCATCACCGGCTCGAGCATGCGGGTCGTCAAATTGCCCATATGCAGCACTTCACGCGCCGCCGCGGCGAGCGCCTGCGCCGGCTTGTCGATCAGCGCGCGATCGAGCGCGCTGATATGGGCTGTCAGGTCGCCCTCTCCCGCCGCATCCGGCGTCAAAAGCCTGACAAGGCGCCCCATCGCACCGCAGGTGACCAGCCCCACGAGCACCAGCATGGCATTGAAGATGAGATGCAGATTGACGAGCTTGCCAGCCACCGTCCCGCCGGGAAGCCAGGCAAATGGCGCGTGCACCGCGAACAGCGCGAAAGCCGCCGCACTGAACAGGGCACGGAAAAACAGATTGCCGAGAGGCAGGCGCCGACCTTCCACCGGCAGGCCGCGGGTCAGCCAGAGCGCAATCAACCCGCCGCCGAGATTGACGCCGAGGACGAGCGGAACGCCGACGTCGAGCGGCACCAGCCCCTTCGTCGCGAAGGTGAGGATCAGAAGGATCGCCGCAACGCTCGAATGGAGCGCCCAGGTGAAGAGCGCGGCGAGGATCATCACCGTCAGCGCATCCCCGCCGATAAAGGCGATGGCAGACGGCAGAAGCGGGCTTTGTGCCAGAGGCAACGTCGCGTGACCGATCATCTGAAGCGACAACAGCAGCAGGCCGATGCCGAGCACGGCGCGTCCGGCTTCGACCGCCTTGCGCGTGTGCGCCTTGAGATGCAGGAGCCCCCCGCCGACAATCAGCAGCGGCGCCAGCCAGTGCAGGTCGAAGGACAGGATCTTGACGACCAGGGCCGAGCCCAGATCGGCGCCAAGGAGCACGGCCAGCCCGACATCGAGCGCCATGGCGCCGCTGATGGCAAAGCCGGCGGTGAGCATGGCGACGGCAGTGGAGCTTTGCAACGCGATGGCCACAAGGCAGCCATAGACGGCCGCACGCGGCCGCCCGCCGGCACCACCGACCGCGCGCGCGACCAGATCTCCCCATGCCGTTTCGACGCCCCTCTTCACAAGGCTCACGGCATAGAGCAGCAGGACGGTTGCGGCGGCAAGTTCTAGGGCGACGGCCGGCAGGTTCATAGGCGCGCTCCGCGATGAGGCAGGGAATCCGAAAATCATCCTTCATCGCTTTACATCAATCAAATCGTTCGTTTTAATGAATGCATAGCCTCAGCCTATAAAAGCAGGAGCCGCCCATGCGCTATGTCCAGCTTCGCGCCTTCCACAATGTCGCCATTCACGGCGGCTTTTCGCGTGCGGCGGAGGCGCTGTTTCTCACCCAACCGGCCGTTTCCGATCAGGTACGAAAGCTGGAGGAGGAATACGACGTCCTGCTCTTCAACCGGAACAAGAAGCAGGTGACGCTGACCCAGGCCGGCCAGCAGCTTCTGGAAGTCACCCGTCGCATGTTCGACATCGAGCAGCAGGCGCTCGACCTCTTGTCGGAGTCTCGGGCGCTGCGTGCGGGCAAGCTGCGCATCGTCGCCGACGCCGCCCATCATCTCCTGCACATCCTTGCCGCCTTCCGCCGCGCCTATCCCTCCGTGCAGGTCTCGATCGACGCCGGCAACACGGAGTCGGTCATCACCAGCCTGCATGCTTACGAGGCGGATATCGGGGTGCTCGGAGAGGTGCCGCAATCCAGCGACTTCGAGATCCTGAAACTCAATTCCACCCCGATCATTGCCTTTGCCAGCCGGGACTACCCTATCGGCGACACGGCACGCATTTCCTTTGCAGAGCTTTCGAAACACCCGCTGGTCATGCGTGAAATGGGGTCGAAAACCCGCCAGAAACTGGAAGTCATGGCACAGCAATGTGGGATTCCCCTCACCCCGCTCATCGAAGCGGAGGGACGGGAAGCGGTACGAGAAATCGTTGCCGCCGGCGGCGGTATCGGCTTTGTCTCCTCGGCCGAGTTCGGACAGGACAACCGCCTCGTCCCAATCGAGATTGACGCTCCGGAAATGCTGATGGACGAGGCTCTCATCTGCCTTCGCGAGCGCGCGAATGGCAAACTCGTAAGCGCATTCTTCGATATCGCGCGGAAACTTGCTCCCATGCCTGCCTAGGTCAGAGACGACGCATCCGGCATGTCAGGTTCTGCTCTTGATGGGAGTCGGACCACACACGCCATCGAGCGGCAGCCTGTCGCTAACTTGCACCAATCGCAGGGGGTGTCGTTGGCGTACGGATCGCACCGTTCTCGAAGGGAATGATGATCATTCCCGGGCCGATGAGCATCTGGATACGGTCGAACTGAAGCTGGCCGAAGCGCCGGTGGAAACAGTCGTCCATGCTTGCGGCCAGGGTTTGTCTGCTGCCCAACACCGCCGCCATTCCGGCCTGCGCCGTCGGGCGCATAGTGTCAAACCTCAGGGGTGCTCTGGCTTTCGATGCTATGAAGCAGTTTTCGAAGCAACGCGGACAACAGGTCTCGCTCCTCCCGGTTCAGCGGCTGCAAGATCAGAAGCTCGTTGGCCATATCCGCCCTGAAAGCCTGTTCCGCCAGTTCTATTCCCCGCGGCAGCAATGTCACGACAACACTTCGCCCATCGAGGTTCGATTTCTCGCGCCGGATGAGCCCGGTTTTCTCGAGCCGGCTCAGCCGATGCGTGAGGCCGCCTGACGACAGCATCATCGACGTGTACATCTCGGTCGGCGTCAGCTGGTAGGGCGGCCCCGCCCGGCGCAGCGTACTGATTACGTCGAACTCACCGCGGTCTAGACCAAAGGCCGCGAACGTCTCCTCGATGCTGCCGGCCACGAGATTGGAAAGCCGCTTCGCCCGGCCGAGAATGGCCATTGGCTCGGTATCGAGGTCCGGCAGCTCTCGCGCCCATTGAGCGCGTCGTCGATCGACGTGATCTTCCAGTGATGCGCTGTCGCCGCGCTCGCCGTGGCTTACCCTCTCGCCTTCTTCCTTCATTGCCTGCCTCGCGTGCCGTCTCACTCCGGTAGCCGATCTTAGAGCAAGCGTCGTTCGCAATAAACTGTCTTCGCGCAAAGATATATATCTTGACAGGAAGATAGTTTTGACAAAATATCTTCTCACGAAGACATTTTCATCCCACCGGCACACCAATGGCAGCAGGAGAACAGAATGATCACGGTTCGCCGTCACAAGGAGCCCGCACCCGACCAGCGCCGCACCGTTCGGCTGGAAGGCCGTGAGATCGGAAGCCCGGTTTCACTCTTCCTTGTCGATGTCGAACCCGGGCGCGGTTCCGAACTTCACATTCATCCCTACACCGAGACCTGGATCGTCCAGAAAGGCGAAGCGGAGTTCACAGTCGGCGAAGAAACCGTGCACGGCAGCGCCGGGGACGTCGTCGTCGGCCCCGCTCACGTTCCCCATCGCTTCACGAATGTGGGAACCGGGCGACTGGAGATCGTCTCCATCCATCCGAGCGCAACCATTCAACAGATCAATGTTCAAGACGTCGCGCCCCGTCATTCTTGACGGCAGAAAGACACCAATCCCGCAGCGGAGTGCTGCAAGATCAAGGATCAATAGAAATGAACACGCCCGCCATGCTCTGGACCGGCCGCACCCTGACCGGTCTCTTCACCCTGTTTCTTCTCGGTGCATCCATCACGCCAAAGCTGCTGGGAATGCCGGTCGCCGAAGAGACGCTGGCTCAGCTCGGCTGGCCAGCGGGTTATGCCCTCATGATCGGTCTGATCGAACTGACATGCCTCGTGCTCTACCTCATCCCTCCTACACGTCTGCTCGGCGCGGTCCTGATGACAGGGCTTCTCGGTGGAGCGATGGCGACGCAGATCAGGGCGGAAAGCCCGCTCTTCAGCCACATCATGTTCAGCGGCTATCTGGGACTTTTCATGTGGGGCGGGCTCTGGCTTCGCGACCCGCGCCTGCGGGCCGTGTTTCCCTTTGTCAGCAAGACATAGACCGACGTGCTCTGGTCGGACCGCCCTCGCTGCACAATTCCAGGAAATTCGCCAGTCAATGCGAACGGGGCATCAACGAGGCCCCTCGCGCACCTGCACCAGTACCCCAAAGCGGGCCGCACCTATGCTGAACCACTGCATCGTGCGCGCCAAAATTGTTAAGGTCTGTTTTGTCTTGGTCTTGAAAGGGTTGAAATCTGTGCCCTCTCGATGAACGGGTGCTTCGCATACCCGACTTCAGACCATCATGCAGCCGGGCTGCCAGTCTGGATGCATCGGCAGGATTCGGACAGGCCGCGCACGACAGCTCAACGCCGATCCGCCGGCGCGCTTCGACCAACAACACCCGCTTGAGGCTTCACTGCGAGCCGCAATGAGCAACGCCCGGCATGCAACATGCCGGGCGTTCTGTCGAATTACGGGTTTCGGATCGTCAACGCCGGGTTATGGGCGAAGAAGTTGTGCGGCATGATGTGCACCGTCTTCCATTCCGTCGACATGACCGGCCAGTCCTCCATGCGCGGGATATGGTGGAAGCCGGCGGAGAACCAGGTGACGATGTCCTTGCCCATCAGGCTCTGGTCCTTCTTCACCCATTCGGCGAGCGTATCGGAGCCATCGCTCTGCATGGCGAACTTGCCGCCGGCATAACGCTGTTCCGGGTCATAGACCGTGTTCCAGACCGAATATTCGATATAGGCGTTGCGCTTCATCGGCGGGTCGTTCTCGAAGTCGAACGGACCGTAGGACACGTCGCCGTGGTGGATCATGTAGCCCGGCTCATGACCGAGATAGCCCTCGCGCGACGGGTTGGAGATATGGAAGTAGCGCGGCTGCGAGGAGGAGAGCTTGTAGCGGGCCTCCATTTCCGTCATCGGCATCTTGTGCTCGACCGTCCACATCGACTTGCGCGGGCTCGACGCGTCGAGCTTGGCCGGCACGATATCCATCGTCGAGAAATGGTTCACCGGCTGGTCGACGTCGAAGTCGATGCGGAAGTTGAAGTAGTGGTCGTGGTTGGCGGCGACGAGATTCGGCGCGATCAGCGTGCCGTGCGCCGTGTCGGCCTTGGCCGTCGGGTCCTTCATCGAGGTGGAGGCAACGCCCTTCACCGCGTCGAGGCCGGTCGCGCCGACATAGATGTTGACCTGACCGTTCTGCTGCAGGCGGTAATCGATGAGATAGTCATAGTTGCCGACTTCCGAGGCCGTGCGCACCACCAGCTCCGTCGCCGGGCGGCCTTCTGCGGGGATCGGCTTTTCAGGCGTCTGGGCAAAGACTTCGAAGTGGCGCCAGGCCGGATCGCCGATGCTGCGTTCGAAGACGCACACCGCATCCGGGATGACGAGGGGCGAACCCTTGTCGTCGGCGATGGTCGCCGGCAGGAAGGTGGCATGCGCGGGGCAGTCGATACCGGCGCGCAGCGGCGTCAGGAACAGACCGAAACCATATTCCCCGCTGTCCATGTAGGTGCGCCAGTACCAGCCTTCCGACGGGTCCATATAGGGCACGAAGACTTCGGACAGATGCGCCTGGTAGATGACCGAACGCCAGGTGCCGGCATCGTTGACATCGAGATTGGAGACGACGAGGCCCGGGCGCTTGTCGACGCGGAAATTGAAGCGCCACATGTCCCATTCGATATGGCTGCCGTCGATCTTGTAGTTCGGGCCGCCTTCCTGCACCAGCTTGACGGGGTTGGATTCCGGCCGCAGCGGCAGACGCTTGGCGACCTCCTCCTCCGTATAGCCCCAGCTGTCCTTCGGCAGGTCGACCACGCCAAGGTCGACGACACGCACCACTTCCTTCTTGCCGATGTCATAGATGGCGAAGAGGTTTTCAATCGGCTTGGCGTAGAAGTTGGAGCCTTCAGGCACCTGGTAGCAGGGCACCTTCATCAGGCGCGAATTCTGATATTCCTCGGTGAAGAAGTTGCCGCCCGTCAGCGGCAGGCAGAAGGCCTGCTCCGGCTTCAGCCCGCGCTTGGCAAGGCCCGCCACCATCTCGGGATGGCCGAGCGCCCCTTCCAGCGCGCCCATGAATTCGGTGAAGAGCACCATGGGCTGGCCCTTGGTCTTCTCGTTGCTCTCGACCGTGCCCTTGCTGATGTTGACCACCGCCTCGCTGAAACCCTCGGCGCTGGTGAAATGCACCGTCGCCTTGCGGTCGAGGGCGGCACCCTCCTTCCAGGCGAGCACGTCGGCCTTGGCCGGCTCCTTCAGCTCGATCAGCGGATAGAGCGTGTTGTCGTCCACGACCTTTCCGTCACGCAGAATCTGGTTGATCTTCTGGTATTCCTCGGCCGTCAGTCCATCGAGTGGATGGGCGGCGGCGGCCGTTGCGGCTAGACCGAAGGCCAGCGCCGTTGCGGCAAGATGTTGCGTCAGTTTCATGATCGTTCCCTCTTTCGTTGTCGTCTCAGGCAAAGACCACCTGGATATCGGTGTATTCGGCAAGTCCCTCGTCCGCGAACTCGACGCCGATGCCGGACTGCTTGACGCCGCCGAAGGGCGCATTCGGCTGGATGGCGCCGTGTTTGTTGATCCACACGGAGCCGCAGGCGAGACGGCTCGCAACCTTCTTCGCGCCCCCTATGTCGGACGACCAGACAGACCCGCCGAGCCCGTTCGGGCTGTCATTGGCAAGCCGGATCGCCTCCTCGACGTCGGAGTAGCGGATGATCGGCAGCGCCGGGCCGAACTGCTCCTCGTCGACGAGTGCATCGCCGTTGCGAAGGCCGGCGACGATGGTCGGGGGGAAGAACAGGCCCTCGCCCGGTTCGCCGCCGAGCAGCACCTTGCCGCGCCCCTTTGCATCGGCGACGAGACGGGACACCTTGTCGAACTGCATTCGGTTCTGGATCGGTCCGAGAATGCTTGCCTCGTCCATGCCGTTGCCGACGGGGATCGCCTTCGCATAGGCGACGAGTGCCGCGCAGACCGCATCATGGATGCTTTCATGCACGTAGAGCCGCTTCATCGCCGCGCAGGTCTGGCCGTTGTTGATGAAGGCGCCCCAGAACAGACCTTCGGCGATCGCCTGCGGATCGGCATCCGGCAGCACGATGCCGGCGTCGTTGCCGCCAAGCTCGAGCGTCAGGCGCTTCATGGTCGTGGCAGCAGACTGCATGACCTTCTGGCCGGTGGCGCAGGAGCCGGTGAAGACGATCTTCGCGATATCCGGATGCGCCGACATCGCGCCACCGAGATTGAACGCCCTGTCGTCGCCCGTCACGACATTGACGACGCCCGGCGGCAGAACCTCGTTCATGATCTGGACAAGCCGCAGCGTCGAAAGCGGCGTATAGGGCGAGGGCTTGACGACAACCGTGTTGCCGGTGCGCAGCGCCGGCAGGATATGCCAGATGGCGATCATGACCGGGAAGTTCCACGGCGTGATCGAGCCGACGACGCCGAGCGGCTTGCGATGCAGCTCCACCCGCCCCTGCTCGTTGTCCTGCAAAACCTTGACCGGGATCGACAGCCCCGTCGTATAACCCGCCCAGGCGACGGCGCCACCGACCTCCCAGCGCGAGCCGAGGCCGTTCAGCGGCTTGCCCTGCTCCAGCGTGATGATTTCGGCGAGTTCCGCCGCATGTTCCTCGATCTTTGCCGTCACCGCGGCACAGGCCGCCTGCAGGGCTTCATCGCTCTGCGCCGACCATGACGCAAAGGCTGCCTTGGCGACGGCGACGGCTGCATCCAGCTCGGCACCGCCCATATTCGGCGCACGGCCGACCTCGTCGCCCGTCGCCGGGTTGAGAACGGCAAAGTCCGAACCGACATGGGCCGGCCTTCCACCGATGGTTGCCTTGAATTCCATCATTTCCGCCTCCTCCATGACGGACCGCCTCCTCCGGCGGTCCTATCTGGTGGCAGAGAATAGAAGCGGACACGGCGTCAGACTTGGACGGCGCCGTCCCGCCTTTTGGACAAAAGCGTCAATGGCAGCGCGCAACCGCACCCGGCGTCGCACCGTATTTCTTGCGGAACTCACGGTAGAAATAGGAAAGATCGTTGAAGCCGCAGTCGAAGGCGACGGCGGTGACGCCTTCCGACGGTTGCTCCCGCCGTGCGGTCAGCCGGGCATGCGCCAGCTCCAGCCGGCGATTGAGCAGCCGATGGCCGGGCGTTTCGCCGAGCGGCCGGAAATGCCGCTGCAGCATGCGCTCGGACACGTTGAGGCGGGTGGCGAGTTCGCGCGGGCCGAAAGTGGGGTCCGCCCGGTGGCGGTCGATCATCGCCAGCGCGCGCGACAGCAGGGTCTCGGCCGGCGTCGCAACGCCGGACACCCGGCTCGAATGCAGGTAAGCGCCCATCAGGCACAGGAACGCCTCGCCAAGCTGCGCCTGCGCGCCATCCTCCAGCAGCATCTTTGCGATGACCGCGCGCATCGCGACCCAGAGCGGATCCTCCCGCGAGATCGACAGACCGCCGGCGCAGGCATTGCCGAAGCGATGCACCACCTCGTCGCGGGGAATGTGCAGCGAGACCTGGTTGGAGCGTTCGCCGCGATAGAGAAAGGTCGAGGGTTTGACGGAATCGACGAGAAACATGTCGCCCGGCAAAAGCTCGGCCACATGATCCCCCTGCTCGACACGACACTGGCCGGCATCCTGCACGAGCAGGAAAAAATATTCTCCGGGATCCTGCTTGATGGAGCGGGTGCTGCGGGCGACCTCGGAGGCATCGAGCGCGACGATCGCCGTATCGAACGGGCCGACGCGCCGCGTGGTCACGTCGCCATTGACGACGCCGGTGCGCCGCATGGGCTCCAGATCGAAGGAACCGCAGACCTTGCGGATTTCCGCCTCGAGAATTTCCACCTGTACCGGCTTGTGCCCCGGCGTCATCAGCGACTGCATTGCGCCCTCCCCGGCTCCCGCAGAATGCCTTCTCTCCCAGACTATCTCATCACAGTCCGTGGTGCTTGCCTATCGCTCAAGCGCGGAAAAACCGCCACCTGCCGCGGCCCGGCGCAAGCCCTCCGAAGGCGCCTCGGCAAGACCCTCCGCCGCGAGGCGATCAAGCACGGCCACCACCTCCGCAAGCCCCCGCGCTTCGGCATAGTGCATCGGACCGCCGCGCCATCGCGGGAAACCATAGCCATGGATCTTCACGAGATCGATATCGCCGGCGCGGAGCGCCACGCGCTCTTCCAGAATACGTGTCGCCTCGTTGACCATCGGCAGCACGATCGCATCGGCAATCGAAGCATCGTCCCAGGTTTTCTGCGGCCGGCCCGTGGCCTCCTCGGCAATGACGGCCGCGACGGCTTCCGACGGCTTAGGCGCCCGGTCTCCGCGATGATAGTCATACCAGCCGCCGCCGGTCTTCTGGCCGAAACGCTGAAGTGCGCAAAGCCGCTCCGCCACGGGCGCGAAGGGTGTCTCGCCCCGCTCGCGGGCCGCCTTGCGCTGGAAGGCGGCGATGTCGAGACCGCCGAGGTCCTGCGCCTCGAACGGTCCCATCGGCAGGCCGAAAGCACGCATGGCGGCATCGACCGCCGAGGGCGTCGCGCCCGACAGCAGCAGGCGCTCGGCCTGGGCACGCGTCACCTTCAGGATGCGATTGCCGATGAAGCCATCGCAGATGCCGGCGCGGACGGGGATTTTTGCCAACTGGCGGGCGAGCGCGAAGCCCGCCGCCAAAACCTCCGGCGCCGTCGTCTGCGTCGGCACGATCTCCAGCAGTTTCATGACATGGGCCGGACTGAAGAAGTGCAGGCCGAGGAACCGCTCGGCATGGGCGATGCCGGCGCTGATCGCGCCGGGATCGAGATAGGAGGTGTTGGTGGCGAGCACGGCATCCGGCCGGCAGACCACAGAGAGCTGTTCGAAGACGGCGCGCTTGACGGCGAGATCCTCGAAAACGGCTTCGATGACGAGGTCCGTATCGGCAAGCAGCCCGTAATCATCACCGCCCGTCACGCCGGCCATGCGCTGGTCGGCAGCCTCCTGCGTCAGGCGCCCGCGTTTGACGGAGCCGTCGTAGATCGCCCTTACATTGGCAAGTCCGCGCTCGACGGCCGTGGCGTCACGCTCGATCAGCACCACCGGCAGGCCGGCATCGCGCAGGGCCGCGGCGATGCCCGCGCCCATCGTACCGCCGCCGATCACAGCAGCCGAACGGATTTCGCGCGGGGTGATGCCCGCAAGTTCCGGCGGGCGCGGCGCGGCGCGCTCGGCGAAGAAGGCATGGCGCAGGGCCGCCGCCTGTTCGGAGCCGCGCAGAGCGAGGAACGTTTCGCGCTCGAAGGCCATGGCATCGGAGAAATCCGTTTCGCAGGCCTTGCGAATGGAGGCGAGTGCGCGGAGCGGCGCATTCTCTCGTCTGGCCTTGGCCGCGACGGCCTTTTCCTCGCTTTCCCAGAAGCTGGCCTCGACAGCCGGGACGGCGCGGCTGGAGATCGGTTGCGGCAGCGGTTTTTCCACAACGCCCGCCGCGAAAGCGACAGAACCCGCGCGCAGATCTCCGTCGATGATGGCATCGACAAGCCCGAGGCCTTCCGCCTTCCGCGCACCAACCGGGCTGCCGCCCGTTATCAGATCGACAGCCGCGGCCGCACCGATCAGGCGCGGCAGGCGCTGCGTGCCGCCGGCGCCGGGGATGATGCCCAGCTTGACTTCCGGAAGGCCGAGGCTGGCGGAGGCGACGGCGACGCGATAGGCACAGCCGAGTGCCACTTCGAGACCGCCGCCGAGCGCGCTGCCATGGATCGCGGCGACCCACGGCTTCTTCGCCGCCTCGATGCCTGCCACGACATCCGGCAGGTGCGGCGGCTGGGGCGGCTTGCCGAATTCGCTAACGTCGGCGCCGGCGATGAAGGTGCGGCCGGCGCAGATCAGCACGACGGCCTTCACAGCTGCGTCCGCATCCAATTCCGCCACCGCCTCGACCAACGCCTGGCGCAGCGCCTGCGACAGCGCGTTGACGGGCGGATTGTCGATGGTGACGACGGCGACGGAAGCTTCTCTCGCGATGGTGACGGTCATGATCTCAAATTCCCAGATAGGCGGCGCGGATGCGTTCGTCCGCAATCAATTCTGCCGACGGGCCGGACATGGTGATGCGCCCCGTCTCCATGACATAGCCCCGATCGGCGACCGAAAGCGCGCCAAAGGCGTTCTGCTCGACGAGAAGCACGGTGACGCCGAGCGCCTTCATGCTTTTGACCACATCGAAGATCTGCGCGACGAGGATCGGGGCAAGGCCCATGCTCGGTTCGTCGAGCAACAGGCAGGAGGGCCTGGCCATCAGCGCACGGGCAATCGCCAGCATCTGTTGCTGCCCGCCCGAGAGACCGCCCGCCGCAAGGTTCCGCTTCTCCTTGAGGATCGGGAACATCACGAAGGCGTCCTCTCTGTCGCGGTCGACCTTCTCGTCGGCGAAGAGATAGGCGCCCAGGCGCAGATTCTCCTCTACCGTCAGATTGGTGAAGATCTGCCGTCCCTCGGGCGACTGGGCAAGGCCACGCTGCACGCGGCGATGCGCCGACACCGTCGTCAGGGCCTCGCCGCGAAACAGGATGGAGCCCGCCGAAACCGGCTGGATGCCGGAGAGGCACTTGAGCAACGTCGTCTTGCCGGCGCCATTGGCGCCGACCACCGTGACGATCTCGCCCGAGGCGACATCGAGGTCGATGCCGTGCAGCACCTCGATGCGGCCGTAGCGTGAGCGCAGTCCCTCAACCGTCAGCATGTTTCGCCTCCGTCGCCTGGGCACCCAGATAGGCTTCGATGACACGCGGATCGCGCGCGATGGCCGCCGGCTCGCCTTCGGCGATCTTCTCGCCGTGATCGAGCACCACGATATGGTTGGAAATGCGCATGACCATCTTCATGTCATGCTCCACGAGCAGGATCGACACACCTTCAGCCGCGACCTTGGCGATGAGGTGATCGATCTCCTCCGTTTCGACGGCATTGCAGCCGGCGGCGGGTTCGTCGAGCAGCAGGACACGCGGCTTCAGCGCCAGCGCACGGGCGATTTCCAGCCGCTTCAGCGCACCGTAGGAGAGCGAGCCCGCCTCCTGTTCGCCAGCCCGGCCGAGGCCGACACGGTCGAGCAGCAGCCGGGCGCTTTCCTCCGAGGCCCTGCTTCGCCGCCGGGCAGAGGGCAACGCGAAGAGATCGGCAAGGACCGGGCCACGCTCATGCAGGTGATGACCGGCGACGGCGTTTTCCAGAACGCTCATCGACTGGAAGATCTGCAGGTTCTGGAAGGTGCGCGACAGGCCGCGGCGCGCCAGAAGATGCGGCGGCATGCGCGTGACATCCTCGCCGTCGAGCACGACGCGTCCGCGCGCCGGGGTGTAGACGCCGGAGATCATGTTGAACAGCGTCGTCTTGCCGGCGCCGTTCGGGCCTATGACGGAGACGATCTCGCCGGGTTTCAAGGAGAAGCCGACATCGTTGACGGCGCGCAGGCCACCGAAGTCGATGCCGAGACCTTCTATCTGAAGCAGGCTCATTCCCCCTCCCCCGGACACGGCGCGCGATGGACGGCAGCAGGCCTTCGCGCATGAAAATCATCACAAGCATCATGACGAGGCCGAGCATGAGCTGTTCGTATTCCTGGAAGACCGTCAGCACCTGCGGCAGCGTCGTCAGGATCGCGGCGCCGATAATGGCGCCGAGCACGGAGCCGGCCCCGCCGAGCACCGTCATCGTAACCATTTCGATGGAATGCATGAAGCCCGCCACATCAGGTGTGATGAACTTGTTCTGCAGGGCCAGAAGCGATCCGGACACCGAAGCATAGACCGCCGAGATGACGAAGGCGACGAGCTTGTAATGCGCGACATCGACGCCGACCGTGCGGGCTGCAACCTCCGAACCGTGCAAAGCGCGAAGGGCACGGCCGGTCGGGCTGTGATAGAGATTGAGCGCCAGCCAGGCCCCCAGCACCAGCACGAAACCGGAGAAGGCGTACCAGAACTCGGTGTTGGAAAGATCGATGCCGATGGCCTTCAGCGCGGCGCGAAGGCCGAGTTCCGGCACCGCCATGCCGTCCGGCCCGCCGGTCAGCTGCGCCTCGTTGGAAAGCACCATCGAGACGAGAATGCCGAAGCCGAGGCTGGCGACCGCGAGATAATAGCCCTTGAGGCGCAGGATCGGCCGGCCGACGAGGAAAGCGATAACAGCGGAAAGGGCCGCGCCGAGCAGAGCGGCGAATGCGGGATGCAGGCCGAGATGGACCGGCGCCAGTGCGCAGGCATAGGCGCCGATGCCGGCGAAACCGGCATGTCCCAGGCTGATCTGGCCGGCATAGCCGATGAGGATGACGAGGCCCGTCACCGCCAGGCCATTGACGAAGATCAGCGATCCCACCCGGAAATAGTAGGACGATGGGAAGAAGATCGGCGCGATCGCGATGACCGCTGCGAGGATGAGGAGCGTCGTTGCCTTGCTGGAGAGCCGCATGATCACACCCGATCCGTCGATTTACGGCCGAACAGGCCCTGCGGCATGGCGAAGAGCACGGCGAGAATGACGACGAAGGCCGCCGCATCCTTGTATTGCGAACTGATATAGCCGGCCGTCATGGCTTCGAGAACGCCGAGCAGCAGACCGCCCACGAGTGCGCCCTTGGGGTTGCCCATACCGCCGAGCATGGCGGCGGCAAAGCCCTTCAGCGCCAGCGCGAGACCGACATCGTAGCCCGTCAGCGTGATCGGCGTCACCAGCACGCCGGCGAGCGCGCCGATGGCGGCGGACATGGCGAAGGAAAGCGTCATCACATAGTTGGTGTTGATGCCGACGAGCTGGGCGGCGATGCGGTTGTTGGCCGTCGCCAGCACCGCGCGGCCGATCAGCGTGCGCGTGAAGAACAGCCAGAGACAGATGAAGACGGCAAGCGCGCCGGCAATCACCCACAGGCTCTGCGGCAGGATGGTTGCGCCACCGACGAGGATCGGCTGGTCGCCGGAGAAGGCCGGGAAGCGGTGCAGCTGCTTGTCGAAGACCAGCTGCGTGGCGCCACGGATGAAGATGGATGCGCCGATCGTGATGATGATCAACGAGACGACGGGCGCGCCGCGGGCAGGCTCGATGGCGAGCTTGTTGAGCGCCACGCCCACCGCCGACGTGGCGATGATGGCGATCAGCGCGGCGAGCGGCAACGGCAGGCCGGCGGCATGCGCGAAGAAGGTGATCATGCCGCCGAGCATGACGAACTCGCCCTGGGCGAAATTCACGACGTCGGAGGCATTGTAGATGATCGTGAAGCCGAGTGCGACGAGCGCATAAACAGCGCCGACCGTGATCCCGGACAGGAGAAATTGCAGGAGTTCGGGCATGGATGCCTCCGCTTCGCGCACGACGGTATCCGCCGGCCCGCGCCTTCAGGGCCCGGGCCGGCAGGCTCGATTACTCGACGATCTTCCAGCCGCCCTTTTCGATCTGCAGCATGCGGAAGGCAGAGAGGTCGAGGCCGAGGTGATCCTCGGCCGTCATGGTGACGGTGCCCGTGGTGCCGACCAGACCCTTCGTGCCTTCGATGGCATCGCGGATGTCGGACGGCTCGGTGCTGCCGGCACGCTTCAGCGCATCCACGAGAATGCGCAGCGCATCATGGGCGTAGCCGCCGAAGGTCGAGACCGGCTTGCCGGTCGCCTTCTCATAGGTTTCCTTGTAGGCCGTGACGACGGCGCGCTGCGGATCGCTTTCCGGCAGGAGCTTCGCGACGAGCAGCGCCGTGCCCGGCAGGCGCACGCCTTCGGCCGCTTCCGGGCCGGCAAGCTCGATGAAACCGTCAGAGGCAACGCCGTGTGACTGGTAGAGCGGCAGGCCGACGGCGAGCTGGGCATAGTTGCGCGTGACGATGGCCGGCCCCTGGCCGAAGCCGGGGTTGAGTACGGCCTGGATGCCTTCCTTGCCCTTGATATTGGTGAGCTGCGGCGTCATGTCGGCGTCGGTCGGGCCATAGGTCTCGTCGGCCAGCACCTCGATGCCGTAGTCGCCGACGATGGCGAGGCACTGCTTGTGCATGGAGGCACCGAAACCGTCGGAACCGGAGATCATGCCGATCTTGGTGATGCCGTTCTTCTTCATGTCTTCGAAGATCTTCGCGCAGGCCATGCGGTCCGTGTGCGGCGTCTTGAAGGTATAGGGCTTGACGGGATCGATGATCTCGATGGCGCCGGCCAGCGAGATGAAGGGCACCTCGGCATCCTCGAAGACCGGGATGATGGCCATGGAGGTGCCGGTCGTCGTGCCGCCGATCACGGCGACGACTTCGTCATCTTCGACGAGACGGGTGGCGAAAGTGCGTGCCTTGTTCGGGTCGCCGCCGTCGTCATAGATCACGAGTTCGAGCTTCTCGCCATTGACGCCACCGGCGGCGTTGATTTCCTCGACCAGCATCTTCAGCGTCTTGGCCTCGGGATCGCCGAGGAAGGATGCCGGGCCGGTTTCCGAGACAGTCGCGCCGATCTTGATATCGGCGAAAGCAGGCGCGGCAAGCCCCAGGACGAGCGCAAGGGCGGTGGTGGCAAGCGAAAGTTTCATGTCGGTTCTCCTCCCAACAAAGACAAAGGGTTAAAGCAAAAACACCTCTCACGCCGCCGCGGGGCGGCGCCACATGACCACGCGGAACCGGTTGGCGACGAAAGCCGCGTCCGTCAGGCTGGCATTGCCGGCCGGATTGGCGCCGGTGACGTGGAAATCGCTAAAGGCGGCGCTCTGGTTGACGTAAATGCCGCCGGTCAGATTGACCGAAAGATTGACGCCCGCCGCGGCAAACCGGTCGGCGGCGGCAAGGATCTGCGCCTCGTCGGTGGCATAGAGCGCGGCGGTGATCGCGCCCTTGCGCTCGGCAAGGTCAGCCGCGCGGTTCACGCCATCGACGACATCGTCAACTGCGACGACGAAGGCGATGGGACCGAAACGTTCTTCCGCATAGGTTTCGCTGTCCGACGCATCGACCGCGAGGATCAGCGGCGTTGCGGTTCGGGCATCGTCGAGGCCTTCAACCGGCGCGGAATCGCGGACGAGACGGCCCAGCGCGCGAACGGCGGCGATGCGGGCGAGCGTCGCGGGATTGGCGATGGCGCCGCAGACACCGGCAGCGCGTGCCGCATCGGAAAGCAGGCCGTCAACGGCGGCGGTGATGCCGGAGGCAACCTGGTCGAAGCTCTTGTGGCCCTCATTCGTCTCGATACCGCCGCGCGGGACGAAGATATTCTGCGGGGCGGTGCACATCTGGCCGGAATAGAGCGACAGCGAGAAGGCGATATTGCCGCACATGCCGGCGAAATTGTCGGTGGCGCCGATCACGATGGAATTGACGCCGGCCTCTTCGGTGTAGACGTCAGCGCCGCCGGCATTTTCCCTGACCCAGCGACCGAAGGCATTGGAGCCGGTATAGTCGACGAGCGCTGTGGCGGGGTGCCGGACGAGGTCCCTGGTGATCTCAGAACCGGACGCATCGGCGGCGAGCAATACGATGTCGGCGGCAAAACCTTCTTCCACCAGCACCTGCCTGATAATCTCGACGGTGATGGCAAGCGGGAGGATCGCGGCGGGATGCGGCTTGACGATGACGGTGTTGCCGGTGGCAAGGCTCGCGAACAGACCCGGATAGCTGTTCCAGGTCGGGAACGTGTTGCAGCCGATGACCAGCGAGACACCGCGCGGCACGATGCGCCAGTGCTTTTCCATGACGATAGGCTCGCCCTTGCCCTGCGGCTTGGTCCAGGTCGCCGTTGCCGGCGTGCGGGTCATCTCGGCATAGGCATAGGTGACGGCTTCGAGGCCGCGATCCTGCGCATGCGGACCGCCGGCCTGGAAGGCCATGGCGAAGGCCTGGCCGGTCGTGTGCATGACGGCATTGGCCATCTCGAAGCTGCGGGCATTGAGGCGGGCGAGGATTTCGAGGCAGATACCGACGCGGATTTCCGGTGCGGCCGCCGCCCATTGCGGCGCGGCGGCACGCGAGGCGGAGACGAGCATGTCCACGGAGGCGGCGGGATAGGTGATGCCGAGGGAGGGTCCGTAAGGCGAGACTTCCGCACCGACGACGCCGTCGGAGGGATGGCCGGCGAGCGTGAAGGGCTGACCGACACGCGCCTTGTAGGCGGCAAGTCCGTCGTCCCTGGCGGTTTCGCCATAGATCTTGCCGCTTGGTACTTCAGGATAGGCAGTCCAGAAATCGCGCTTGGCGGCGGCCTGCAAGGCTGCTTCCAGCGTGGGGCGATGGCGCTCGAAAAGTGCGGTCATGGCTGCTCCTCCCAGTCAGTGCTTTTATAATTGACTGACCGGTCGGTTTATGCAAGAGTTTTTTTACGGTCGCCGCTGGGAAGGGCGACAGGGAGGAAAAATGTCCAATTCCGACACCATTCTGTCGGCGCTTGCCGATGGCGTTCTCACCCTCACGCTGAACCGCCCCGACAAGCTCAACGCCTTCAACGACGAGATGCATCTTGCCCTGCGCGCCGGCTTCGAGCAGGCCCATGCGGACGACGCCGTCCGCGCGGTGCTGCTGACCGGTTCCGGCCGCGGCTTCTGCGCGGGACAGGATCTCGGCGACCGCGATCCGAAGAAGGGCGTGCCCGATCTCGGCCACACGATCGAGACCTTCTACAATCCGCTGCTGCGCCTGATCCGCAGCCTCGAAAAGCCTGTCATCTGCGCCGTCAACGGTGTTGCCGCCGGGGCTGGCGCGAACATCGCCTTCGCCTGCGATATCACGCTCGCCGCGCGCTCCGCCCGCTTCATCCAGGCATTTGCCAAGATCGGCCTCGTGCCGGATTCCGGCGGCACCTGGAGCCTGCCGCGCCTGATCGGCGAAGCCCGCGCCAAGGCGCTGGCACTGACGGCCGAGCCGCTCGGGGCGGAAACCGCCGCCGACTGGGGCCTCATCTGGCGCGCCGTCGACGATGACAAACTGATGGAAGAGGCAAGCGCGCTTGCGACGCGTCTCGCCGCCGGCCCGACGCGCGGCCTCGGCATGACGAAGCGGGCCATTCAGGCCGCCGCCACCAATTCGCTCGACCAGCAACTCGATCTCGAACGCGACCTGCAGCGCGAGGCGGGCCGCAGCGCCGACTATGCCGAGGGCGTTTCCGCCTTCCTCGAAAAGCGCAAGCCGGAGTTCAAGGGCAGATGAGCGCCGCGACCCTTTCCCCGCAGGCGCTGGCCGAAGCCTGCGCCAAGGCCATGTGGGACGACGACAATGCCACCCGCCATCTCGGCATGGAGCTTGTCTCCATCGCCCCCGGCGAGGCCGTCATCGCCATGACCATCGCCGAGATCATGACCAACGGCCACGGCACCTGCCATGGCGGCTACATGTTCACGCTGGCGGATTCGGCCTTCGCCTTTGCCTGCAACACCTACAATCAGCGCACCGTCGCCCAGCACTGTTCGGTGACGTTCCTCGCGCCGGCCTTCAAGGGCGACAGGCTGACGGCAACGGCGCGCGAAGTGTCGCGCCGCGGGCGCGGCGGCCTCTACGATATCCGCATCACCAATCAGGAGGGCGAGCCCGTCGCGGAATTCCGCGGCCACTCGCGAACAGTCAAGGGCACGCATCTGCCGGAGTGAGGCAGACCATTCCCTATTCTTGCCCGTATTCTTGCCCGTATTCTTGGAGGAGAATTTCATGGAAGACCTGTCCCCCCGCCCCGGAGAGCTCGAGCCGATCGAGACCGCCTCGCGCGACGAGATTTCCGCGCTGCAGCTGCAGCGCATGAAGTGGTCGCTGACCCACGCCTACGAGAATTCTCCCTTCTACCGCCAGCGCTTCGACGAAGCGGGCGTGCATCCCGATGATCTGAAGACCCTGGCGGACATCGCCAAGTTCCCCTTCACCACCAAGCAGGACCTGCGCGCCAACTACCCCTTCGGCATGTTCGCCGTGCCGCGCCAGCAGGTCTCGCGCATCCATGCCAGCTCCGGCACCACGGGCAAGCCCACGGTGGTGGGCTACACGGCGCGCGATATCGACACCTGGGCCAGCCTGGTGGCGCGCTCCATCCGCGCCTCGGGCGGCCGCCCCGGCGACATCATCCACATCGCCTATGGCTACGGGCTCTTCACCGGCGGCCTGGGCGCGCATTACGGCGCGGAGCGCGCCGGCTGCACCGTGATCCCCATGTCCGGCGGCCAGACCGAGAAGCAGGTCCAGCTGATCCAGGACTTCAAGCCCGACATCATCATGGTCACGCCCAGCTATATGCAGGTGATCATCGAGGAGTTTGCACGCCAGGGCCTGGACGCGCGCGAGTCCTCGCTCAAGGTGGGCATCTTCGGTGCCGAGCCCTGGACCGAGGCCATGCGCCGCGAGATCGAGGCCAAGGCCGGCATCGACGCGGTGGATATCTACGGCCTGTCCGAGGTGATGGGGCCAGGTGTTGCCAACGAGTGCATCGAGAGCAAGGACGGCCCGGTGATCTGGGAAGACCATTTCTACCCCGAGATCATCAACCCCGAGACCGGCGAGCCGGTGGCCGATGGCGAGGAGGGCGAGCTGGTCTTCACCTCCCTGAGCAAGGAAGCCCTGCCCATCATCCGCTACCGCACCCGCGACCTGACGCGCCTGCTGCCCCCCACCTCGCGCAGCATGCGCCGCATGGGCAAGATCGTGGGCCGCAGCGATGACATGCTGATCATCCGCGGCGTGAACATGTTCCCCACCCAGATCGAAGAGCAGATCCTGAAATGCCGTGGCCTTGCTCCGCATTTCCAGATCGAGTTGAGCCGGTCGGGCCGCATGGACAACATGACGGTTCATGTCGAATGCACCGTCGAGATGGCGGACGAGAGCGCCCGCGCCGGGTCGGCCAAGGAACTCGCCCACCACATCAAGAGCATCGTCGGCGTCTCCACCAGGATCACCGTGCACGAGCCGGGCGGCGTCGCCCGCTCGGAAGGCAAGGCGAAGCGCGTGGTCGATAACCGGCCGAAGGAATGAATGTAGGGATAGCCCGGCACCGGCTTGACTGTGTATAGGGAGGTCAGCCGCCCTTCCCGGATAGCAGGAACAAGCAGAGCAGGAACCATGGCACGCACGCGCGCAGTCGATTTCGAGGAAAAACAGCGTGGCATTCTGTTGAGTGCCGCAGCGGTCTTCGCCGAGATGGGCATGGAAAAAGCGTCCATGTCCCAGATCGCCTCGCACAGCAACGTGTCCAAGGCCCTGCTCTACCACTACTATCCGAGCAAGGACGCGCTGATCTTCGATATCGTGCGCACGCATCTGACGGAACTTGCCAATGCCATCGAGGCCGCGGACCGCCCGCAGCTGGATCCGCAGGCGCGGCTGCGTCTGCTGGTGAAGGCGGTTCTGGCGAATTACGAAGGTCGCGACAACGAGCACAAGGTGCAGCTCAATGGCACCAGCGCGCTCTCCCCGGACCAGCTTGCCGAGTTGCAGGCCATCGAACGGCAGATCGTCAAACGTTTCTCCGGCGTGATCCGCGACATCAACCCGGACCTCAACAAGGACCGCCCGCTCCTGATGCCCGTCACCATGTCGCTCTTCGGCATGATGAACTGGGTCTATATGTGGTTCCGCCCCAATGGACCGGTGACGCGGGACGAATATGCGGACATCGCGACGACGCTGATCCTGGAAGGCGTCAAAGCCGTAACCTGAGGCCGGCGCGCCCCGGCTTACTCGCCGTCCTTCTCCACATCCTTGCCCGTCGCCGCCACCGATTCCAGCCGCTCGGCAAACTCGCGCCGCAACGTTCGGCGCAATTCAGCCGCCTTGTAGCGCCTGACGTCCACGGCGTCCTTCGGCTGCAGTTCCGGCACACGCACCGGCTTTCCCGTATCGTCCACGGCAACCATGGTAAAATAGCAGGAATTGGTGTGCCGGCGTTTGCCTGAGCGGATGTTTTCCGCCTCCACACGAATGCCGATCTCCATGGAGGTGCGACCGGTATGGTTGACCGAGGCGCGGAAGGTGACGAGCTCGCCGACATGGATCGGCTCCTTGAACATCACCTGGTCGACCGACAGCGTCACCGCATATTGCTGCGAATAGCGGGACGCGCAGGAGAAGGCGACGCGATCGAGCAGGTTGAGCAGCGCCCCGCCATGGACCTTTCCCGAAAAGTTCGCCATGTCGGGCGTCATCAGCACGGTCATGTCCAGGCGGCGGGGATCCTGCTCGATCGGCGTCATCAATCACTCTCTCGTTTTGGCCACCATCGTCAGGACGTCGTATTGCGCGACGGTGGCGCCCAGCTGGTTCGTCACATTGCAATCCCAGCGCACCTCGCCGTGCTCGGCATTGGCGCGTGGATTGATCTCCTTGCAGGTCAACTGCACCCGAAGCGTATCACCGGGATTGACCGGTGTCAGGAAGCGCAGGTTATCGACGCCGTAATTGGCGAGCACCGGGCCGGGCGCCGGATCGACGAAGAGACCTGCTGCGAAGGAGACGATGAGATAGCCATGCGCCACCCGCCCGTCGAAGAACGGGTTCGCCTTGGCGGCCTCCTCGTCCATATGGGCGTAGAAGGTGTCGCCGGTGAAGTTGGCGAAATGCTCGATATCCTCGAGGCTCACCGTGCGCGATGCGGTGATCAGCTGGTCGCCGATCTTCAGTTCCGCCAGCGACTTGCGGAAGGGATGTTCGCCGCCGGCCTGCGCCGCGGCCCCCTGCATCCAGCGGCCGGTAACGGCCGACAGCATCGTCGGGGCGCCCTGGATGGCGGTACGCTGCATGTAGTGCTTGACGCCGCGCATGCCGCCCAGCTCCTCACCGCCGCCGGCACGGCCGGGGCCGCCATGCACGAGGCCCGGCAGGGGAGAACCGTGACCGGTGGAGGACTTGGCGCTGATGCGGTTGCCGATCATCACGCGGCCGTGGAACGGTGCAAGCCCGAGCACCACCTCTTCGGCAAAACCGGGATCGTTGGTGAAGACGGAGGCAACGAGGCTGCCCTTGCCGCGCCGGGCGAGATCGACCGCTTCTTCCGCCGTGTCATAGGGCATGACGGTGCTGACGGGACCAAAGGCCTCGACATCGTGGATCGCACGGGCCGACCCCGGCTTGGCGCAATAGAGCAGAACCGGATTGAGGAAGGCGCCGGCTGCGGCATCGCCGGACTGGATGTCAGCCTGATCAGGGTTGCCGGCGACGATCTCGGCATCGGCTGAGAGATCGCGGATGCGGGCGCGAACCTCTTCGCGCTGGTCGAGGCTGGCGAGCGGGCCCATGCGGACGGCTTCATCGGCGGGGTTGCCGATGACGGTCTTGCCGAGGCGCGCACGCAGGCTTTCGATGAGGACTTCGCTGTAGGAGCGGGGCGCGATGACGCGGCGGATCGCCGTGCATTTCTGGCCGGCCTTCACCGTCATCTCGCGCGCGACTTCCTTGACGAAAAGGTCGAACTCCTCCGTGCCGGGCGCGGCATCGAGACCGAGCACGGCGGCGTTGAGACTGTCGGCCTCCATGGTGAAGCGCACCGAATTCTCCACGATGGCCTTGTGCGTCTTGAGGCGCTGACCGGTGGAGGCGGAGCCGGTGAAGGTCACGGCATCCTGTCCCTCGACATGATCGAGCAGATCGCCGACCGAGCCGCAGACGAGCTGCAAGGCGCCTTCGGGCAGAATACCGGTCTCGACGATGCGGCGGACCATCAATTCGGTGAGATAGGCCGTCTGGCTTGCCGGCTTGACGATGGCTGGAACGCCAGCCAGCAGCGTCGGCGCCAGCTTTTCCAGCATGCCCCAGCAGGGGAAGTTGAAAGCGTTGATGTGAACCGCCACGCCCTGAAGCGGGCTCAGAATATGCTGCGCGGAAAAAGTGCCGTCCTTCGACAGCAGCTCCACGTCGCCATCCAGCAGCACGCGGGTGTTGGGCAGCTCGCGCCGGCCCATGCTGGCATAGGCAAACAAGGTGCCGATGCCGCCCTCGATATCGATCCAGTTGTCCGCACGCGTGCCGCCGGTGTGGGCCGAGATGGCGTACAGCCCCTCCTTGTGCTCCATCAGCGCCTGGCCGAGCGCCTTCAGCATGGCCGCGCGCTCGTGGAAGGACAGGCGGCGCAGCGCAGGGCCACCCTTGTCGCGGCCGTAGGCGAGGATCGCCTTGAAGTCGATGCCTGTGGAATCGATGAAGGCGACGGGCGCGCCCGTCGAGGCGTCGAGCAGCGGCACGCCATCCTTCGCGCCGGCGACCCACTGGCCGCCGACATAGCTTTCGAGCCGGCGCGGCCGGTTTGCCATGACGTTCATGTCATTATCCTCTCATTTCAGTCCGAGCGCAGAAAGCTGCGCATCGACTTCGGCTTGCCATTCCGCAAGCAGGGTCTCGTTTGGCGTATGCCGCAGCCCAAACCGGGACAGCGTCTCGAAGCGGGCCGAGCCGGAATGGCCGAAACTCGCGGCAACGCGGGGATACCAGTAGGCGACCGAGGCCTTTGCCCCGTCACGGCCCGCCGCGCCATCGATGATCTGCAAGAGACCGGCAAGCCCGAGTTCGGCATGGCGTGTCTCGCGCGGCAGGATGGCACGGAAGACTTCGGCGAGCGGCTGATAGGAGACGCGCGACAGCTCCTTGAGCTGCACGACGCTCGCCCGGCCCATCAGCACGTTCATGACGACGGCGTCGACCCAGCCTTGCAGGGGATAGTGGAAGACGGAAAGGCGCATGTCGCCGCCCTGCCGCGCCGCGCCGATATCGGCCTCGCGGGCACGCCGCTCGGCCCAGGGATGATGCACGGCATAGCGCCCGCCATCCGCACCAAAGGTCTCCATGATTCGCAGGACCTTGCCGGCATGGTCGGCCTTTTCCAGCACGATGCGGGCAGCGGAAATGCGCTCCTGAATACCCGGCGCATCGTTGATCGTATCGGCAAACCCCGCGGAGCCGGCCAGCTCGCTATCGACGAAGCTCGCCATCAGCCGCAGCAACTCACCGCGATAGCGCGGCGGCACATTGGCGGGAGACGAAAGAACCCCGCCCTTTGCCAGGTAATCCTCGATCGGCATCGTATCGGACATGGCGTATTCCCCCTACTGGTCGTAGCTGACGACGATGCGGTCGGTGAGCGGATAGCACTGGCAGGTCAGGACATAGCCCTGCCGCACCTCGTAATCTTCGAGCGCATGATTGACCTCCATCTCGGCCTCGCCCTCGATGATCTTGGCGCGGCAGGTGGAACAGACACCGGCCTTGCAGGCATAGGGCGCGTCCATGGCGTTTTCGAGCGCCGCGTCGAGCAGACTCTGGCCCTGTTTCGGGAACTTGAAGACGCGTGTCGCGCCATCGAGCGTAACGGTCGCCTCGCACATCGCCCCCTGGTCCGCGCCGGCGATGGCCTCCACCTTGCGCCGCGCCCGGCCGGGCTGCGAGGAGGCGAAGAGTTCGAACTTGATCTGGTCGTCGCGAAGCCCATGCTCGCGAAGGGCCGCGGCGATGGCCAGCATCATCGGCTCGGGGCCGCAGATGAAGGCAGTGGCGATCGACGTGATATCGATCCAGCTCTTGAAGAGAGCCGCGCATTTCTCGCCGTCGATGCGGCCGGTGAAGAGGTCGATCTCCTGCGCTTCGCTTTCCAGCACATGCAGCACGGAGAACCGGCCGAGATAGAGGTTCTTCAGGTCCTCCAGCTCCTCGCGGAACATGATCGAGCTGATCTGCCGGTTGGCGTAGACGAGCGTGAAACGCGCGCGCGGCTCGCGCGACAGCACGGTCTTGATGATCGAGAGCACCGGCGTGATGCCGCTGCCGCCGGCAAAGCCGAGATAGTGTTTGGACACCTCCGGCTCCAGCGCGGTGAAGAAGGCGCCCATCGGCGGCATGGCCTCCAGCGTGTCGCCGGCCTTCAGGTTCTCGTTCACCCAGGTGGAGAAACAGCCGCCGTCGACGCGCTTGATGCCGACCTTCAACACGCCCTCATCCTTGCCGGCGCAGATCGAATAGGAGCGGCGCAGTTCCTCGTCCTCGAACTTGCGGCGGAAGGTCAGATACTGTCCTTGCGTGAAGTCGAAGACGGCGCGGTCCTCCTCAGACGGTCGGAGCGTGACGACGACGGCATCGCGCGTCTCGCGGCGAACGTCGGTCACGGTCAGGGGATGAAAACGTGCCATGCGCGGGCCCTCTCCCTAGAGCATTTCCAGCCGAAGCAGCATCGCTTCGGCGTCGGACAATGCGGTAAAACAAGAAACCGGAGCGTGTCGGGCGAACCGGGTTTGCCGGGCACGCTCCAGGGTCAGATGCACTTGAAGTAGTCGAACGGTTCCAGACAGTCGGTGCAGCGATAGCTCGCCTTGCAGGGCGTCGAGCCGAACTGGCTGATCTTCTCGGTATTCACGGATCCGCAGCGCGGACAGGCGATCGTCAGGTTCGAACGGCCGGAAAGCCGGTCGATGCGTTTCATCAGGATGCCATCGGCGGCCGTGCCGTCGATCGGCGGGGCGATGCCGTAGGCCTTCAGCTTTTCCCGGCCTTCGGCACTGATCCAGTCGGTCGTCCAGGCGGGCGAGAGCTGGCGCTCCAGCCGGACCTTCGAAAGGCCTTTCCCGGTGAGCGCCGTCTCGATGTCGAGATTGATGATCGTGGTGGCGGGACAGCCCGAATAGGTCGGCGTCACCGTCACCACGAGCGTGTCGTCCCGCCATTCGACGTCCCGGATGATCCCGAGATCGGTCAGCGAGATGACCGGGATTTCCGGGTCCGGCACTTCGGATAGCCAGTGCCACACCTCATCGAGCGAAGGTCGAAGCGCCGGTTCCATGATCCTTCTCCTACCAGGTGGCGCCCGGATAGGCGCGCTGGAGGAACTGCATCTCGGTCAGGATGAAGCCGAGATGTTCCGTGTGCACGCCGCGCCGGCCACCCTTGTGCATATAGCCGTCGGCGGGCTTCTTCAGTGTGCCTTCGGTCAGTGCCTCGGCAACGATCTCGTCCCAACCGGCCTTGAGGCTTTCCGGCGCGGGAATGATGCCGGCCGCGACCAGTTCGGCGTCGAGCGCATCGCTCTGGAACATCTCGCCAGAGAAGGGCCAGAGTTCATCGAGCGCATCCTGCATGCGACGGTGGCTTTCGGCCGTGCCGTCGCCGAGGCGGATGATCAGATCGCGGCTGCGGTCGAGATGGTAGGAGACCTCCTTGAAGGCCTTTTCCGCGATCTCGGCGATGCGCGTGTCGGAGGATCCCTTCAACGCCTTGAGGAGCAGGTAGTGCCAGGCATCGAACAGGAACTGGCGCATCAGCGTCTTGCCGAAATCGCCGTTCGGGCGCTCGACGAGGAGGATGTTGCGGAAGTCGTAACCGTCCCGCAGATAGGCGAGATCGTCCGCCGAGCGGCCCTTGCCTTCCACCTCGCCGGCGAGGCCGAGCCAGAGCTGCGTCTGGCCGATCAGGTCGAGCGCGGTGTTGGAGAGAGCGATGTCTTCCTCCAGCGCGGGCGAGTGACCGCACCATTCGGAAACGCGATGGCCGAGGATCAGCGTGTTGTCGCCGATGCGCAGCAGGAATTCCACGAGCGCCGCGGTCGTCATCACATGTGCCCCACTTCGTCCGGAATGTCGAAGAAGGTCGGGTGACGGTAAACCTTGGAATTCGACGGATCGAACAGCGGGCCCTTTTCCGAGGGCGCGCTTGCGGTGATCTCGGAGGATTTCACCACCCAGATGCTGACGCCCTCGTTGCGGCGCGTATAGACGTCGCGGGCATTGTTGATCGCCATCTCGGCGTCGGGCGCATGCAGACTGCCGACGTGGCGATGGTTGAGGCCATGCTGGCCCCGGATGAAAACTTCCCAAAGCGGCCATTCGCTGGACATCGTGCTCTCTCCCTTATTCGGCGGCGATTTTTGCAGCGGCGCGGCGACCGGCGGCCTTTTCGGCATGCGCCGTCAGGCCGTCACGGAACCAGGCGCCGTCGCTCCAGGCCTTCTTGCGGGCATCAAGGCGCTCCGCATTGCACGGGCCGTTGCCGGCGATCACGTTGAAGAACTCTTCCCAGTCCGGCTCGCCGAAATCGTGGCCGCCCTTCTCCTCGTTCCATTTGAGATCGGGATCGGGAATGGTGAGGCCGAGATATTTCGCCTGCGGCACGGTCTGGTCGACGAATTTCTGGCGCAACTCGTCGTTGGAGTTCTGCTTGATCTTCCAGGCCATGGACTGGGCCGAATGCACGGAGGCGTCGTCCGAAGGGCCGAACATCATCAGGGCCGGCCACCACCAGCGGTTGACCGCGTCCTGCACCATGGCCTTCTGCGCGGCCGTGCCCTCGCGCATCATCACCAGCAGGCTCTCGTAGCCCTGGCGCTGGTGGAAGCTCTCCTCGCGGCAGACGCGGATCATGGCCCGCGCATAGGGTGCATAGGAGCAACGGCACAGCGGCACCTGGTTCATGATGGCCGCGCCATCCACCAGCCAGCCGATCACGCCGATATCGGCCCAGTTCAGCGTCGGGTAGTTGAAGATGGAGCTGTACTTGGCCTTGCCCGTGTGCAGCGCGTCCAGCATCTGGTCCCGCGAGGTGCCCAGGGTCTCGGCCGCGGAGTAGAGGTACAGACCGTGGCCCGCCTCGTCCTGGATCTTGGCCAGCAGGATGGCTTTGCGCTTGAGCGTGGGCGCGCGCGTGACCCAGTTGCCCTCGGGCAGCATGCCCACGATCTCGGAATGCGCGTGCTGACTGATCTGGCGCACCAGGGTCTTGCGGTAATGCTCGGGCATCCAGTCCTTGGGCTCGATCTTCTGGCCGGCATCGATGCGCTCCTGAAAGGCGCGCTCCTGCGGCTCCATCTCGTCGAGGGACCGGACGCGGGCGGCATCGGTCTTCACCATCTGGGCATACATGGTCTTTCCTCCGGTTTGCGCGTCAGACGCGCTCGACGATCAGGGCGATGCCCTGGCCCACGCCGATGCACATGGTGCACAGGGCGTAGCGGCCGCCGCTGCGATGCAGCTGGTTGACGGCCGTGGTCACCAGACGGGCGCCGCTGGCGCCCAGGGGATGGCCCAGGGCGATGGCGCCGCCATTGGGGTTCACGCGGGCGTCATCGTCGGCCAGGCCCAGATCGCGCAGCACGGCCAGGCCCTGAGCGGCAAAGGCTTCGTTCAGCTCGATCACATCCATTTGCGCCAGGCTCAGGCCGGTCTGGGCCAGCACCTTGCGGGTGGCGGGCGCCGGGCCCATGCCCATGATGCGCGGCTCGAGGCCCGCCGCAGCCATGGCGACAACCCGCGCCTTCGGGGTGAGGCCCTGCGCCTTTGCGATCGCTTCGCTGGCGATGATGAGCGCGGCAGCGCCATCATTGACGCCGGACGCATTGCCGGCCGTGACGGTGAGATCCGGACCGTTGACGCCCTTCAGCCGGGCAAGCTGCTCGGCCGTCGTGCCGGGACGGGGATGCTCGTCGGTGTCGATGACGAGCGGATCGCCCTTCTTCTGCGGCAGGGAGACCGGCACGATCTCGTCGGCGAAGACGCCGGCCGCATGCGCGGCGGCCCAGCGGGCCTGGCTGCGCGCGGCAAAGGCGTCCTGGTCTTCCCGGCTGATGGAGAAATCGGCAGCGACATTGTCGGCCGTTTCCGGCATGGAATCGACGCCGAACGCCTTCTTCATCTTCGGATTGACGAAGCGCCAGCCGATCGTCGTGTCGTAGACGGCATTGGCGCGAGAGAAGGCGCTTTCGGCCTTCGGCATGACGAAGGGAGCGCGGCTCATGCTCTCAACGCCGCCGGCAATGACAAATTCACAATCGCCGGCACGGATAGCGCGCGCCGCCATGCCGACGGCATCCATGCCGGAGCCACAGAGGCGATTGACCGTCGTTGCGGGAATGGAAACAGGAAGGCCGGACAGCAGAACGGCCATGCGGCCGACATTGCGGTTGTCCTCGCCAGCCTGGTTGGCGCAACCGTAAATCAGATCGTCCACCTTCGACCAGTCGACGCCGGGGTTGCGCGCCATCAGACCGGCAAGCGGCAGGGCGGCAAGATCATCGGCACGCACCGACGACAACAGTCCGCCATAGCGGCCGATGGGTGTGCGGACGGCATCGCAGATAAAGGCTTCGGACACGCGGCTTCCTCCCTGGCATCCAGGCCGGCTTCCTTCTCCTCGAAAGATTGACCGACCGATCGGTTATATATTTACCAGCAGAAACATCACAAATCAATGGCACTTTTACGATTTTCTGTGACGCTTTATCACGACGGTCTGTATCCTAGCACAGAGACCGGGTTTTCCGTGCAAATTGTGCGCTAGTTTGCGCCGCGCAACAGCGAAAGACGACGCGCTGTCGCCTCGCTCATCTCCGGCAAACCGCCATCCACGGTTACGAAATGGCGGGCGACATGCTGGTCCGCTTCCGGCGAAAGGCGAAGATAGAGATCGGTGAACAGGCTGCGCGCCGCCTCGCCCGGCCAGTCCGCAGGCAGCGCCGCCTGCGGCAGGCGCGGGTCGCGCAGCACGACGAGACGAAACTGGTGCACCAGAACCAGCCGCGCCACGAGGCTTTCGGCGGCGCCGAGACGCGCGCCGCCTGCCAGAAGTTCGGCAAGGCGCCTGAAGCGGTCGATGAAACCGCGATAGGCCTCCGCATGCTGCGCGAGGTTCCAGTGATCGGCGGCAAACGCGCCGAGATCGCCCTCGCCGCTCACCACATCCGCGCGGAAGACAACGGCGGGCTGTTTCAGCACCGGCATGGCGCGGGCGCCGACGGCGAGCCGGGGGCCAAGCCGGGCATGCCCCGCCCGCTCCAGCTGCTGCATGGCCTCGTCAGGCGCATCGCCGGTCAACTGCACGAAGTGCCAGTCCGCCGTCTCCGACGGGCCGAACAGCAGGCGGGCGGCGGCGGCAAACTCTGCACGAGCGGGGGCCGCGAGACGGTAGAAACTGCGCCGCCCCTCCCGTTCGCCCGAAAGCTGGCCGGCGGCAACGAGCCGCGAAACGGCAGTGCGCACCAGGGTCTCGCTGATGCCGACGGCCGCACAAGTCTCGATGAGGTTGCCGGTCCAGACCACGCCGCCGCGCGGTTCCACCACGTCACCATAGATGGTGACGATGAAACCGGCCGCCTTCAATGGGCTGCCCTCGATGATCGCCCTCAGCAGGGCATCAAAGGTGGGCCGTGGTCTGTCGTCTTCAGCCGGCAAGTCGCTCCCCTGCCCCCAAGTTCATTTCGATGGTGCCGAGGACTAACGCAGAACGGGGCCTGTCGAAAAGCCCCGATGAACAACAGGCACGGCCGGGTATCTCAAGCAGAGTTCATTGCGCAAAGCACGAACCTGCATAATAGCGCCATCAAATGGGGGGGTACCCACCCGGTGCTTGGGCGCGCGCGAAGTTTCCAACAGGAATCGCAAAGGCGGACGTCAAGCTTTCGAAGCTCGATCCTTTCCGCTCAAGTGGGAAGTGCAGTCGTGTATTTCACCGCCTTCAATGCAAAATGGGATGACGATGTCAGGACGGCGTCATGCGTGAGAATTCCTCTCATGAGGAGAGCTTCATATTCGCGCACGTCTCCCACCACCGCCCGGATCAGATAGTCCCAGTCGCCCGACATCGAATAACACTCGAGCACTTCCCGATGGCTGTTGATGAAGAGTTCGAAATCGCGCCGCGCGGCGGGATCATGCGATTTCATCCTGACCTGGCAGAAGACGTTCAGGCCCTTCCCGACCGCATCCGGATCCACGAGCCGAACGGTCTTTCCCAGAACGCCCGCCTGTTCGAGCTTGGCGATCCGTCGCCAGCAGGACGCCGCCGATGCCCCGACCCTCTCGGCCAGCCGGGTCTGGCTGATATCGCCTTCCTCCTGCAATGCGCGCAGGATGGCCTTGTCGACACCGTCAAGCGTGATTGTTTCCATTCAATTTTCCAAAGATTATGAAATTACTCATTCATATCTTAGGCCGAAGACGCAGATATTGAAAGGAAAATAGCGCGGCAAGCGACTACACTGATCCCGATGTGATTACGGGAGGATCTCATGGACCAGGTTGTCGTGAAGGGCCGCAGACGGAACGCACCCGATGACGGGATCGACTGGCACCGGGTTGCCTATGTCCTGCACCTGTCGCGCGCACTCGACGAAATGGAGGAAACGCGCCTCGTACCGGAAAAGAAGGTGCTCTATCAGTTTTCCGCTCGCGGCCACGATATGGCGCAAATCCTCCTGGGGATGCAATTGACCGGCGTCCACGATGCGACCTGCGGCTACTACCGATCGCGGCCACTTCTCCTTTCGCTCGGCGTCGATCCGGCTGATGCGCTGGGTTCCGCGATGGGGCGAGCCGGCGGCTACTCGGACGGACGCGACATCGGCGTGGTCTTCAATTATCCCAACCGCTCGGGCCCGTCGGCCCTGCCGATGTGCGGCGGCGTCGGCGCGCAGTACACGCCGACCGCGGGCTGGGCGCAGGCCATGAAATATTACGCCGAAACGCTGGGGCGCGTGGAATATGCCAGGGATATCGGTGTCGTGCTCGGCGGCGACGGATCGGTCGCGTCGAACGGGTTCTGGGCGGCCCTTACCGCGGCCACGACCCAGGCCCTCCCCATGCTGTTCTATATCGAGGACAACGGTTTCGGGATTTCGGTACCGTCGACGATACAGACGCCCGGGGGAAATATAGCCGCCAACCTGGCGAGCTGGCAGGACCTCCGGATTTTCGATGGTGACGGTTGCGACCCCGCTGCCGCCGCGCGCCTCACCCGGGAGGCCGTGGAATTCGTCCGCGAAAAGCGCCAGCCCGCCCTGCTGCGCCTGACCGTTCCGCGTCTTCAGGGCCACAGTTTCCAGGACACGCAGACCTACAAGAGCCAGGACCTCGTGCGGGAAGAATGGGATCGTGACCCCCTGCCGCGCCTCCACGAATTTCTCGTTCCCGCCGTCATGACCGCCGAGGCATGGGACGATGCGCGGCAGCAGGCGGAAAACGATGCGGAGCTTGCCCGCCAGGCAGCCGAGGCCCGCCCGGCGGCCGATCCCACCACCGTGATCGACAACGTCTTCTATAGCGGCGCGATGCAGACCATGGGCGGCCAGCACGGCGAAGGGTATGTCGCCCCCGCCGGCACGGAAGTCCCGCAGCCTTCGGGCGCACGGATGAACATGGTCACGGCGATCCGCAAGACCCTTGAGCATGAAATGTCGATCAACGAGCGCGTTGTCGTCTTCGGGGAGGACATCGGCCCCAAAGGTGGCGTTCACGCCGTGACGCTCGGCCTTCAGGAAAAGTTCGGCGGCGGGCGGGTTTTCGACACCTCCCTGTCGGAAGAAGGCATCATCGGCCGCGCCGTCGGCATGGCGCTGGCAGGCCTGGTACCGGTGCCCGAAATCCAGTTCCGCAAATATGCCGAACCCGCGACGGAGCAGATCAATGATTGCGGCACCATCCGCTGGCGTACGAACAACCGCTTCGCGGCTCCGATCGTGGTGCGCATGCCGGGCGGCTTCTTCAAATGCGGCGATCCCTGGCACAGCCAGACGAACGAGGTCGCCTTCGTCCATCAGCCCGGTTGGCGGGTCGCGGTTCCCTCCAATGCCGAAGACGCCGTCGGTCTGCTGCGGACATCGCTGCGCGGCAACGACCCCGTGATCTTCTTCGAGCATCGGGCGATGCTCGACCACGCCTGGGCACGCCGGCCCTATCCGGGCGACGGCTTCACGCTTCCCTTCGGGAAGGCGAAGTTCACGCGCACCGGCGAGGACATCACCGTCGTGACCTGGGGCGCCATGGTCCAGCGATGCGAAGACGCGGCCGAAGGCATTTCGGCCGACGTGATCGACCTGAGGACACTCATGCCCTGGGACCGGGATGCCATCCTGTCCTCGGTGAAGAAGACCCGCCGATGCCTCATCGTGCATGAAGATCTCGGCTCTGCCGGCTTCGGTGCTGAAATCGCGGCCGTCGTTGCCGACGAGGCGTTCATGGACCTCGATGCGCCCGTCTCTCGCCTGACCATGCCCGATATTCCAAGCCCGCATAACCCGGTCCTGCTGGATTGGGCGGTTCCGTCCGTCGAACGCATCGCCGAGCGGATTGCCGCTCTTGTGGAGTTTTGAGCATGAGCACGACGATCGATATCCTGGCGCCGGTCGAGCAGGAAGGCACGAAAGCCGTCGTTCGCAACTGGCTGAAGCAGGTGGGCGACAGGGTCGCCGAGGGCGACGCGCTTGTCGAACTGGAAACGGACAAGGTCACCCAGGAGGTTCCCGCACCGTGCGACGGGATCCTGACCGAAATCGGCATGCGCAGTGGAGACGACGCGCAGCCGGGCTCGATCCTGGGTCGCATGGCGCCTCACATGCAGTCCCTTCCTTCTCGCGCCATCTCCGCAGAGCAGCAGCCTCTCTCCGTTCAGACCGGCATGCATTATTCGCCAGCGGTGCGCCGCGCGGCCGCCGAATACGGCATTGACCCTTCCACGGTCAGCGGTACCGGAAAGGACGGGCGTGTTACGCGGGCGGATATGGACCTCGCCCATGAACACGGAGCCCGCCCGCCTCGTTCCGATCCGACCGTCACCGAGGTCCCCCCGCCTCCAGGAACCGGGATCGCCGCGCGTGCCGATACAGCCGCTCCGGCGTCCGCCCCCTCGCTGGACGGCAATGGATCGCGAAAGGTCCCGCATACGGCGATGCGCCTTGCCATTGCGGACCATATGCACCGCTCGCTTGCAACCGCGCCCCAGGTGACTGCCGTCGTCGAAGCGGATTTCACGGCGATCATGCGTCACCGGGATGCCCATAGGGCCGCCATGAAGGCGGAAGGCGTGAACCTCTCATACACGGCTTACATCGTGGCGGCCTGCGTCGCAGCCATGCGGGTCGTCCCCGAGGTCAACAGCCAATGGCATGCGGACAGCCTGGAGATCTTCGGCGATGTCAATATCGGGATCGGCACTGCGCTGGGCGACATGGGTCTGGTGGTGCCGGTTCTCCGGCAGGCACAGAACCTTTCGCTCCAGGGCATTGCGGCGCGTCTGCAGGACGTGACCGAACGCGCCCGCAGCAACAGGCTGAAGGCGGAGGATCTGAGGGGCGGCACCTTCACGATTTCCAACCACGGCGTTTCCGGATCCTTGCTCGCTGCGCCGATCAT
The DNA here is from genome assembly GCF_020535545.1 of Roseateles sp. XES5. Classification (NCBI taxonomy): domain Bacteria; kingdom Pseudomonadati; phylum Pseudomonadota; class Betaproteobacteria; order Burkholderiales; family Sphaerotilaceae; genus Roseateles; species Roseateles sp. XES5. The sequence continues at coordinate 707,356 of NZ_CP084754.1, forward strand.
CATCAACCAGCCGCAATCGGCCATTCTCGGCGTGGGCAAGCTCGAAAAGCGGGTCGTCGTGCGCGACGTGGATGGGGTCGACACGATCCAGATCCGGCCGATGGCCTACATATCCCTGACGATCGACCACCGCGCGCTCGACGGCCATCAAACCAACGCCTGGCTGGGCGAATTCGTGCGAACGCTGGAGTCCTGGCCCCGATGACGACGAAGTTCGATTTCGACGTGCTTGTCATCGGCGCTGGCCCCGGCGGATATGCCTGCGCGATCCGCGCCGCCCAGCTTGGCCTTGCGACCGCATGCGTCGATGCGCGCGATACGCTCGGCGGCACCTGCCTGAACGTCGGGTGCATCCCTTCCAAGGCGCTTCTGACGGCGTCGCACCACTATCGCGCCATCGCCCACGGCGCCTGGTCGAGCTATGGGATCGACGCTGAAAACGTGTCACTCGATCTCGCAAGGATGATGGCCGCGAAGGATGAAACGGTGCGCGGCCTGACCCAGGGTATCGATTTCCTTTTCAGGAAGCACAGGATCGAGCGGCTGCACGGGTGGGCGGAGTTTTCTGGATCGAACCGCATGTCGATCTCGGGCAAGGCGGTCACGGCGAAGTCCATCGTGATCGCGACAGGGTCCGACCCGTCGCCCTTTCCGTCCGTCGACGTGAACAACGAAGACGGTATCATCGTCGATTCCACCGGCGCCCTGGCGCTCAAAGCGATACCTGGAAGAATGGCCGTGATCGGCGGGGGCGTCATCGGCCTGGAACTGGGCTCGGTCTGGAACCGGCTGGGTTCGCAGGTTGTCGTCCTCGAATATCTCGACGACATCCTTCCCGGCATGGATCGGGACATACGCACGCACATGCGGCAACTCCTTCGCAGGCAAGGCCTCGATGTCAGGACGTCCGTTCATGTACGAAGGGTCGAGCGGGATGGCGCGTCGGCCGCAATCACGCTCGAAATCGGAGGCGCCCTGGAAACGATCGTGGTGGACACCGTCCTGATCGCGACCGGGCGTCGGCCGAATACGTCCCGGCTCCGCCTGGATGTCGTCGGTCTTAAGACCGACGAACGCGGCTTCATACCCGTCGATCGTGCGGCGAAGACCGCGGCGGACGGCATTTACGCGATCGGAGACGCCACACAGGGTCCGATGCTGGCCCACCGCGCCGAGGACGAAGGTATCGCCCTGGCCGAACGCCTCGCAGGCATCCCGCGCGATGTTCACCCCGGCATCATCCCGGCGGTCGTCTATACCGATCCAGAGGCCGCCGGCGTCGGACTGACGGAAGAGACGGTGCAGGCCTCCGGGAACCCGTTTCGTGTTTCAACATTCCCGATGGCCGCGAATGGCCGGGCCAGGGCAAACCGCGAGACCGACGGCTTCGTGAAGATCATCGCCGACGAGAAGACGGACGTGATCCTTGGAGCCCATATTGTCGCCTCCCACGCGGGGACGATGATTGCCCAGATCGCCCAGGCCATGGAATTCGGCGCGACGGCGGAGGACGTCGCCTATACGTGCCACGCGCATCCCACGCACAGCGAAGCGATCAAGGAAGCCGCCATGGGTATCAGGAGCCACCCGATCCACGCCTGACGCCACGGATCGGTTGCCCCTGTTTCCGTCGACGAAAGGTTCCAAGGTGAGTGCGAATTGAAGTTCCAAGCCTCGCGAAGAGCCGGAGCGGTTTGCTCTACCAACCGGCGAGGACAGTCACGACTGCACCGCCGTGGCGCAAGGCGCCCATGGCGGGATTCTGGTTTCGACGCATGTGCGCTTGCCACCCATTCGGATGCGACTGCTGACGCGTGGCCAACGTCTTGGAGAATGAGCGCGCCTCCGCTCCGTCTTCACGAAGCCATTTGAAATCTCGAAGCGCCTGCGGTGGCTGCACCATCGAGACGAAACTGTCCGACCAGGTCCCGGAGTCTCCGGGCTTCTGTCGCCAGGGTCATGGATGCTGCGGTGGACTGCTCCACCATGGCTGCATTCTGCTGGGTCGTCTGGTCCATGGTGTTGATGGCTTTGTTGACCTCGACCAGGCCGACTGATTGCTCCTTGGCCGCCGTCGCAATGGCCGTCATGTGCTGGTTGATACCGGAAATGCGCTGCCCGATCTCGTTGAGCGCGACGCCCGTTTCGCGCACGAGCCGCACACCGCTGACAACTTCCGCAGACGATGTGTTAATCAGTGCCTTGATCTCCTTGGCGGCAGTCGCCGAGCGCTGCGCGAGTTCCCGAACTTCCTGGGCAACGACGGCGAAACCCCTGCCCGCCTCCCCGGCGCGCGCGGCTTCAACGCCGGCATTGAGCGCGAGCAGGTTGGTCTGGAACGCGATTTCGTCGATGACGCCAATGATATTTGAAATCTGCTGCGAGGAGTTTTCGATCCGCTGCATCGCTGCCTCGGCCTGGCTTACCACATCGACCGAGCGGACGGCTCCATGGTCAGCCTCGGTCGCAGCGGTACGGGCCTCTTCGGTGCGCTTGCTGGAATTGCTCACGTTCGCCGTGATTTCATCGAGCGCGGCAGCGGTCTCTTCGAGCGAGGCCGCCTGACGTTCCGTGCGGTGGGCGAGATCGTTGGCGCCGGAGGAGATTTCCTGCGTGCCGCTGTCAATGGCAGCAATGGCCTCGGACATCGCCATCAACGTTCCGCCCAACTGGCTCAGCGACGCGTTGAAGTCATGGCGAAGGCTTTCGAAATCCGGCGAAAACGGCTCGTCAAGCTGGAAAGCAAGATCACCCGAGGCAAGGCGCTTCAGTCCAGTGGCGAGGCCGGACGTTGCAATCCGAAGACGCTCGGCCGCGTCGGTTTCCGCCTTCTGCTGCGTAACCAGGCGGTCACTCTCTGCCTGCTGGCGCGCACGCGCGGCATCCATTTCGAGTTCGCGCTTGGCAATGGCCGCCTTGCGGAACACCTCCACGGCGGCAGCCATCGTCCCTATCTCGTCCTTGCGACCGAGACCGACGCAATTCACATCCGTATCGCCATCGGCGATTTTCACCATGCCTGACGAGAGCTGAAGAATGGGCGCCGTCACAGATCGACGGAAGAAGGCGAAAAGCGCGATGGACAGGATCAGCGTCAGTCCGAGAATGGCTTTCAGCGTGTGCGCGATGGTATTTGCGGTCTGGGTGCTCCGGTCGGAGATCGATGCAGTGACGGTCTCGATCTGATCGCCGGCCTGCTCCATCGCGCTTTCCAGCGTCGAGAACTGAGCCATGAAATCCGGCAGCCCATTCATCGCATCGGCCGGAGTTTTCTCCGCTGCCGCGACCATATTGGTGGCGCTGTCGATATAGGTCAGGAGTGGCGGCTCGACGTCTGCAAGCGCCTTCTGCGTGATGGGGTCTTTCGCCAGCGACTTGTTCTCGTCGATCATCCCGCGGAAGGAGGCGACGTGTTCCGCAAGATCCGCTTTCACCTGGTCGAAGCTTATGCCGGCGGCAGGATTGGAGGCATGCAGCGCGGCAAGAACATCAGCGCGAAGGGCATCGTGCATCATGTCGGCCTGCATGTGATTGCGAAGGATCTGCCCGGATCGGGCGATGTCGACCGCATTCGTATTCATCGCCGATGCCGACCAGATTCCCACGCCGGCCGAGCCTCCAGCGATAAAGAAGATGGCCATGCTCGCAGCAGTGATCTTGTGTTGAATTGATGCCATCGCGCGGTCCCCCCAAAGGAGGGGCTATTATGTTAGATTCTCCTTAATGAGCAGTAAATACACATAAATTTCAGGGGTCCATCTCGTGGGTCTTCACCGAGATGGCATTGCCCAGCGTCGTCGTGCAGCGCGGGAAGGCGTGAAGCAGGCGGCTGCCGCGCGACGAGCGGCCCTCGGTTCACGGCGCCCTCTCCGTGAGCTCTCGCAAATGGGTACGAAATAGCTCCCGGAAGTCTCGGAAATTCTTGAAGCCGAAGCGACGGGCGAGGCGTTCGACAGTCTGTGGCGGGACGCCGGTTCGTCTTGCGAAGGCATTGCCGGTCTCGAAGGCAATGATATCCGGCGCCTCGAAGGCGGACCGGGCCACCTGCTCCAGCATCGCGGACAGGACGATGTCGCGGGAAACGATCTGTAATTTCAGTTCGGCGAGAGTGCGGGGCGGGTTCTGGCCTGGCATAGCAAACACCTACTGCAACTGCCGCAACGCAGCCGTTGCCGCTTCCGCAGCGACGAGCGCAGCAATGGCATCCGACGCCGTGGCTGCCGCCGAGGGTTGCCCCTGCGCTGCCCAGGCAAAATCCTCAAGCTGTGCACGAAGAGCCGCCAGGAACACGGCCTCACCGCCGGGTGGCCAGAAAAACCGCGATTCTGCGATATCCAGCGTGCCGAACGCTTGCACCCAGCAGGCATCGCCTATGGGAAATCGGCGCCCGAGCGAGACGAGGCCATTGCCGCCGTTCGACAGCGTGCACAGTAGCTGAACGGCATCGGGATCCTCCGGGATCGCCTCGGCGAAGGCCGTGCTCGCCGCGGCGACCCGATAATCCCCGAGCTCCTGCCCGGTCAGCCAGCGAAGCTGATCGAACTCGTGCACGCCCATGTCGATGAACGCACCGCCGCCAGTGGCCCTGAATGACGGCGGCGGCGGCGTCTCATCCCATTGATAGCAGGAGACAAGATAGAGATCGCCAAGCGCACGCGCTTTGATCCGCTCCCGCAGCGCCCTCAATTCCGGCACGAAGCGGCGCCAGTAGCCGACCTGCAGGTGGACCCCGGCGCCGTCGGCGATCAACGCCGCCTCCCGCGCCTGCGCGGCGCTGATGCCGCACGGTTTCTCGCAAAGAATCGGCAGGCCCCGCGCCGCCACAGCGGCAATGGTCGCGACATGGGTGGGGCTCGGGGTTGCTATAAGGATACCGTCGAGCCCGCCCGCATCTATCATTGCCATCAGATCGGCATGGACCGCTACGCCGAAGGGGCGCAGTGCGTCACGCGCCGCGGCGGAGGGATCCGCGACGGCGGCGATCTCGACGAGGGCGCTGCCGGCCGCCGCGCGCAGGTGAACCAGACCCATCCGGCCGGCGCCAACAAGTCCAAGGCGGAATTTCTTCATCGGATTTTCCTTTCGCCAGAGGCATGGCGCATAGCGCCCCGTGGCCGCGACGGGCGAAAGCTCCCCGTCGCGAGCCGTGTCAGAAGGAAATGGGCTCGAAGCGCCCCGACCTGGCGGATGCCAGTGCGGCTTCGCACAGGATCATCGCCTTGCGGCCGTCGCTTGCGCCGACATCCGGCTTCCGGTTGGAAACCACGCATTCGATGAAGTGGTCGAGTTCCGCAGCGTAGGAGCCCTGATAGCGCTCCACGAAGAAGTAGAGCGGCTTGTCGGTCGCGATGTGAAGCGGGCCGGAGAGTTCCACGGAGGTCGGTGTCCGGTTGCCGGCGCGCAGCATGCCGCCGGAGCCATGGACCTCGATCCGCTGGTCATAACCGTAGACGGCGCGCACGCTGTTGTTGATGTGGCATTGGCGCCCGCTTGCCGTGCGCAGGATGAACATGGCGGTGTCGTATTCGCCAAGCTTCGCATAGTAGGGCAGGACAAGCGAGGAGCCGGTCGCGAAGATCTCGACAGGCTCTTCGCCGAGCAGATAGCGTGCCATGTCGAAATCGTGAATCGTCATTTCCCGGAAGACGCCGCCGCCGCCGGCAAGCGCTTCTTCCGTTTCGGGTTCCGGGTCTCGGCTGGTGATGATGACCTGCTCGACGGAGCCGATTTCACCCGCATCGATCCGCGCCTTCAGGCTGCGGAAGCTCGGGTCGAAGCGCCGGTTGAAGCCGATCTGAAAAAGGATCCCCGCCTTTTCGACGGCCGCCAGGCACTCATCCGTGCGGCCGATATCCAGATCGATCGGCTTTTCGCAGAACACCGCCTTGCCATGCTGCGCGGCAGCGATGGTCAGGTCCGCATGCGTCCTCGTGGCGGAGGCGATGACGAGGGCTTTCACCGCCGGGTCGGCAAGCACGGTGGCCGTGTCCGCGATCTCGGCGCCGGTCGCCGCGGCGATCTTTTCCGCCGCGGGCCGATGTGGGTCGACAATATAGCGCAGCCGCACGCCCGGGTGGCGCGCAAGGTTGGCGGCATGCACGGATCCGATCAGGCCCGCACCGAACAGACTGACATCGATCATGGAATTCCTCGTCATTTCTAGGTCGCCATCCCTGCGGATGGGCGAGCGGGATCAGGAACCGACGGGGACAACCCCGTCGGATTGGGCATGTGGATTTTCCGGAAGCCGGATCGGGCGGCCTGTCAGGGGGCCGGCGGCTCCCCGGACCTGCGGCCCGCGACCATGTCGAGTTCGGCCTGCAGGTATTTCAGGTCGCGCCGCCCGGCCATCATGTCGAGCACCTCTTCCTCGCTGATCTCGTCCTTTCGGAACGAACCGAGCGAGCGGCCGCGGTTGAGCAGGGTGAACCTGTCACCAACCGGATAGGCATGGTGGATGTTGTGCGTGATGAAGATCACGGCGAGCCCCCTCGCCCTGGCCTGGGCGATGTAGCGCAGCACGATGGACGCCTGGTGCACGCCGAGTGCCGATGTCGGCTCGTCCAGGATGAGAACGCGGGCGCCGTGATAGACGGCACGGGCAATGGCGACGCATTGCCGCTCGCCGCCCGAAAGCGTCCCAACGGCCTGTTGCGGATCACGCACCGTGATGCCGATTTTGGCGAGTTCCTCGCTGACGATGGCATCGGCCTGCCTTGTATCCATCCGGCGGAACGGGAAGACGCCCTTCATCATCTCGCGGCCAAGGAAGAAGTTGCGGCTTATGCTCATCAGCGGGATCATCGAGAGATCCTGGAAGACGGTTGCAATACCCTTGTCGAGCGCATCGCGCGGCGAGGAAAACGATACCGGTGAGCCATCCACCTCCATCACGCCTTCCGACGGCGCATGAACGCCCGAGAGGGTCTTGATCAGGGTGGACTTGCCCGCACCGTTGTCGCCGAGAAGACAATGAACCTCTCCGGCATAGGCGGCGAAGGAAATTCCCTGAAGCGCCGTAACGGAGCCGAAGCGACGCGTGACATCCTTCAGTTCGATGATGGGAGTGCTCGTGGCCATTACCGTGCCTCCGTTGCCTTGCGGCGGACGTAGTTGTTGACGAGCACCGCAATCAGCAGCATCACGCCGAGAAAGACCTGGAACCAGTCGGTGTCGATGCCGGTGTAGAAGATCCCCATCTCGACCGTGCCGAAGATCAGCGCACCGAACATGGCGCCGATGGCGGAGCCGTATCCTCCCGTCAGGAGGCATCCGCCGATGACGGCCGCGATGATCGCCTGGAACTCCTTCTGGAAGCCGCGCAATGTATCGGCGGAACCGGATTCCAGCACCTGAATGGTGGCAAACAGGGTTGCAGCGCAGGCCGTCGAGATGAAGAGGGCGATCTTCACCCGGTCGACCGGCACACCGACATTCCGTGCCGCCAGGGCATCGCCGCCGACGGCGAAGATCCAGTTGCCGTAGCGGCTCCTGAGAAGGACCCAGGTCGCCAGCGCCGTAACCAGACACCACCAGAGGATGGACATGGAAAGACCCTGCACGAAGGGCAGGCCATCCGGACGTTTGGCGATCACGCCGACATCCGCCAGCCACTGGAAAAATCCGGCGCCGAACTTGCCGCCGAAGACCTGCACGAAGAAGCTCCCTTCCTGCCCCTCGGTGATATAGGGAATCTGGGTTCGCCCCGTGATCGTCCGGGTCAGCGCCAGCGTCAGCCCGCGCAGAACGAAAAGGCCGGCCAATGTCACGATGAAGGACGGCAGCCGTGTTCTGACGACGAGATATCCGTTCGCCGCACCGATGGCGATGGCGAACATGAAGGCGATCATGACGGACAGCCAGATGGGCAGGCCGAACTCCGTGACGCCCAGCCCGATCGTCACGCTCGCAAAGCCGATCATCGAACCGATCGACAAATCGAATTCCCCGCCAATCATCAAGAGCGCGACCGCCGCCGCCAGGATCCCCAGCTGGGCCGCGACCTGCAGGAAGTTGCTGATCCCCAGCGGGCTGAAAAGGCCGCTGTTTCCGGCAAAGATGCCAAACAATGCAAAGACAAGGACCGTGCCGGTGAGCGCGCCGAGTTCAGGGCGCCGCAGTGCCCTGGTCAGCCTGCTGGAGGATTGCCCGTTCGTGGCCGGCAGGGCGCCGGGTGGCTTGATAGCTTCCGCCGTCATCAGTGTTCTCCCACTTCCATGCTTCGTGACCGGGCCGGCAGCTCTCTCCCCGCCGGCCCGGAAGGTTTCAGCGAATGCCTTCCTTGCTGAGGTCGCGCACCGCGGCCGCATCCTTCTGGAGAATGAACGACGGCCCCGTGCGTACGGCCGAGGCCGGGAAGGTCTTGTACATTGCCTTGTTGGTGAGGAAGACGACGGGGAGATAGCCCATCATGAACTGCTGGTTGTCGATGGCGAACATCGCGCTGCCGTCGCTCACGGCATCAAGCAGCTGCGGCGAGAGATCGAAACTGCCGATCTTGTAATTGGCCAGCGTGCCACGATCCTTGAAAAGCTGAAGAATCGGGGTTGCGACGGTCGGACCGAGTGCCAGGACCCCCGTCACGCCGGGATTGGCCGACAGATAGGCCTCGACCCGACGGGTAACGTCGGTCGGATCCATCGTTGCCGCGACGACCGAAGACTTGCCACCGCTTGCCGCCAGGCCATCGTTGAAGCCGGCGCAACGCTTGTCGAGGCTGACATTGCCGACCTCGTGATTGACGCAGATGCCCTCCTTGACGCCCGCCTCGCCCATCATCTTTCCGGCGCGCACGCCATTGTCGTATTCGGAACCACCGCCGACGAAAAGGTCGAGCTTCCAGGGCTCCACCTGATCCTCGCCGGAATCGATGACCACGACGGGGATGCCGGCGGCCTTTGCCGCCTCGACAGGCGCCTTCAGCGCATCCGCATCGGGAATCGAAATGACGAGGCCGTCCGGCGCGGAGGCGGTCGCCGCTTCGATCATGCGGGCCATGCGCACGACGTCGAAGGTTTCCGGTGCCTGATAGTCGACCTTGACACCGAGTTGCTTGGCTGCCGCCAGCATGCCGTTCTTCACGACCGTCCAGTACACGTCGTTCGCTTGGCCATGCGTGACAAAGACGATGCGAACGTCTTCGGCCTTCTTGGCCTCCGCTGACGCGCTCGTCACGCCGAGAAGCGCGACAGTCGCCGCAAGGGCACCGGAACGAACAAGGCGGGCGAATTTCGATTTCAAAACTGCTGCAATCATGGTTGCTGTTCCCTTTTTATGGTGGATGTATCCTGCCGGAAGGCGAGGGATTTCGTCTCAAGCGGCCAGTCTTGCCGCTGCATGCTCCTTCATCGATCCCCTGCGTACCGGAAGCGCCTCCGCCCAGCGGCGGAAGGAGGGGCTCTTCAGCACCTCGTATTCATCGATGCGGATCTGCGCCGAAGCCGGTTCGATGACCTCGATCTCTCCCGGTGCGTTGGCATGGAGACACAGGAAATTCAGCCCCGGCCCGATCCTTTCGTAGAGCGCCTGGTAGCGCTCCTGGGCCGGCTGCTCCCTGTGCCACGGTGTTTCCAGGACCGCCGTCGCGCAGACCTCGCCGGCCGCCGACAGGCGCGCGGCTGCGACGTCATAGGCGGATTGCTCGACGGCACCGAGATTGTGGACCGGCCCGTAAGACTGGATTGTGGCCGGGAACAGGGTCGGCAGGCCATATTCGACGCCGACCTCGACATATCGCTCGACGAATTCCGGTGAGAAGACCCCACCCATGTGGCCGTCGATATGGGTTGCCGTCAGGCCGGCATTTTGAAACGCCTCGATCTGCGCCCGCATCTCCGCCTCGACGGCGTCCGGATGGGCGTGTCTGCGCAGCTCGATCACCGAGCGCCACAGGAAGCCGTCCGCATCCACGAGACCGGACGCGGATGTCGCCTTGGTGAGTGGGCGCCAGCGGTAGTGGCGCTTCTCCGAGGTCAGCGTGATGTGGACACCCAGGTTGAGCGTCGGATCGAGGGCCCCCGCCTCCGCGATTTCGAGAAACCACGGACACGGAACCATCACCGATCCGGAATCCACCACGCCGAGCCGGCGCAACTCGAGATAGGCCACGTTGGCACCGTGGCACATGCCGACATCGTCGATATTGACCACGACGAGGGGCGTCGTGCCGGCCGCTGCCTGCGTCCTCCCGGAACCGTTCATTCTCATGTCCTCCCGTTCACGACGAAACCGGCTTTCTCCGCCAGCGCCTTCAGGTTTCCGTAGCCCATGGTGGCATAGGTCAAGGGATGCGCCTTGGCCGGATCCTGCTCCGCCTCCACCACGAGCCAGCCGGCATAACCGGCATCGGCAAGAATCTTGAGAAGCGTCAGGTAGTCCAGAGCGCCGTCTCCCGGAACGGTGAAGATCCCGTCCATGACCGCCCCCATGAAGCTCATGTCCTGCGCCCGCGCACGATGAAGGATCTCCGGCCGGTAGTCCTTGCAGTGAACGTGCACGACGCGATCGACATGCCGCTGCAGCAGCGACTTCGGATCGCCACCCGAGAAAATGCAGTGGCCCGTGTCGTAGAGCAGCCCGAAAGCCTCACCGGTGTTTTCCATCAAGCGGTCGATTTCCGCATCGGTCTCGATGATCGTGCCCATATGGTGGTGAAAGGCCATGCCAACGCCGAATTCAGCGAACCGCTCCGACAGCCGGGTGATCTTCTCGCCATAGCCCTTCCACTCGTCGTCCGTCAGGCGTGGGCGCTGGGAAATCGGGTCGTGGATCGCCCCATGCCGGCCTCTCGATGTGTCCGCATAGACCACATGGCGCGCACCGAGGTCACGCAGAAGAGTAAGATGCGGCAGGATCGTCTCGAATTCCTGGTCAACCGTGTTTTCCAGGATGCGCCCGTCGTACCAGCCGGAGACCAGGTCAAGTCCATAGCCGGACAGGATGGGGCCGAGTTCGCTTGCTACCCGCGGAAACTTCCCGCCGAGCTCCGTACCGGCATAGCCCGCCTGGCGGGTCTCATCGAGGCAGGTTTCGAGCGGGGTATCCCCCCCGAGCTCCGGCACGTCGTCATTGGTCCAGGTGATTGGATTGATGCCTATTTTCACGCTCATCTCACGCACTGCCCTCGATTGATTTCTGATCTCCGGCCGCCGGTTCAGGGGGATGGATCGAAACATCGGCTCCCGTCGGGGATCGATTTCCTTGAATGCGGCATAGGAGTAGCTTATCGGTTACTGTATCCGTCGCGAGAGCCAGTTCATTGGAAGTTGATGGGTCCAGTTTCACCGCCCCCCGAGAGGGAAATTCCGTGAAGCCAACCATACGCAGCAGGCAGGTCTTTCCCCTTGATGCCTTGGCGGTCGACCGGGCCAATCCGGAGCCGCTGCAGCGGCAGCTCTACCGCGCGATTACCCAGCTCATCGGCTCCCGCGTCCTGCCGGCAGGAGTGGAGTTGCCCTCGACCCGATCGCTGGCGACGGAACTCGGCCTGGGGCGCAACACGATCGTCGCCGTCTACGACCAGCTCACGACAGAGGGCTACCTGCTCAATCGCCCTGGCGCGCGACCGGTCGTGGTGGCCCTGCCCGCCGTTTCGCCGAGACCCGATCCCGCTATCGCAGCAGGAGACAGCCGCCCCTTGTCGAAACGGGGACGCGTGCTGCTGGAGCAGCCCGTGCATCACGGCCGGCCCGGCAGCCAGGCGTTCCATCCGGGCATGCCTGATGCCCATTCCTTTCCCTTTGGCGTATGGGCGAAGCTCGTGGCGCGCAGGGCCGCCTTTGCCGGAGACAAACTCTTCGGAACCTACGATGTCAGTGGGCTGCCGGCCCTGCAGGAGGCGATCGCCGGTTACCTTGCCTCTGCCCGCGGCATTCAGTGTCGACCGGAACAGATCGTCATTACGACCGGGGCGCAGGCCGCGTTCGACCTCCTTGCACGCCTCCTGCTCGACCCGGGCGATCCGGTCTGGATGGAGGAGCCCGGATATTACGGCGCGCAGGCGGCCTTCACCGTCGCCGGCGCCCATATCCTTCCGCTTCTCGTGGACGCCGACGGCTGGCGCTTTGCGCCCACGCCACGCGCCGCGCGCCTCATCTACGTCACCCCGGCATGCCAGCATCCGCTTGGCATCACCATGCCGGTCGAACAACGCCTGTCCCTGCTCGACGTGGCCGACCGCCTGGACAGCTGGATCATCGAGGACGATTTCGATGGCGAGTACCGTTTCGTCGGACGGCCCGTGCCGGCCTTGCAGAGCATGGATGCCAGCGGCCGGGTGATCTATGTCGGAACCTTCGCAAAACTGCTGTTTCCGGCCCTTCGCCTCGGCTTCATCGTCCTGCCGCAAGCCTTGCAGAAAGGCTTCGTCAATGCGCTCAGCACCACCGGGCAGTTCGCTCCGCTGCTGCTGCAGGCGGCCCTTGCCGACTTCATCATGGAAGGGCACATGACCCGTCACCTGAAGCGGATGCGCCGCCTCTATGCCAGCCGGCGGGAGGCCTTCGTCGAAATCTGCGCGCAACGCCTCGGTGAAGACATGAACATCCTGCCCTGCGAAGCCGGCATCCAGCTTATCGGCCAGCTGAGGGGCGGGCTGGACGATATAGCCGTTGCGAACGCACTGGCTTCCCGCGGCGTCAATGTCAGCCCGATGTCGAAGTTCTTCCGGCACCGTCCGGCCATGCAGGGCTTGGTCATGGGCTATGCCGCATGCGATGAAGCCCAAACCGCGGCCGGCATTCGTCAGTTGGAGAGTGTTTTCCGGTTGTTTCGCAAGTGATCGAACCCGCCGGATTCGCGGCATTCTGGACCATCAAAAGTCCCGGAATTCCAGACTCGACTTTTTCAAGTGACACTCTTGAAAGGGCCTTAGCCAACGACCCTTACCCGGATGTATTAGTTGCATGATATATCCGCCAAGATCACAGTGCTCGCGATGCTTCCGTAGCCGTCTACCGTAAGGGGGTGGCGAGCAAGGCAATCTCAAGCGAAAGGAGGCCGCCCGGTCGGAGCGGCCAATGCGAGCCATCAGGCCGCAGCCGTGGTGCCGGCATCGTAGTCGGCGGCCCATTGCAGCGATGGCCGCTCGCCGCAACGCTGCACCCAAGCCTTGACCACATCGCTGTCCGGCGTCGCCGCGGGGTACCAGGCAAAGGGCGAATGCAGCAGCAGATCGACAGCCGTGTATCGCTCCCCCATCAGATACGGGCTATCCGTGAGTGCGGTTTCGAGGCGTGCCGCCAGTTCCGCCGGGCCGCGGAAGGTAGAATCCAGAAATTGATGCGAGATCCCGGCTGCCTGTGCGATCAGCACCGGCTCGACGACGCCGGCATACCAGGCGAGCCAGCTCAGATACCGACCGCGCTGCGGGTCGCCGGCAACCGGCGCCATCTTCTTTTCCGGGAAGAGATCCGTCAGGTACTGGATGATCGCGATGCTCTCCCAGATCACCACGCCGTCGTGAACGAGTAGCGGCACCTTGCCTTCCGGATGTGGGTTCCTCGGATCCTTGCGGCCGCTGCCATCGCCGCGGGTGATGTCGACAATCTCGATCGCGACCTTGTCGAGGGCTTCGAGTTCGCGAAGCAGGGTGACGATACGCGACGAGCGCGAGCGGGGGGAATGAAACAGCGTCAGCATGGTCTGGATCCTCGGTTGCGTTTGGCAATGCTGATCTTGTACAGTCGGCCAACTGCCATTTTCCGTCAGTAGGCTTCATCTATCTTCCACAGTCATGGCCCGTAGTGATCGTCTGTTTCGCCTGCTCCAGGCGCTTCGCACTCTCCCCTCCCCGGCGACGGCCGCGCGCCTTGCCGAGGAGACCGGCGTATCGTTGCGTTCGCTCTACAGGGATATCGACAGCCTGCGCGCCGCAGGTGCCGTCATCGACGGCGAGCGCGGCTTCGGCTACCGGCTGACGGAAGACATCGCCTTGCCGCCGCAGACATTTACACGGCTTGAAATCGAAGCCCTGGTGCTCGGCCTTGCCGAGGTGCAGCATATGGGTGAGTCGGCTCTGGCGGCGGCGGCAGCTGCCGTACTTTCGAAGGTCACGGCAACGTTGCCTGATCGGCTACAGCGCCAGGCGCTGCATGCCGCGTCGCAAGTCTATCGTTTCGAACGTCGCGACTCGCCGATTACCGATATCGGCCTTCTGCGCGAGGCCTGCTGGCAGGAGCGCGCCGTGGTGATCGGTTACGTCGATGCTGAGCAGCAGCGAACCGACCGGCAGGTGCTGCCGCTGGCGATCGTCTATCTGGAGCGGGTTTTGGTGCTGCTTGCCTGGTGTTGCCTCAGGCAGGATTTCCGCAAGTTCCGTGTCGACCGTATCGCCGATATCCGAGTGGCGGAGGAAAGTTTCCGTCCACGCCGTGTGCCCATGCTCAGGGATTTCGTCGCCTATTTGAACGCCGCCGCGCCCGAAACGTCGAAGATGACCTTGAGCGGACAATAACCAAAACGACGATGCGGATAGGTTGTCGCGCGTCATGTCCGAATCGATGTCTGTGAGGTGAGCGTAGTCGGCCGGTTTCGACGGAGCTTTCTTGGCCACCCAGCCAAATCCGGTTGGCTCTACCAGCCGCACCACGCAATGGGAGGCGGCTCAGGCGTCCTTCAACCGATGGCTGGCACGGTCCGGCGGCCAGAATTTTCTTTTGTCATTCCAGCGAGGTCAGTTGCCTGTTTTGCAGGCGCAACATGCAGGGGCGAAGCCGGAGCCTGCCGAAACTAAATTCCGACAGTGCCCCACACATTCGTCCGTTGGACCTCTTGCATCCATACGGCCGACAGGCTACGACGCGCTATGTAATGTTATTACATTAAGACAACATGGATGCGGCATCAGGACAAAGGCAAGGCCCATGGACAGAACGATCAAAACCGTCGGTAAGATGCTGACGATTCTAGCGGCACTCGGCGCCATCGGTATGCAAGGCGCTCACGCGTCCTCGGCACATAAGCACACTCATACGCACGGTGAAAAAGGCGCGGTCTACAAAGGCTATTTCAAGGACAGCGACGTGAAGCCGCGACTTCTTTCCGATTGGGAGGGTGACTGGCAGTCCGTCTATCCGTATCTCGTCGACGGAACCCTCGACCAGGTCATGACGGAAAAGGCAAAACAGGGAGAGAAAACGGTAGCCGAGTACCGCGCTTATTATGACGTTGGGTATAAGACCGATGTCGACCGCATCGTGATCGAGGGCAAACGGGTGACCTTCTACCGCGGCAAGCAATCCGTGAGCGGACACTACGAGAGCGATGGTCACGAAATCCTGACCTATAAGAAGGGCAATCGCGGCGTCCGCTTCATATTCCAGAAAATTGAAGGGGACAGCTCGGCACCTGACTTCATCCAGTTCAGTGACCATATCATCGCGCCGACCAGGGCGGACCATTACCATCTCTATTGGGGAAACGATCGTTCAGCGCTGCTCAACGAGGTGATCAACTGGCCGACCTATTATCCTGCCGACCTTAGCGGAAAGCAAATCGTCGACGAAATGCTGGCGCACTAGCTGTGGAGCCTCAAGAGGTTGCCGTCGGTCATGCCGATCCTGCTGATGGGCGTTCTGCTGAAAGCGCACAGCTAGAGCCTTTCAAGCCCATCTGAATCACTTGCGGCGCCGGCGTTCGGCGCCTCCGAGCTGTTCTGGATGCAACCGGAGTCGGTCAGAAGAGCCACGACTTCCTCACGTTCTGTATGAACCAGAAGCAGCGCTACGTCTCCGGGTGCCAGTTGCTCGATCACCCGTCGAGCGCCGTCGGGCGGACTGTCGGCAAGGATGATCCGGTCCGCTGGCAGGCCGAGGTCGAGGCTTTCCTGGCGGATAAGACCGGAGATCTCACCGGCCGGCCGACCGCGCAGATATTTGGGGTTCTCGGCCGCAACGACAAAGTCGGGCCGCAGGCGGAACGCACCGCGCGTCAAGGCGCGTATCTCCTCGTCCGAGCGGTCGCCCGCATGGCCCAGCAGAACGAACCGCCGGCGCGCGGGAAGCGCGGCCAAAGCACCCGTCACCGCGGCGATGGAATGCGGGTTGTGCGCAAAGTCGACGAAAACCCGGGCGCCGCGCACGGCGTATTCATTGGCCCGGCCCGGATTGTCGGTCGGATCGCTGCGGAACATCGAGAGAACCGTCGAGATCGCGTCGTTCGGGATGCCGACCGCCAGCGCCGCCAGCACGGCAGCGAGCACGTTCTCGATGTTGTAGCGGGCAGCCCCCCCGAGGGTGAGCGGCACCTCGGCGACGTCGATCAACGACGTCTCGGATCGCCCGTCCGAGAGCATGATGCGACCCTCGTCAAGCCAGGCGCAGGGGGTGCTGCGCGATCGCGCGGCCCGGATCTCGGCATGGTCGGCATCGAGCGAGAACCACGCTTTCAGCGCATCCGCCGCGCCGGCGGCCTCGACGACCAAGGGATCATCCGCATTGAGGATCAACAGGCCACCCGGCGCAAGGGCCCGGTGGACCGCCAGCTTCACCTGGGCCAGTTCACCGACCGTGGTGATCCCGTACTGGCCGAGATGATCGGCCGCGACATTGGTCACGACGGCCGCGCGGGCCCGCGTCACTGGCACGCCCCGGCGCAGGATACCGCCGCGCGCGACCTCCAGCACGCCGATTTCCAGTCGGCGATCCCGCAAGAGAAGCCGCGCGCCGGCCGGGCCGGAATAGTCCCCCCGGTCGAGAATATCGTCGCCAACCCTGACAAATTCGGTGGAGGAGAGGCCCGAAATCCGCCCCGCAGCCCGCCCCATCGCCGCAATGAGGCGGGTGGTCGTGGTCTTGCCGTTCGTGCCGGTGACCAGGGCAATGGGAATATCGTGCAGCCGCGACCAGTCGGGCGACGCAGGCAGGCTGTCAGTCTGCCATGTCTGCGATCCGGCGCCGTGGCCGAGCGTCAGTGCATCGTCATCGAGCAGACGGTCGAGCCCGCTCCGTTCGGCTCTCGCGACAAGATCGGAAAGCGCGGGATTGGCTTCCGCATCGCCGATGCGGCGCAGGCCCGCAACCATCTGATCGGGCGGAATCGGATCGAGTTGAAGAAGCTCCGTCGCGGTGTAGTACCACGCCGCCTCGACGACGAAGGCAGCCGTGAAGAGCTGATCGACGGCAGCCGGCAGGAAGAGACTTCCGCCGCCGTCAAAAGGCCGCGTGCGGATCGGCGTTGTGGTCCAGCCAAGGGCGTCGAGCAGGAGGCGTGTATGTCGGCGCCAGGCGTCGAGCAGGATGCCGGCATCGAACCCCGTCGCAAGACCATCGCCGACCGCGCCCGGCTCCGGCCCGTAGAGGTTCGGCCCAAGCAGCCTGCGGCAGCCATCCAGAACCAGCGCCGGATGGTCCGGCACCGGAATTTCCAGAAGATCCTGCAATGCGTCGGAATGCATCATCCTGCGCCTCGTTTCAGTCCGCCCCTTCGGGTTCGGCCCGAGCGAGACGTACGCCCCGTTCGTCACGGATCAGGAGATCCGTCGCCGATACCAGTTCTTCGAATTCGGCGGCAGGCCGCTCCACGCGGGGCGGCTTTGCCGTGATGATGGCCTCCCGCTCGGCCTTCTTGAAGTAGATGATCTGCTTCCAGGACCGCGCCAGTTCATCGGCGAAGATGACGAGAAGATCGTCGGGCTGCGCCGTGTTCAGCCCCATATCGACGGCCTCCGCCTCGCTCGCCACGAGCGTGATCCGGTCAGCCTCCACCCCGGCCACAATCAGGCCGTCGCGAAGCATCTCCGGAACCTCCATCTCTCCGCGCCCCCGGCGATTGTCGTCAGGCTTGACGAAGTAGTGGTCGAAGTGCCCTGCCAGCACCTTGGCGGCCTCGCGGATGTCCTCGTCGCGGCGGTCGCCCGGCATGGCGCAGACCACGAGCCTGCGGCCCTTCACGTCCAGCCGGTCGGCCAGGCCCGACATGGCGGCGATGGCCGCCGGGTTATGGCCGTAGTCGAGGATGACCTTGAAGGGGTGTTCATCGAACACATTGGTCCGCCCCGGCACCTGGAAGAACGAGGTGTCGAAGGTTCTCAGCCCGTGGCGGATATTGTCGAGGTCGAGCCTGAACGCATAGGCCATCGCGCAGGCGAACATCGCGTTCTGCACGTTATAAAGCGCCTTGCCCTCCAGCGTCGCCGGGATCAGGTGCGACCACAGGACCGGCAGGTGCAGGCCGTTGGCGTAGATCGTGATCATGTCGCCATTCATGGCCTTTTCCAGCACCACGGCGCGGCCCCCGGCCTGGATATGCTCCCTCACAAGGGGATGGTCGGAATTCGTCGTCACGTAGCAGATATGCTCGGCCTTGCAGAAATCGGCCATGCGCAGGCAGTGGATGTCGTCGGCGTTGAGCACGACCGTATCCGTCGCAGCCTCGACGACGACGCGCTTGATCACGGCAAGCTCCTCGACCGTGTTTATCCCGCCCATCCCCAGATGGTCGGCCGCCACGTTGAGGCAGGCCGAGACGTCGCAGCGCTGATAGCCAAGGCCGGCGCGAACGAGGCCACCCCGCGCGGTTTCCATCACGGCGAAATCGACCGATGGGTCGCGCAGCACCATCTGCGCCGAGGCCGGCCCGGTCATATCGCCCTTCACGGTCAGCTTGCCGTCGACATAGACCCCGTCGGTCGAGGTCATGCCGACGATCTTGCCGGACGACTTCATGATATGGGCGAGCATGCGCGAGGTCGTCGTCTTGCCGTTCGTTCCGGTGATGGCGCCGATCGGGATCCGCGCTTCCCGGCCCTTCGGGAACAGCATGTCGAGAACCTTGCCCGCCACGTCGCGCGGCTTGCCTTCCGAGGGGGCGACATGCATCCGGAAACCCGGCGCGGCGTTTACCTCGACGATGGCGCCGCCGATATCCTTGTAGCTCTTGGTGATGTCAGGCGTGAGGAAGTCGACCCCGCCCACATCGAGGCCCACCGCCTTGATCGTGCGTTCGGCCATGTCCTTGTTGTCCGGGTGGCAGACATCGGTCACGTCGATCGCCGTGCCGCCGGTCGACAGGTTCGCGGTCGAGCGCAGGTAGAAGGTCTCGCCCTCCGGCAGGACCGTTTCGGCGGTATGGCCGGCATCCGCCATCAGCCGTTCGGCCTGATTGTCGAGCTCCAGGTTCGTCAGCACCTTCTCATGCCCGATGCCCCGGCGCGGATCGGAATTGACGATCTCGATCAGCTCGGCGATCGTATGCCTGCCGTCGCCGACGACATGGCCGGGAACACGCTTGGCCGCCGCGACCAGTTCGCCGTTCACCACCAGCATGCGATGATCCATGCCGGTGACGAAACTCTCGACGAGAATGCCGCGGCTCTTGGAGTGCGCCTTGGCCTCGTGGAAGGCGGTTTCCACCTGTGCGTCCTCGGTCAGGTTGATCGAAACCCCGCGCCCGTGATTGCCATCGAGCGGCTTCACCACGACCGGATAACCAATGCGGCCTGCCTCCCGGACGGCCTGGGCCGGCGAATAGGCCAGACGCTGCTGGGGCACCGGCAGGCCGAGATCGCTCAGCATGTTGTGGGTGTCTTCCTTGTCGCAGGAAATCTCCACCGCGATGTGCTTGGTCTCGCTGGTGATCGTCGCCTGAATGCGTTGCTGGAACTTGCCATGACCGAACTGCACCAGCGAGTTGTTGTTGAGCCGGATCCACGGAATGTCGCGATCTTCCGCGGCCTTGACCAGCGAACCGGTCGAGGGGCCGAATTCCTTGCGCTGCGCCATCAGGACGAAGCTCTTCAACTCGTCAGGAAAATCGAATTCGGGGTCGAACTCGTATTCGACCTGCGACTTGAGGTGGTCGGGCAGGAGATGCATCAACAGCCGGATCGCCAGTTGCCCGGCCTCGAGCCCGACATCGCGCTGATGATATTGATAGACGAGATTGTAGTGGCCCGGCACCCCGGTTGACCGGGTGCGGCCAAAGGTGACCTCGGACCCCGCGACGCCCTGTATCTCCAGCGCGACATGTTCGGCGACATGGCCGAGCCATGTGCCCTCGCCCTCTCTCAGACGGCGAATGAAACCGCCCGGCTCACGGTAGGAGCAGCCATGCTCATGCAGCCCCGGAAGGGCCTCGACAAGCGCATTGATCCAATCCTCCCCGATCTTCGCCGATGGCCACTCTTCCAGAACTCCCAGGTCAATGACGTAGCGGATGACGGGAAATCCCGCCCATACGTTTGGACCGACAAACACGTTTTTCGAAACGATTTTCATTGCGGAGTTCCTCCCTTATAGCGCGGTCAGTTCGTCGTGACCTTTTCGTTTGGCAGCGTGCAGAACGCCGCGTGTTCATCCGGTGGATAGGCGTGCCGCCCCACGAGATCATAGCGACAGCCCTCGCCCATCACGTCGATCTTCAGCCCGAGCAGGGTCAGCGCCTCGCCGCGCGAGGCCTCCCACATCGAGGAGTGCGTCAGGCCCGAGGCATCGACCACGGTCACCGTGCCCGATCCGACGACCTCGAAGACGCCGTCGGGACCGATAAAGGCGGCCGTATCCTCGTCGATGCCGAGACCGATCAGGAACGGATTGTAGGAGGATGCCGTCAAAAGCCGGCCCAACCGGTTCCGCTCGGTGAAATGCTGGTCGATGATCACTGCATTGGTCAGGCCGATGCCCGGCGCCAGGCTTACCCTCCCCTCGGCGGGCGAGGAATTGCTGTCACCGCCCGCGATCATGTGTTCGGACATGATCGACGCGCCCGCCGACGTGCCCGCGACCGCGACGCCGGCCGCGTTGCGACGGCGGATCTTCTGGGCGATGGCGGTACCGCCGAGGATCGTCGACAGGCGCAGTTGGTTGCCGCCGGTCAGGAAGATTCCGGTCGCCCGGTCGAGCATGTCGAGATAACGGGGATTGTCGCAATCGGCACGACGGCTGATCGGCAGGAAATCCACCGCCGCAGCACCGAGATCGCGGAAGATCCGGTTGTAGTCCCGGCCGGTCGTCTCCAGCTCCGACGCCGTCGGAATCACGACGATGTCGGCATCCCCGCCACCCGACAGTTCCACGAAGCGGCGGTGGATGTGCTGTTCCTTGACGCGGTCCTCTCCACCTCCGATCGGAATAATGAAACCACGGGCAAGGTCTTGGTTCAAACGAGCTGGGCACATGCCGCGTCATATTCCTGGAAATGCCGGTAAGGCTGGTTGCGTTTCCCCCCGATGCGGTCAGCCAATGGACCAGCCCCCCAAATTCAGGCCAGTCTGGAGAACAATTTCAAAGACTGCAAGCACATGTTCGGTCTGCCCCGCCATGCAGATGGGTATTCTCGGATTCTTTCCGGCATCGGTCGGGCGAAATGTCTGTCCGGAGCCGGCGCGTGGCTGAGCCGGCCGTCAGCATCGGCGATCGGACGGTGGTCGAACGGGGGTCAGAGCACAGGTTCAACCACATCCATGAGGGCATGGTTCGCAACACAGGGCATGGACTTACTAGGCCGCAAGGTCGGCAACGACGGCGGGAAGGCAACTGCGAGCGAAGCAAAAAGCCTGAGCTTTATTTCTTTAGAACCTGACATTGAAATTTGCTCGAACGGACTGGTCGATGGCGTTGCCGCCATATTGCCCGCCGTAAGAGATACCGAGAGTGGTGTTCCCGGTAATGGCGACGTCCAGTCCGATATCCAGCACCAGCGCATCCTTCGCGATCGGCACGCCCGCGACTGTGAAAGGCGAGCCGCCGGCAAAGGCTATGGTGGCGAGCGGCGTGGTATCGCCGAAAGCATGGCGCCAGCCGAGCGTGCTGCGCAGCGTTGCGGCAGTTTCTCCCAAAGCAAAGTCGGTCGAGGCGTGCAGG
Source organism: Roseateles sp. XES5 (assembly GCF_020535545.1). Classification (NCBI taxonomy): domain Bacteria; kingdom Pseudomonadati; phylum Pseudomonadota; class Betaproteobacteria; order Burkholderiales; family Sphaerotilaceae; genus Roseateles; species Roseateles sp. XES5. Next base: position 729,153 of record NZ_CP084754.1, read on the forward strand.
CCAAGCGTCGTGAAGGTGACGCCCGTGCTGGTGCTGGTACTACGCAAGGCCGCAGCGCCACCGTTCTCCGCGAAACCATTGGTGCTGAGGTTCACATAGACGAGGTTGGCAAACGGCTCGAAGCCGAAGCTGCCGGCACGGATGCCATAGCCCAGTTCACCGAACACCTGTGCCGTGCCGGCGCGATCGTCGCCCTTCAGGCTGTCGCCAAAGCCGGGGAAGGCGACGGAGCGGCTGGTCGAGATGTCATACCACGTATAGGTCGCACCCGTGCGGAAACCGAGATTGCCCCAGTGCGTGCCGCCGTAGAGGCCGAGATGATAGTTGTCGCTCGAACCCGATGAGGCCCGGTCCCTGACGTTGAAATCGGTCCGGCTGTACCCCGCCATCATGCCGAGACGCCAGGTGTCGAAGATCGGGACATCGCCGCCGACCAGGAAGCCGCCGGTCGAGTGGGACAGGCGCGCGGCACTGCCGTCGCTGTTCGTGGAGCCCCAGCCGCCAAAGCCCTGCCCCCAGAGCGCAAAATGGTCAGTCGTCGGCGCGACGGCGACTGTCCCCGAATCGAGCGAGGCGAAGGCGGCATAGCCAGTCTTGCCATCGGCCGGGTCGGCATAGGCCAGGACAGGCGCACGCGATGCGCCGACCCCGCCGAAGGCGGCGCGGATGCGGTTCGTCGCGGCATCGCGCACGAAATGGCTGTCCTCGATCAGCGCCGTCTTCACCGAGGCGTGGACCTCGCCCGAGAGTTGATCGAAAGCGTTGCGAGCGGCTGCATCGGTCGGCAGGGCCAGCACCGCGTCGTAGAGCCCATTGCCGGTGAAGAACGGGTTGTCGCCCGAAATGCTCTGGATGCCATAGGCCGCTGCCTTCTGGTTGCGGGCCACGCCGGCGTCGGCGAAGTCGCGCACCCGCAGCATGTCGAGATAGGCGTTGTTGGTGTCATAGCTGGCGGCGACGCCGACGAAGGCCGAAATCGGGCCGAAATCGCCGGCCAGAGTCCCAAAGGTCCCGGTGAGGCCGCCCGTGGTCGTAAGGACCGTGTAGCGTGCGAGCGCCATGCCGGAGGCTGAGACATCCAGCGTTGCGCCGCTGATGTCGGCGGCGCCGGTGACGGCGACGCGGTCGGACTGCCCGGCCGCGTTCACATCTACTTTGTAGGTCGATCCCGCGTTGAAGGTGACGTTGCCCGCCATGTTGAGCACATTGGTGGCTGAACCGTTACGCAGATCGACGATGCCGCCTGTCGCGTTGACGAAGCTCGCCGCTCCCAGCGTGCCGGCGTTTGCCGCCGTCACCAGACCGCTGTTGGTGAAGCTGGAGAGGCCGGTGAAGTCTCCTCCAGCCAAGGTGAAGGTGCCGCTGTTGGCGAACGCGCCGTTCCCGGTCGTCGTGCCGGTGACGGTGAAGGCTCCGCTGTTGAAGATCGCGCCGTTGAGCGCCCCGCCCTTGGCGTTCACCGTACCGGCGTTGGTCACGCCGCCCGAGACGCTGCCGCCGGTATGGGTGAAGATCGCGCCGGCATTGTTGGTCACGCTGCCCGCCACCGTGCCGGCGTTCTTAAACGTGGCATTGTTGATGACGTTGGAGGCGATACCGCCAGTCGAGGTGATCGCCAGCGTGCCGCCATCGATCGTCGTCGGGCCGGTATAGGTGTTCATTCCCGAGAGCGTCAGCGTGCCGCCGGCCAGCGTCAGCCCCAGACGGCCTGCGCCGCCATCGCGAAACAGGCCGGAGAAGGATGAGTTCCCGGCGGTTGAGCCATCGATGGTCAGGACGCTGTCGGCAGCGCCGCCATTCTCGATGATACCCGAACCGGCCGACAGGCTTTGGACGGCGCCGACCACGGTGCTGTAACCGTTGAGCCGGAGCGTACCGCCGGGGCCGCTATATTGATTGTCGAAATTGACCGTCACATCCTTGGTCAGGGCATTGTCGGCCAGCACATTGAGCGTGCTGGCGTCGTAGAAATACTGCTGCCCACCGCTGACGGCATTGGTGGCCGAGGCGTTGAGTACGCTGGTTTCGCTGAAATACTGCGTCCCGCCGCTAACGGCATTGGCGGCCGAAGCGTTGAGCGCACTGGTGCCCCAGAAATATTGTGTCCCGCCACTGACGGCATCGGCGGCAGAGGCGTTGAGCGAACTGGTATTGTTGAAATCCTGCATCCCGCCGCTGACCGCAGTGGCGGCCGAAGCGTTGAGCGCACTGGTGCCCCAGAAATATTGTGTCCCGCCACTGACGGCATCGGCGGCAGAGGCGTTGAGCGAACTGGTATTGTTGAAATCCTGCATCCCGCCGCTGACCGCAGTGGCGGCCGAAGCGTTGAGTGCGCTGGTGCCCCAGAAATACTGCTCCCCGCCACTGACGGCATTGGCGGCAGAGGCGTTGAGCGCGCTGGTGTCGCCGAAATTCTGCGTCCCGCCGCTGACGGCATTGGCAACCGAGGCGTTGAGTGCGCTGGTGTCGCCGAAATTCTGCGTTCCGCCGCTGACGGCGTTGGCAGCCGAGGCGTTCAGCGCGCTGGTGTTGTAGAAATTCTGTGTCCCGCCGCTGATGGCATCGGCAGCCGAGGCGTTCAGTGCACTGGCGTCGATGAAAAACTGCGTCCCACCGCTGACGGCATTGGCAGCCGAGGCGTTGAGTGCGCCGGTGTTGTAGAAATACTGCGTCCCGCCGCTGACCGCATTGGCGGCGGAGGCGTTGAGCGCGCTGGCGTCGTTGAAACCCTGCGACCCGCCGCTGACGGCATTGGCGGCAGAGGCATTCAGTGCGCTAGTGTCGCCGAATATCTGCGTCCCGCCGCTGACGGCATTATCAGCCGAGGCGTTGAGCGCGCTGGTATCGTAGAAAAGCTGCGTTCCGCTGGCAAATGGGCCACTCGTCGTCTGGTTGCCGGTGAAGGTCTGCGCGGCAGCTTCCGATCCCAGGCAGATGGCCACAACCCCAGCCAGCACCGTGCTCCCGAGCAGAAGGGAGATGCGGCTCTTACCACGATTGTTATTCATAATCCTCGCCCCCGCACCATAACCAGCCACTTCAAAAATAAAGGCAACGCGCAGCTTGCGATCGGCGCAGGGGCTCTTTTCCTTCGGCGCAAGGGCTCATCTCATGGTGAGCCGGCCTATCATGATGCGGGCGGTTGAAAGCGGCCTGGGGAAGATTTAAACGAAGACATGGAGGACAGGCTTTTATTATCGACAGACTTCGTCGAGCCGGATTTGCGCAGCGATTACTGGCGCGAAATGGTTGCTCCGTTTTTTGATGCCCTGCCGCTTGAAAGTGCGCGCAACACCCATCTGGAAGGATCGATCGACGCACGTTTTATTGCCGGACTCAGCGTCTCCCGCACAACCTTCGGTGCCCAGCACCTCAACCGAAGCCGGCGGCTGACCCTGAGGAGTGAGATGAGCGATTTCTACATGCTTGAACTCTTCACGGCGGCGAACGGAAAGATGGATTGCCAAGGGCACACAATTACCATCGAAGATGGCGATGTCTGCGTTCTGGATCTTGGCCGGGCTTTTACAAGTCAGTTTTCTGCTGGTTCAGGGCTGCCCCTTGTTTTGCCGCGCGCGCCGCTGGATCGAGCGCTGGGCGGTCGGCCCCTGCACGGCCTCCTCCTCAAGGCCGGTCTGCCGGTCACCCAGCTGATTTCCGATCTGGTTCTGAGTCTGGATCGCTTGCCATCCATGGGCATCGCGGTTGCACAAGCCATCGAGGAGGCGGTCACGACGCTGCTCATCTCCGTGATTGCCGGCCGGACGATCGACGAGCTGCCGGAGGATCCGGTGCTGAGCCGGATATTCCGCCAGCGTGTCCTGCAATTCATCGATGCGAACCTACACCGCCCAGACCTCGATCTGGCACTTCTCATGCAGCGGTTCCGGGTGTCGCGCGCCCATCTCTACCGGATGTTCGCTGGGGACGGCGGGGTGCGGGCCGTCATCCGCGACAGGCGGCTGAATGCCGCCTACCGCCAGCTCCTTTCGCACCGAGGCACGTCCGGTTCGATCACCAGCATCGCCCATAAGTTGGGTTTCTCCAGCAGCAATCAGTTCTTGCGGGCTTTCCGCGAGCAGTTTGGCGTGACGCCGAGCGAGGTTCGGAATGAGGGCATGTCGATTGCGTCTGGCGAAGCGGAATGCGGTCTTCAGGCCCATCTTCGCAAAGTAAAGCGATAGCCTGGATGTTCAGTCCCGGCATGGCCATGTCTTGCTGGTCTTGCCAGCAGATGCCGTCCCCAATCGCTTCTAAAGCTTGTGACCGTGATCGTTTGATGCCCTTCCAGGACGGTATATCGCTCTTCCTTTTGGCCTATCATCCCGCTACCGTCGCGGTCTCCGTCAATCATGATCTGCGTATTCCGCTGACATCGTGAACACTTAACCCCGATGACCTAGCCTACGTTTTCGCGCATCGTGCGTGTCAGAATCACGCCGCTAGAGTTTGTCAGGGAAAAGTGGGAACCGGTTTTCCCGAAAAGGCAAACGAAAACAAAAGAATTTAGAGCATGTCTGGTTCAATCTGAACCTGACATGCTTTAGGCCTTTCATATGGAGTCAGGCTCTTGAGGGGATTCGAACCACCGACGCCACCACACGGCTACAGGAAAACTAACTCGCAAAACGGCTTTGATCTTTGCGATGGCCTCGGTGGTCGACGGCACCGTTTTCCTGTCTGCGAGGATGAAGAACAGTTCGCCGTCTCCTCCAGT